>JADHYC010000004.1 GCA_016782645.1 Fidelibacterota bacterium | reverse complement strand
AACTCTGCCGTGATCCTGAAAATGACAAGCCGGTGCTTTTCTACACACAGGAACTGGCAAGGAACTTCAGAGATAAATCAGACCCTTTTGGGAAGCGTCATATCATAAAAGTATTCACACCGTCAAACCTTACGGCAGTGGCTGATTCAACACTGGAAAGCAAGTTCAACGATACGATCCTGGCTTTTAAAGACAGGATACATGATTACTCACCGCTAACAGACATACACTCCCAGAAGATGAACCTGTTCATGGATGAGGATACGGCTACGTTCATGTCTGATATTGGCATTAATGTAGATGGTCTTGGTGAGGATTTTGCGAGTATTGAGACGGTTAATGCCAATCCCTATCTTGAAGATCTGTCACTGGATGCCGGCAAACTGAAGGTTGAACTCTATGAACTGAAAAAACAACTCTTAAACATTAAGGATATGATGGCTGATGAATTTGTTAATTATGTTGATCCTCGTAGCGTTAGTGATGAATTATTTGATCAGGCCCTTGCAAACGAAAAAGTTCCTGAAGGATATGTTCAATCGTATCTTTCGATAAAGGAACAGATAAGGCAGATTGAATCCCAACTTGGTGAGGTGAACTCTGCAGTATTTGCGGAAACGTCAAGCAAGATCAGACTGCCAAAACTATTGGAAGGGAGAGCACATGAGTTACTCCAGATATGATTTTGAGGGATTATGGTTCAGCATATACCGTAAGGTACTGAAACTGAATGAAACTCTTGGTGAGGAGGCGCTTGATAAGTCACAATTAAGAGAAGTTTGTACCAGTATATTCATATCACAGACTCAGAGAGGTATTGTAAAGCCTCTTGTGTTAAACAGTTTTATGAAATCTGTTATGAATCTAATTAACAATGTAAAAGATAGAAAGGTTCAGGAAACCGTTTATAAAACTATTTCCGACATTGTCAAGAATGGTAAAAACAAGGTTAAAATCACTTAAACAGGAGGATATAATTATGCCTTTATATGAATACAGATGCATATATTGTGACCATCTCTTTGAAAGGTTGCAATCACATTTTGATGATAATCCAGTATGTCCCATATGCGGTTCCGAAGTAGTAAGAGTAATGAGCAATACGTCTATAAGATTTAGAGGATCAGGGTTCCATTGTACCGATTACACCAAACATGGCCGGGTTAGACATCATCATCGGAATAAAACATGAAGAAGGATTATTCATGGCCGGCTTCTCAACTGGATGATGATGACATGGCAATATTGTATAAGATTAAACAGCAGGTTAAAAAACCGATAACCGTACTGATCAAGGAAGCAGTTCAAAAACAGTATGCTAAAAGAAAGGAATCATGATCGTGAAAAAATTTGGATTTGTTGGCACCTATGATTAGAACGAAGAGGACGCTGGAAGCCGGACAGGTAATGCAGATTATCAGGATGATGGTGATAACCGCGGGGATTTTTGGACGGTAGTTGCTATGGAATTCTTTATGGTCTATGGCGCTCTTGCCGTTTGTAAAGATATTGTGCTTTTCCTGAAAAGCATGAAGGAGAAGGGCTAGTGCCCTTTTCTTTTATTATTGTAAAATATTGTAAAAAAACATAACAACATGTCTTCTTAGTGTTCTTATTCTAGGAAAATAAGGGCTCCACTTTGTCCCACTGTATGGTGGGATGTTTATAGGACTGAAAGAATGAGAAAGTGGTGTAGATTTGTTGACTGTTTGGGCTTGTTCAAAAATCTTTTCCCCCGCAAATTACAACGCAAAATTTCAACTTGATTATATCAGCTAAAATATATAACGTTCTCTATGGAAATTATTCACACCCGGGTAGCGATGCATCATAACAGGCAAAGAGTTTTGTTGATTTTTGACTATGACCCGTTATTGGTCGGGAAGATTAAGGAATTGCCGGACAGACGATGGAGCAAAACCTTAAATTGCTGGCATATCCCATTCCGGAATGATTACATTGTTTTCCTAAATGACAGATTTAATAATGAGATAACATTTCTTCCCTCTGAAGACATGAACAATGAATATTCACCTGTTCAAAAAGAAAATGCGACAGAACAATCAGAATTTTTAAGAGAACCGGAAAACATGTCCGGAAAGCTTGGCACAGAGATTCCCAAAGAGTTTGAGGAAATATTAAAACTAAGAAGATACAGCGAAAACACTGTCAAATCATATAAATCACATTTCTCTCAGTTTCTCGCGTATTACCCGGGTCACGCTCCTGAACAAATTACAGATGAACAAATAAGGGCGTATTTGCTATATCTTGTCACTAAAAAGAATGTCTCCATCTCCTATCAGAACCAGGTAATTAACGCGATAAAATTTTATTACGAAAAAGTCGTGGGCAGACCAACAAGCACATATTATCTTCAACGTCCGAAGAAAGAAAAGAAGCTGCCGGTAGTACTAAGTGAGGAAGAAGTCGTAAAAATTCTACGGCAAATCATAAATTTAAAACACAAATGCATCATTTATTTGATATACTCAGCAGGCTTACGCTTGAGTGAGGTCATTAATCTGAAAATATCAGATATTGATTCCAGTCGAAAAGTGATTACCATAAAAGCAGCCAAAGGCAAGAAAGACCGAATCAGCTTGTTATCGGATAGGGTTCTGACATTATTGAGAGAATATTACAAACAATATAAGCCGAAAGAATGGTTGTTTGAAGGTCAAAAAGGCGGGCAATACAGTAAGAAAAGCGTTCAAAATATTTTTAAAAATGCGCTGCTTAAAAGTAAAATAGGAAAAAGAGCGTCTGTACATACTTTGCGTCACTCTTTTGCAACTCATTTACTGGAACAAGGCACAGACTTAAGATATATACAGGTATTGCTCGGACATAAAAATTCAAAAACAACTGAGATTTATACACATATTACTAAAAGTGCATTTAATAAAATAAAAAGTCCAATAGACAGTTTAAAACTTGCTACAAATGAATAAAATAAATTTATCAATAATGAGATTATGGTACATATCCTCCCAAATATGGAGTATATGTGCCATTATTAGAACAGATATAGTAAAAATACACGCAATATGGCGTTTACACTAACGTTGTACGACATTGTTTGGCTAAGCATTTCCATAATATATTTATATTCATTTGTAGATGTGTATACTGTGCGATAAAGATGTCATCGAAAAATGTAACTTTAAAGGGTAAAAAGGTAGGTGGCTAGATATTTCGTCACTACTTACAATAAATGAAAAAGGAGGTGAATAGAATATGGAGTCAATATGGGGATTAGCATTTATTGCAATAGGTTTGTTTATGTTAGTCTCTGCCCTGTTAAAAAGCAATTTTATTGTTTATCGGCTTATGGTTGCTCGGTCAAAGATGCTTTGGGGTGAGAAGGTACATGGGTTTTACGTGGTTGTAGGGGTAATTCTCATCATTTTAGGAATCTTGGCAGCTCTTGGGGTCATATGGTAACAATGGAAGAATAATGCTCAATCTTAAACAAATATATATATTTGTATGATAAATGATAATTAACAAAAACGCCAAACAACGGTCGCACAACAGGGGGATATGGGGTTCACGACCCTGCGGGTCTTTCACACAAATTCGCCCTGACTGGACGAACTTCCCATATCCCCCAACCGTTGTAGCCAATTTAAAAACTACATGATAAAATTGATATCTAAACCACATAAACCTTAAAAGGATCACAACGATGAAGAAACTCATTTTATTAACAATTTGTATTTCATTTTCAGCAACCGTCCTATGTCAAGAAATGTTTACGATCCCTGAATATTCTGTTGAACAGAAACATAATAGTATGGTCAATAGTTTCTGGAGTCACCTTATACCAGGAATCCGTTTCGCTAAAAGCCATAATGTATCCCCTTATGAATATGGGGCGTTTTATGGAAAATTATTTGCAGAGTCAAGAGCATCGAAAAGAGCATCAAGTGGCAGTGCAGCTAGTTTTAAAAACTATGCCCAAAGGCTCTTGAATAGTTGGTCTAAATTCATAAAAGAATCTGATTCGAAAAGTGTAATTGAAAAAGAATCAGACAGTTTGCTGATCTTTAAGATTCCTTCGGGTTCTTATTTTAAGAACATGGGGTACGAGGGGCGATGGGGAGTTACATCTGATGAATTGTTTCAAATGATGAATGGATCCCATGAACAAATTTCAAAAGATTATGGTTGTACTACAAAAATGGTATTAGAGGGGGATTGGATTGTTGTGACTATAAAAAAGATACAATAATAGCTTAATTAAACTGGCTACAACAATGTGTATAATCCATAGCTGCGTAACGGCTTATACACAGAACCGTTATATGAAATTGGTCGCTTTTATAGGAATCAACACTCTCTTTTTATTACCGGTTTATCTTCCCTGGCTTTCAGGTAAATTAGTGAGATATCCGTACCAAGTAGAAAATCGTTAAATTTAAACCCGTATTCCATTCTACATGATGAGTTGTGTGGTTGGAGAAATCGCTTAATAGAAGTCTGAAAAAAATATAAAAAAATTTCTGGGAATCGTTTTCCAGTATAAAAAGCATTTTTACTTTGCTCTGCTGGGGATGTTGGTACCCCGTATTATATTAAACCGCCCTGCAGAGACTCCTTTTGAAAATAGGGAAGATTTTAATTATTGGGTTTCACTACTTTTATTTCCTTCTTACTCAAGGGTGCAAACAATCCCCCGATTTTGTCCTTGTGCATGCGCTCTGATACCTCGACTTTATCAGGTACCTGGATATCATTATCTTCAAGTGAAACGCCTGTTAATTTCACTTTTGATTTTTTAAAATATTTCATTTATTGACTCCTTTTAGGTATTGTTTTCCTCAACTTCTCCTCGTGAAAATTACATCTTTTTACTTTTAGCATACTAGTTTTTGGTTTTTAAAATCCGGGGTTTTTGGACAAATAAATTCATTATTTTATTCTCCTTTTTTCAAAAAAGGCAAAATTGGCGAGTTCCTATATATATATATAGGAAAACGCCAAAAATGCTTTTTTTTACTTTAAATATCTTGCTGCATGGTTTAAAAAGTGTCCAAAGTGTCCAGTGTTTTTTGACAATATAAAGTATTTTTTAGTAATCATAATTATAATTATTTTTTTTCTATATATTTTCTATGGACACTCTGGACACATTGTTCTATCTTATTAATATACAGTGATTTACGGTGTCCAAAGCACGCATATTTCTTGGACACTTCATGGACACTCTGGACACTTTATTGCTTTTCATAGCCTAAATTTAGTTGATTTCTATTTTCAGGCGCTGATTTACAACTAAAAGATTTTGTAATTTCATTCTTAAGCCTATCAGTCATGGTATAACAATATAATCTTTTTTTGTTAATCTGCTTCTTTATTGGCTCAATGTCCTTCAAAAAACGCCTTGAGTAAAGATTTCTGATAACCTTATTACGGATTTTCTCAACAAAATATATTGTGTCAAAAACTGATGCTACCAAGAACCCTTCATCAATAAAACCCGGTTCAATTGTTGCCGATTTGCTGTTATAAAGATCATTCAATTGCTGTATAAACTTGTCGGTGTCTAATTCTATATCAGTTGCATTATTCCTAAACAAAGCCTTTTCAGCATCTGTAATAGGTACATTTATACTGTACCTGTAACTCGAAAAGTTAAGATGATCATAAACTGATTTTAATTCAGTCCTGATATAATGTCCTAATCTATCAAGGATCTTATCTTGAATGGAAGCATCAATAGGGCCTTTAAACTGTTGAAATTCGAATACGAGGAACTGATTATTTTTTCCATCAGCGGGCAATTCTTCTTTTTTTACGTACAAAGCAATCGCATCATTTGATAGAAGAATAATATTCATATTATTCCGAACCGAATATACCGGAGTGAACTTCTTGTTCACTTTGGAATATTTTTGGCCGGAATACTTTTTTAAGGTCTTGTACTGAGATTTGTGAACAATATCATTCTCTTCTACTATCAACAATTTCTTCTCTACTTCAGGTGTAAAATTACTTTCATTGCCGCACCACTCTGTAGTCAAAGGTTTAAAAATATCGCCTACAATCTCTACAAATGTTGACTTCCCGGTTCCTCTATCACCAGATAGAACAAGAGTAGGAAGTTTCAAGTAGTTGGTATAGCAGAACACTGCCAGGTACTCTTTGATAAAATCTTTATATTGTTTAAAAGTATCTTCAAGATAATTTTCTACGAACTGGTTATCCTTTATCTTGTCTTCAATACCTGAATAATGAACTTTTATGACTCCTTCGCTAAGATTAACATTATAATATGATTTATCAGCATCTATATCAGCAAGGTGATCTACACGGGTGATATGTGGAATATGTTTATGTTTTATAAGATATCGGTATATATTTTCCTTTTCCGTTGGTTTACTGGAGCCAGTCATTGCATAAAACTTTTTCAATCCTACTCTTTCAATGAAGAACTCCTCTCCGGCAATACCAAATTGGTAAACATTATCAGTGTGTGACCAGAGGTCCTTGCATTTGACTTCATTGGGGTTAGCATTTTTCTCTTTCCAGAAGGTTTTACCACATGATGAGCAGTATATATACCAGTTATCACTTCTGGCTGAATATTCTACAAATGCCGATGGGTTCTCATCATTGTGAAACGGACAATGTATTTTAGTTTTTTCAGATTCATCCAGATCTCCTACAGTTAATGTATTATCATCTGAATCCATAAACTCTAATGATGAATCCCACAGTTCACCAAATTTATCAACTTCAAAATAATTACCCTCAAACCATGATGTGGCATTAACTGTATCCGGTGATCCGTAAATATACCTGGCGCCATCAGAAACATTTTGATCGGATTCCGGAAATAATTCAGATGTAAGATGTTTTGCTATTTTCTTATAGGTATTTATTGATCTAACCGTTCGGTTAAATAATAATACTATATGATAGCGGTGCTTTTCCGGTGTATGGCTCTTGCTCGGAGCAATGATATAATTTAGTTTATGCTTTTTTAATCGTGTCTCGGCGTCGTGTATTGAAAGTCCTTCATCAATATCAACTATATATCCTGCTGAGGATAGAAAGTTGTTTTCTTTTCTGTTTCCATCACGCCATTTAATCGTTGAGTAATTTTTTGTTTTAAATATCTTTTCAAGGTCTTTAATCTGTATTTTTTTACTTTCAAACCAGATGTTCTGGCTGCCATTATAGTTCTTTTCAATTAATGATAACTCAATCGTATCATTAAGAATATTTCCTTTCATAGTTGTTTATTGGTTGGTGTATAGATGTATCATTGTACATGATGTTTTTTAATTCTCGCATGGCTTCAGCGTATTTATTTATTGAAACCATCGCATTGCCGGAATAATATTTCTCCATGATTTCTGAAATATTATCGCCGGTAAATTCAAAAGTTGACTTATTATTACTCCTCGTATGTTTTACAAGGGGTATATTTTCACTTAACAGGTATGCTGTTAAATAAAAATCAGTTGTTATTGTTGTGTTCATTTTTGATTCCTGATTTAAAATAAAACAATGCCAATCGCTCCATGAATAGAGCAGACCGGCATCTTTGTATAATAAAAATATGTTGTTTATCATTATCTCATATCAGCCTCACTGCTGATGTTTATCTGAGAGAGCATATTAAGAATGCTCTTTTTTACCTCCTGATAACTCGGATGGTTTTCATAAAACGCCATCACTTTATCTTTCTGGGTATTAGTTAGGTGAGAGTTATTTAAATATTCAACTAATACACTCTCTGGCAGAAACTGCAATCGGAACAGTTCCGCGATGTCATATAAATTATATACACGGGCATACTTATTTTCTAACCATTCTTTGATACCCAGGGGTCTGTATTTTTTTGTACCCCGAAGATACTGCAGATCCTTTATCATTTCAATAAAGACCGGAAAATAGTATCCTCTTTTGGTTCCTCTTTTTAGAGATCTATCTCCGATTGTGATCGGGCGGGGTAAAATTTTCCTATCCTCGTAGGATTTCAGGAAATTTTCCAGGCTGTTCCCGGAAAATTCCAGACCAAAATTTTTCGGATCCGTTAGGAGTAAACGTCGTGAATAATTCTTTTGCCCCATACTTTAATATACTACATTTTGGGCAAAGAATCAAGAGGAAAATCAATTATTTTATGGAAAACCACAATTATTTTTAAAATGGAATTTTTTTCAGAGAATTTTTTACAGTGTAAAATCAACGGTATTTATTACCTTATATTTGGATAAAAATTATACACAAAATTCATACACAAATATACACGAAAACTCTGATTTTGGGCCCAATTGGGTGGAAATTACGCCTAAAACGTAAAAATCTACCTGTTTTTACCGGTTATTTCTGTGTATAACCGATTTACTATACACAACTTTAAAATATCAATACATAACCTACGTATAATCATCTAATTAGAGTATGTCATTAGATACACTAAAAGGGGCTGTTTAGCCCCTTTATTGTACCTAAACTATAACATTTTGTGTATAAAACCACGGTTTTAAAAAGTCTATACACAGTCTGTAAATACTTAATAACCATGCATATACATTAATTCACGCAAATTTTTGTGAGTTGTAGTATTAATTGAGTAAAAGCGGCTACCAGTTAGCCAATTGGACAAAACACTCATTTGCGTGCTGGAATATTGGTGAAGCCGTAAGCAGCAACGCGCTACTCTCAATTTAAAAACTACTTGTAGGTAGTTATACGAGTGAAAGGTCTTTAACAAAACGAAATCAAATTAAAATAAGGAATAAGAAAAATGGAACAGTTGTACAGTCTCAAATCAGCAGCAGCATTGCTGGATGTGTCTGTCAAGACACTGCGGAGACTTGTACATGAAAACAACATTCAAGTCTACAGAGTAGGCTCTGGTATCAGGATTAAAGAATCCAACCTGGAGCAAATTATTCAAGAAATCAAATCTATTGACAAATATTACGAGGAGGTCATCAATGGCATCGATTAGAAAAATTATCACTGGCAAGGGTGAAGGATATAAAATTGACTATTATGATTCTGATGGAAAACGACATGTTAAGAGCCTATATTGTGACAGAAAAACAGCAGAAGCCTTAGCAAAACAGATCGAGTATAAAAAGTCCAGAATATTACTCGGACTTGACAACGGTAGCGATAAAAAGATTACCCTCGAAAGGGCTTTCTTACATTATCTGAGAGTTATGGAAACACAAAAAGAAGCATCAACCATTAAAAGAGAGAAAAAGGTATATAAGCCCTTTGTGAATTATATCGGAAACCTAACCGTGCGTTCAATTGGATTAAAAGACATGGAAGGCTATATCAATAAAAGATATAAAACTGATGGTTTAACACCCGCCACGATTGGTATCGAGATCAGAACCCTGAGAGCATTCTTCAACTTCATGATCAAACATGGTTATCTTGAAAACAATCCTACAAAAGGATTAAATGGACCAAAACAAAAAGAACATAGTATTCGGTTTCTTACCATCGATGAAATTAATCGGTTATTGGATGTTACCGACGATCCAAATTACCGCGATTTAATCTTAATGTACCTCCATACCGGCGCCAGGAGAGAAGAAATATTACCTGTACGATTTACCTGGGACAATGTTGATCTTCAAAGAAGAAGAATCAAATTAATTGGAAAGAGAAATAAGATCCGGTTCATCCCTATTAATGATACAGTATATGAAATACTTGACCGTCGCAAGTTTGCAGAAAAACATGAACAGCCCTTTGACTTTAATTATGAATATCTGTTTAAAAAGATACATAAGTACTACGTAGCCGCCGGTATTGAGAATGCCAATATTCATACGTTTCGGAAGACTTATGGTAGTCTGCTTGTACAATCAGGAGTAGATATCTTTACTGTATCAAAACTCTTGGGACACTCCTCAGTTAAAGTTACTGAAAAGCATTATGCCGACCTATTGGAAGACAATTTATTAAGCGGTGTTAAAGCACTTGATGGATTGATAAAATATCGTTGAATTTTCTCCGCAGTTATTATTAAACCCGGATTTCCGTCCGGGTTTTTTTTATTTTCATATAACCCTGTCCCCACACCTCACAAACTACGGAAATATATCCACTTACACAGGAAATGTATCCTGCTAAAGTCACCAAAAAGTCACTACCCTATGTCCCAGTATGTCCCTATTTGTCCCTATTGGCTACATTTCACCTGAAATGTAGAAAATAAAAAACCCCTTGTAAACTGTTGATTTACAAAGGGTTTGGAGTGTGGCTCGGGACAGAATTGAACTGCCGACACAGGGATTTTCAGTCCCCTGCTCTACCGACTGAGCTACCGAGCCACTGCTAAAAAGCGGGTGTAATTTATCATATAAAAAATTAAATGAAAATAAATTATTGTTTCTTGTTGCTCCATGGAAAATGAATTATATTTATTGCACTATGAAAGGAAAACAAATTCTCGAAAAATTTTCAAATCTTCCTCGCAGAGGAACAACGACGAAAGAGGAGAAATCAGCAGCACAATTTCTTAAAAATGTACTGAAGGAAATGGGTATTAAAGGGTCGTTCGATTCTTTTAAAGCGATCTCAAGTTATTCATGGGAAGTTATTCTATTCTCACTTTTTATGATGGCAGGGATTTTAATGAGCCCATGGTTGTCTTTTCTTGGGACAGCATTTGTACTTATTGGATTTTTGTCGTTTTTCAGACATTTTATGGGAAGGTCAACGCCGTTTAGACCATTTATCCCAAAGCGAACATCACAAAATATTATTGGTAGAATTCCTCCAAAATATAGCGTTTCTAAGAGAAATCTTATACTGATGGCTCATTATGACTCAGAGCGTGCTTCTATGATTTTTTCCCCTTCAATGGTGAAATCATTCAGAGAGAATTTTGTCTTTAATACAATTGTGAGCGCAGTAACAATACCTTGGGCATTTTTAGGTCAATACTGGGCAGATTTTTGGTGGTTTAAACTTATTTGTGTGTTACTTGCACTTAATCAAATCGTAAACATATTTATTCATATTCATAGAGAACTTGCTCATAAATTCGTTCCCGGTATTAATGACAATGGGTCAGGTGTTGCTGCAATATTTGAAATTTTAAATGATTTGAAGAAACACCCTTTACAAAATACCGACCTGTGGATAGTATTTACCGGGTGTGAGGGAGCAGGAATTCAAGGAGTAAAACATTTCATAGACAATTATAAATCAGATTTAAATCCGGGTAATACTTATGTAATAAATATTGATAATGTTGGTAAAGGCAATCTCCATTATGTAACTGGTGAGGGCATGTTATTATTCTGGAAATATAATGAAATATTTATTGATAAATGTGCTGTAATTACATCAAGGGATGAATTTTTAAAAATTCAACCTCTCGAGTACAGATGTGCATACTTCGACGCACTTGTTTTTGCACAACAGGGCTACCCGTGCACTACGCTTATTGCTCTTGACGATGATGGAAATATTCCAAACTGGCGCTGGTACACTGATACGATTGAGAATATCGATTATGAGACAATTCAACTTGCAGTTGATTTCTCATTAGAATTGATAAGGCAAATTGAAACATCATAAAGTGGAATTGCAATGAAGAAGTGGATAAAATGGCTTTTGTACATTATTTTTCCATTAGTTATAATTGCATTAGTATTTTTTAAATTATATTTCCATGTAAAATTACCTGAAAAAGAGGGTATAAAAATCCTACCAGCGCTTCACGCAAATGTTGAAATAATAACTGATGGTTTTGGTATTCCTCACATTTATGCAGAAAATAATCACGATCTATTTTGTGCTCTTGGTTATATTCACGCTTCTCATCGTCTTTTTAAAATGGATCAAATGGTAAGAGTAGCAGAGGGTAGGTTGTCTGAAGCGTTTGGTAGCGAACTAGTTGAATTGGATATTTTCCTGCGAATATTAGGGATTAGACAAATAGCTCGAGAAATTACACCTAAACTGAACCCTGAAGTAATTGATATAATAAAGGCGTACGTTGAAGGAGTAAATAGTTATATAGATCTCAATGAACATAATCTTCCCGTGGAATTCAGAATAGGCAGGTATAAACCGATTAAATGGGAACCCCGTAATTGCGTCTCGTTTGTTCGACTTATGGGTTGGGATCTTACTCAATCCTGGAATGCAGAGATTGTCTTTTACAAACTTCTTGAGATTTATGGTGCTGAAAAAACCAGAGAGGTACTTCCTACTTTTTTAAAAGATTGGCCCGAATCAATTCCAGATTATTCTACAGATTTTTCAGATATTTTAAGTGATTTCAGGAGTAAGAACTCTGCCGTTAGTAAATTTCTTGGAATTGAATCCTCACATGTTGGAAGTAATAATTGGGTAGTATCGGGAACGAAAACTGTGAGTGGTGCACCAATTATATGTAATGATCCTCATTTTGGTTATTCTCAACCAGCGGTATGGTTTGAAGTTCATCTCGTAAGTCCTGACATTGATGTTGTTGGGGTTACATTTCCGGGTTTGCCTGGAGTAGTAATTGGACACAATCGAAATATTGCCTGGGGCTTTACGAACATGATGACCGACGAGGTTGATTTTTATGTAGAAACTCTAAGTCCTGATAGAGATAAATATCTTTATAATAGAAAATGGGAATCAGTGATTACACGAGAAGAAACAATCCGGATAAAAGGGAGAACCGATACCACAGTTACAGTATATTCTACTCGTAACGGGCCGATAATTAATAACATCCACAAACTACTTAATAATTCAGATAAAGCAATTTCGTTTAGATGGACAGGACAGGATTTTTCGGATGAATTTAAAGGTATGCTGGATATTAATCGGGCAAGGAATTGGAAGGAATTTAGAGAAGCGGCAAAATACTACAAAGTTCCGGGTCAAAATGTTGCGTATGCTGACGTATATGGTAACATAGCTCTTGTCTCAATGGGAAATGTCCCTATCAGAAAAGGAGGGGAAATGCTTCTTCCTCTCCAGGGAGATGATCCGAAATATACATGGCGAAGATATGTTCCCTACAATGAAATACCATTCGTATTAAACCCTCGGAGTGGATTTGTAGCATCCGCAAATGTTAAGTTTGTTAGAGATGATTATCCATATTACATTTCCAATCACTATGAACCTCAATATAGATTTCGTAGAATAGTAGAAGTTTTAAGTAGGAATAAGAAATTTTCTATTGAAGATATGAAAAAACTTCAGCTTGATGATTATTCATTCTATGCAAAAGAGGTTTTACAATATTTCTTTGAAGTGGTGCCGGATACTGAATTAACTGACCTCCTGGAAATTAAGGCTTATAAATATCTTAGAGTATGGGATTTTTATGAAAATATAAATTCTTTTGAAGCCACTATTTTTAATACTATGATAGTTGAAATGATGAAGTTAATCTACAAAGATGAAATGGATCTTGCAGGTGAAGATATCTTTGAGCAGTTTTTAAACTTTTCGAGTTTCTCGATTCGGAATAGCATGGAATTACTTAAACGGGGTGAATCATCCTGGTTTGATAATATTCTTACGAGAAATGTGGTAGAGAGGCGAAAGGATATTCTCCTGAAATCTTTTGAAAATGCTATTAAGTTCCTAGTAAAAGACTATTCACCAAATTTTTCAGAATGGGAGTGGGGTAAAATCCATACGCTTACTCACAATCACCCGCTAGGGAAAGTAGGAATTATTAACAAATTATTTGGTTTTAATGTTGGGCCTTTTCCGTCACCCGGTTCAGGTGTAACGGTTAATTGTGGTGCATTCAGTCTTAATGAACCCTTCGAAACAAAAGATGGACCTTCTTTACGGTTTGTTATGCCACTTGATGACCTTGAGAATATTTACAGCGTTATTCCAACTGGTCAGAGTGGTATCCCAAAACATCCGAATTACGATGACCAAGCTCCTTTATATAATTCTGGACAGTACAAGATAGTAACTACAAACAGGTTCAGGTTAATGAAAAAAGGAGCAAAGGTATTGACATTAAAACCTTAATATTTCGCTGAAGATTGAAGATGTTTCGTAAAGAGTGTAAATGGTTTCCGGTTTGTCCGTTGAGAAGTTTCTATGAAGATGGCAATCTCGATATGAAATGGATAGAGTCATATTGCAAAGGAGACCGAAAATATTGTATTCGCTATCAAATGGAAGAAAGTGGTGAACCCTACTCTGATTGGATGCTCCCGGATGGAAGTATAAGCGAAGAACTAAAGAATCTATATTACAAAGGTTTAGAATTGTATAAACCATGACAGATCATGTATCAAGAACTTTAGCTCAGGAAATTGCAAATCACAATTTATCACTTTCTGAAGAAATTAGTTATTTTGAGCATTGGAGAAGTTGTTCGAAATGCCAGAATCTTTTGAAGGAATGTATGTCAGAGGCTGGGTTTGTAATAGATTTAAATTTTTCTTCAAAGAGAGTTTTCATAGGAATTGGCAGAGCTAATGTGGATTTTCAAATTATTTGCAGTGAAAAAGGTGTTTTGTCAGTAAGTATAATAAAGAATCATTTTAGAAAAGCTGAAAATAGGGTCAGAACAAAAGGACTGATGATTGTTGGTGCCCAATTACCTTCATTTGGAGTCAAACTATTGTCTGACCTTAAAAGATATTTTAATGAAGGAAGGGTTTTTCAACTCCCTGAAATTGATACAACTTTGATTTCTTCATTATTTTCACTTCAGGTTCTGTATTGGACAGAGCTTATACCATTTGGGAAGATAGCTTCCTATATGGAAATTGCTGAATGGATGGGAAAACCGAAAGCGACAAGGGCAGTCGGAGGAGCACTAAAACGTAATCCTTTACCAATTATTATTCCCTGTCATCGTGTTATTGGTTCAAAGGGTAAATTAACGGGCTTTGCTGGAGGGATAGAACTAAAGCGGAAGTTGCTTGAACTTGAAGGAAGTATTGGAGAAATTACGTATTAGATTTTTATAGGAGGTTTTAAAAAGGGAAGCAAAGTTCAGAGCAGAAGAGATAAATCAATTATTACTTGAAAGTATGAGGAAATTACTATGAGTAAAGCATCTTTGAATACTCAGGGAACTGAAAAGCAACAGTGCCCCGTTCAACCAAAAGTTAAAGCTCAAGATCCCTGGGCTCATCAAGCAAAAATTCCAGGTGTCAATTATGTTATCGCAGTTGCCAGTGGAAAAGGTGGGGTTGGTAAATCTACAGTTGCAGTTAATATTGCTGCCGCTCTTTCCACTATTGGTAAGAAAGTTGGCGTTCTTGATCTTGATGTTTACGGTCCAAGTTTACCCATGATGGTGGGGATACATAAACCTCCAAATGTTTTAAATGGAAAAATTCAGCCTATTGAGAAATATGGGATGTGTTTTTTATCTTTCGGAATGTTTGTGAGCGAGAATGCACCGGTAATCTGGAGGGGCCCATTGGTTGCGAAATTAGTGAATCAATTCTTTGATGATACGGAATGGGAAAGTCTTGATTATCTCATAATAGATTTACCACCGGGGACTGGTGATGTGCAGTTAAGTATGGTGCAGAGGATCAAGGTGAGTGGTGCTATTATGGTAACGACGCCTCAGGACCTTGCGCTTTTGGATGTTCAAAAAGGCGCTGATATGTTTAAAAAGGTGAACGTTCCTGTTCTGGGAATAGTTGAGAATATGAGCTTCTTGCGTTGTCCTCACTGTGGTAAAGAGATAGAAGTTTTTAAAGGGCAGGGTGGAGAGCTTGAAAGCAAGCGTCTTGGAGTACCATTATTAGGAGCGATACCTCTTGATCCGGATTTGACCATAACTTCAGACTTAGGGATGCCTGAGGTGCTAACTCATAAAGAATCTTCAATAACGAAGATTTTTTTAGAGGTTGCCAGGGAAATAGATAAGTTGCTTTTAAAATAGGTATGGAATTTTAAAAATGTGTAAAATTATCTGGGTAAATCTGTTTAATGTGATTGAAATTTTAAATAATTGATGTGATATTTACTATATGAAATTTATTAAGACAATTCTTGCATCTCTATTGTTACTTTCTGCCTTATATGGGGAAATTCCCTTAAAAGGCAAATGGCTATTCAAGCTTGGGGATGATTCAACATGGTTAAAAATCGGATATAATGATTCATCTTGGTATTCTATAAAGGTTCCTTCTTTTTGGGAGGACCAGGACTATGAAGGGTATGATGGATACGCATGGTATCGGTATCATTTCTCTTTAGATTCTTCGGTAATTGGGCAGGATTCACTTATTCTCGTTTTAGGACGTATTGACGATGTTGATGAGACATTTCTGAATGGTGAGAAGATAGGTGCGACAGGAGCATTTCCTCCCAATTATTCTACAGCTTGGAATACTAATCGGTTTTATTCTATTCCGAATGGAATTCTACAAACCCACAACGTTCTTGCGATTAAAGTATATGATGAAAGCTTTGAAGGAGGAATCTACAAAGGTCCTTTAAAAATCATTACGGAATCAGAGACAGAGAAGTCCTATATAAAAGAGGTTCCCCGTCGGTCGTATTATCAAATTCCTTTCACCAATGGAATTGCTGCTGCTAATTATGATGTTAATAATCTCAAATTTGCTCATTTTTATCCTCATATTTATCAGAAATACGACGATCAGACCGAAACACCACTTTTGATAAATTATGCCAGAACTGTTTTGTTTAGCGATGATGAAGAAATTCCACTTTCAGGTTTGTCCTCTAAAAAAGCTGGTTTTGTTGAGGGAACAGGTATAATAAAGCATGAATTGGAAGGTGAAAACTTCAAGTTAACTCAATATGCCTTCTGTCCTTTTACGGTTGATAAGCCGATGTGGATATTTTTTGTAGTTATCGAGGGAGATGATATAGATGGCCTTTCTTTAAATTTTGAAATTATTGGTAAGGATATAAATGTTAATGTTGGCAAATGGGCTTATCAGAAAGGTAATCGCAAATGGCTCACCGTTTTTCTCTACTATGATAAGTCTCCCAATTCTTATGTGTTTTTGAGAAAGTTTAAAAATAGACATCCCGGATTTTCTGCACTTATTGAGGAGGTTAATTGGTGGCGGGACTGGCATGAATGTACTTTAATACCGGACATAACAGTTCCAAATGGGAGAAGATTGTATCTTCAGTCCCTGGCTATATTAAAGATGGGGCAGTGCAGAGAAGAATTCCCAACTCGTGGTCAAATCATTGCATCTCTTCCACCATCGGGATATAATATGAGCCGGGTGCGAGATCAAGCCCATTCTATTAACGCGCTGTTATATACTGGTCATATAGAAGAGGCGCTTGCAGCTTTGCAGTTTATTATGAATAGCCGTAATGGGCAGTATAAACATTTCATGTGGTATGGTGAAGATCATGGTATTGGACAAGATTACGCTGTTTCAGTATCTCAATATTTCGGCAATGGTGTTGAAAATTCATACCGTAATGAAAATGGACCTAATATTGAGATTGATGGTTTTGGTTTAACACTCTGGAACTTGCGTCACTATATTGAAGTTACTGAGGACTTAAAATTCTTAGAGTATTACTGGCCAAAAATCTCCCGTCAGATTGCCGATGTGCTGGTGACGTTAGTTGATGAAACGGGACTTATAAGGTCTGATTCGGGTCCATACCGGAGACATCTTCCGGGTAAACATTATACTTACACTTCTGCATGTGCTTATCGTGGTTTGGTTGATGCTTCCTGGTTAGCTCGTTTGATTGATGATGAAGATCGAGCAGACCGGTACGAGGATTTTGCGAATAAAATTAGAATTAACGTAGAAAAGAATTTGTTCGATCCGGAAGAAAATACCTTGAAAGGAAATCTTGAAGACCGTGACGTCGAATCATATATGGATATTTCTTCTGTGGAAGCTCTTAATTGGATTTTTAATCCGCAAGACAAAGTAAGTAAAGGAACTCTCGCTGCATTTGATAAATATTTATGTATGAAAAACTCTCCGCGCGGCTATCGTAGAATTGCAAATGAAGATTGGTATGACAGGCAAGAATGTGTGTTTTTCAACTTAAGGGTTATTTCAGCATTGAAAAAGGTAACAAACTTCAATAAAGCATATAGACTGCGCAGCTGGATTAATGATCAAGCAACTCAGAACTTTAATTTGATACCTGAACTTTACGATGAATACAATACTGACTACCAGGGAGCTGTTCCAATGTGCGGTCTTGGTGCTGGAGCATATATCTCTACTTTCTGGAAGGATTGAAAAAGATAAAAGTTTTCAATATTATAAGTTTAATTATTATCTCTTTATTTTTCTTTTCTTGCTCAAAAGAACCTTTTTCCCAAGAAGAGAAGACGATACTTTATCTTCAGAATAATAGACACCTTAATTCCAGATTTAATGATTTTCTTTTCTCTTCAAAAACTATAAGGTTCAGATTGGCTTTAGCGTCTGGAAATAGCTTGGACACATTGATTGCACCCCAAATAGTAAGTTTATTAAATGATAATTCACCATTAGTTCGATTGGGCGCTGTTTTTTCACTTGGATTGCTAGATTGTTCGAACTCCCGCAGACTGTTGATGGAGGTCCTAAAATATGAAAAAGATTACAATGTAAAAAAGCAGATTTTGATATCGTTAGGTAATATAGGTGATATTGAAACTGTTAGATATTTAGTTTACAATTGTGATGATTGTGAATCGGCTAATCTTTTTCTTCCCTCTTTAGTCAATTTTTTTGATAGAGGAGTTGTTACTTTCGGTAGAGTTAAATATTCTATTTCAAATTTAAACGAGGGTGATTTTATAAACAGAAGATGTGCTGCTGCTGCACTTAGTAGAGTAAAACAGACCAAAATTCTTCTGCCCTATATAGACTCATTGATAAAGGCAGCTTCTTGTTCTGACCCGGAAGTTAGGGCTAGAATTGCTATTATACTGAAGAACATTGCTTTTAGTAATAAACTTACAGTTTTTCAAAAACTGTTTAATGATGAAAATTGGAGGGTAAGGATAGAAGTAGCTAAAGCACTTAAAAATATTCCGGGAAGTGATTTACTCTGGTTTGAGGCTATTAACGATTCAAATCCACATGTAATTGCCACAGCACTAGATAATTACCCGGTAGAGTTAAATTTGAATGAAGAGCAGCTGCAATTTGTTTATAGTTTGCTTGAGAATCATTCAAAGTGTATCAGGGGTGCGGCAATACAGTTTTTAATCTCAAAGTATGGTTTTGAATCCATAAGAAGTTTAAATATTTTTCCGCTTCCCGATTACTTATTGGAATATGAAATTGTCGGACTTTCGAAGTGGGGAAAGGAAGACGCAATTGATGTTTTAAGAGAATTATCACAAAACCGGAGAGCTTCGATATCAACTCCAGCATTTGACGGATTATTAAACGTTTCGAAGCAGCTAGTCTTAGAAAATAAGCTGGAATTTGATAGTCTTTTAACTATTACTAAAATTGGATTAAGAAGCAAAGATATTGCAAAAGTTGCACTTTCTGCAGCTGCAATGCGTGATCCTGTTGGTGATTTTATACCTGTTATATCTGTCCTCTACAATGCAATGGAAAATATCGATGGCTATTTGAATGCGGAAGCGACACTGGAGATTTTAAAAACCATTGAGAAGCTTCGACCGAAGGATGCTCTTGATTATATCAAACCCTTTCTTACCAGTAATTTTCTTGCCGTAAGAGAGAAATCTAAAGAAGTCATAGAATCTCTCTATGAATTAGATGAAAGCTTCTATCCCGATGAACAATTTATTTCATCGAGGCAGCCTGGATTGTCTAAACTATTTCAACACGGTCTGACGCCTCTTGTAAAGATTGAGACAGATAAAGGGACAATTATTATACAGTGTGACGGTTATTATGCTCCTTTTACAAGTTCTGCTTTTTTAGATCTTGTAGATAGGGGGTTTTATAACGGTTTAAATTTCCACAGAGTAGTACCGAATTTTGTTATTCAGGGCGGTGATCCTCGTGGAGATGGATGGGGAGGACCGGATTTCACACTGTTGACGGAAAGTTCGCCAATAGGCTATAGCGCAGGGTCAGTAGGAATGGCGAGTGCAGGTCGAAATACTGAAGGCTCGCAATTTTTTATAACAATTTCTCCCCAACCTCATTTGGATTTCGATTATACACGATTTGGTGAAGTAGTTGAAGGAATGGATGTGGTTTATCGAATTGAGAAGGGTGATATGATGTTCAGCGCTAAAGTAGTAAAATGAATTATATCAACTTTGCAATTAGAAACCCGACGGTGAATCCCACGAGGAAAATTATTGTAATAATTCTATAATTAATTACATCTTTGCTGTATCCTTTTTTAATTGCAACAACAGAGACATAATACCCAACAGCATTAAGTAGCCAGAATACAGGTAAGGATAATACTCTGACAATAAGTGGTCCAATTATTGGGATTATAGCGATGATAGATATTAGTCCTGCGAAGGCATGACTAAAAATTCCAAATATTAATGCAAAAACAGCAATGACTTTTTTATCCAGACCGAAATGAAGTCCAAGCAGTATAAAAATGAATAGAATAATCCATATAAGTATCACTTTCCAGAAGCGGTAAAAGAATGAGCCTATTTTTTTAAGAATTTCACTTTTCATATTCCACCAATTTTGCAGTTAGCCACGTCGGTGAAAGATAGAATTCAGTTTTTATTATTCGTCGAGGCTTATTTTTTTCAATCCAGATTTTTCTTTTTCCTTTATTGGAAGCAATCTTCCAGTTAAATACATCTGTAATCTCTGTAACTGCCGGCTGATCAGTATTTAAAGCGAAAAGTGTAATTTCAATTTTATCTGTTAAAATTCCTTTGTTGCCCACAACAATGATATCCTCTCCCAAATACTTAAATCTTGCCTCATATAGATGTCCCTCAATATCAACAGGGAAGATTTGCTTTTCCATTTCATCAATGTTTATCTTTCGAACATGCATTAAAAGTGAAAAGAAGTTGTGAGTGTTTTTGGGAAGAGTCAAGGATTTCTTATTGGAATATTTTACAAGTGTATCACTATAATTAGCAGTTAAGGTTTGCCGAACATTTGGTTGCTCAATAATTTTTTCACTATAAAAAATAGAAAAATTATTAGAGTCATATACAGATTTATAGTAATTATTAATCTGGAAAATATGGTTAAACACCTTTTTTGTATGAGTATAAAATTCAAGCATCTTTACATTCTTTTTCTGGAGTTGAGTAGGGCAGCTGATTTTCATTGTTATATCTAGCGAGGGAATAAATAAAAAATCTACGCGATATTTGTATTCCTCATGAAATTCATTCGTTTGTGCAAGGGAGAACCCGGAAAGTGAAAATACAATCAGTAAACTTAAAAACGGCTTATTCATGGTTTCAAATTTAGAGTCTTAGATAATAGAAGTCATGTAAATTTTTTTGGTTTATGATCTGATGACATTTTTATAGGAGATTGTAATAGGACTTTTGTGCACATTGATTTGGAAATATTAGAAATAATCTACTACCGTTTTCTAAACTAATGCAGGGATATTTTCAAAAGGAATCGAGCCGAGATCAGAAGCAGCACAATTATCAGTTACTTGCTGTGAGGTTTTTGCACCAGGGATAGCCATATGGCATGCTGGATGGGATATGCAAAACCGTAAATTTGTTTGTGCCATTGTTTGGTTAGGATATTTGTCGAAGAAAGGTTTGAATTTTTCAAGTTGTTTAAGGTATTTACCCAGTTTTTTAGGGGAGAGATTCATTCGACGGTGGTCATCTTCACCAAATGTAGTTTTGCGGTTGAATTTCCCCGTCAGCAAGCCAAAGAGAAGTGGAATTCTAACGATCACACCGATGCCATATTGTATTGCTTTTGGGAATAGTACTTTTTCTGCTTCACGTTCTAAAAGATTGTAACGCACCTGAATTGTATCAATGATATTGTGGTACTTATCAAGTAAAAATGCCTGTGACGTTTCTTGAAATGACTGAATGCTCCAACCGGCGTGTTTGATTTTGCCATCTTCTTTAAGTTTTTGTAGGGCTTCCCAGGGTTCATCTCTATCCAGTTTATCGGTGTCAGGAGAGTGTAACTGAAGAATGTCAAGGAAATCAACACCGAGCCTTTTTAAACTCTGTTCAGCTGCAAAAATTAAATATTTTTTATCATAGCTTTGGCGAATTTGGCCATAGCCCTTATTGTCCTTTTCACTTGCAAAATAAAAATCATTTCCTGCTTTTGTTGCAATAACGATGTTCTGTTTTCCTCTTTCTTTTAGAATTTCAGAAATGAGGTTTTCCGAATGACCAAAGCCATATACATCGGCAGTATCAATGAATGTCACGCCGGAGTCAAGTGCTTTCCGAATCGCTTGTTTTGACACTTCATCATCAGTTTTACCCCAATTCGTACCGCCAATTGCCCAGGCGCCAAATCCGATAGTTGAAATCTTAGGACCTCGTTCACCAAGCTGTATATATTTCATTATGTTATTCCTCTGGAATGGAATTACTTTATGTTTTTATTATAAATCAAGCACAGTCCTTCAAGTGTTAACAGTGGATTTGCCTCTTTTATTATTTGCGAATGTTTTTTTATCTCTTCACAAAATCCACCTGTTGCAAGAACATAAAGTGAACTGCAATTAATCTCTGTTTTGATCCTTTCGATAATTCCTTCAATCATAGCAATATGACCAACGAATATTCCGGTTTGCATGTGTTCTTTTGTGGTTTTTCCAATAATGTGGTCAGGATATTCGAGTGCGATTTTATAGAGTTGTGCTGCTTTTCGTGTTAATTCACGAGATGCTGTTGTTAGACCCGGAGCAATCGCACCACCAATGTAATCACCATTTTCATTTAGCACATCAAAAGTTGTAGCAGTTCCTAAATCTACAATAACAAGAGGAAAAGGACATTGTTCTCTACCGGCTACGATATTACAGATTCTGTCTGCACCCACTTCTGCAGGTTCTTCAACAAGAAATTTTAAACAGAGATTTAAAGTATGATTTACGATAATTGGTTCAATAGAGAGATACTTTTTTGACATTGCTGTAAAATTATGGGTTAATTCAGGAACAACAGAGCCTATGATTGCTCCATCTAAATCACGAGTACTAATATTTGCATCATTGCATAATAGTTTTGCGGTGATCCAGTACTCATCTACGGTACGGGTATGGGAACTTACGAGTCTCCAACTCTCTACCAATTTATTCTTATCAAAGATCCCTAAGAAGGTGTTTGTGTTACCTATGTCAATTGCTAATAACATATAAAAACTCCATTGTAATTGTAAATTGAAAATATCAAATTGCGAATTATCAGATGTTCAGATAATATATTCCTGAAAAGGTTAAAATTTCCTTCATAAAGAACTCTTAAGAATTAATTTGAAATTTATAATCAACAATTTGCAATTATAAATTCCTGTTCTCCTTTATTATAGAAACATCAGCAGCATAGAAGATTTTTTCTTTTCCATCTGTTTCTAAAATTAGCCCCCCATTTTGTGAGATATCCTTGAAAATCCCTTCATAGATATTTTTGTTATCATCTACTTTAATTTTCCCCCCAAAATAAGGGCAATAATTTTTCCATTTTGCTAAAACATCTGTATAGACACGTTGATTAAGTTCCGTTAGATTTTTGTCAATAGATATGAGAACAGACGAAAAAACTTCCATGCGTGAAAATTTACAGCCTTTTGAGCAAAAAAGCGAAGAAGCATTTTTTAATTCGCCCTTGAAAAATTCTGAATTTTGATTGATATTTATACCAATACCAATGACGATAGAGGTTATTCTATTAGCAGATGTTTTAGTTTCAACAAGAATTCCGCAGACCTTTTTTCCATTGATTAAGACATCATTGGGCCATTTCAATGCAAGATGCTTTTGAGGAACGAATGGAAGTAAACCTTCATATACGCTAACTGCAGCAAGGAAGGTGAATAGATAAAGAGGGATAGTTTGTATGTTTTCATTTAAGAAAATTGAAAACAGTAGTGACTCGGCTTCCGGAGATTGCCAAATCCTTTGCCGTCTTCCCCTTCCAGCAGTCTGAAAATCAGCAAGCACAACTGTTCCGTTTGGATAGCTGTGCTTGTCTAAAAGATATTTATTGGTTGAATCAATGGATTTAAAATGTATAATCTCAGGCTGGAGAATTGTGGTTTTTAGTTTTGACTTAATTTTTTTAAAAGGTAAGACCATATTGAGATTTTGTTAATTATGTTTTCATACTCTTTTCAGGTAGTTTTAAAGAGATAGCTCTTATATAAAAGCGTATTGTTTTTTCTGTTTCCAAGAATTCTCACACTCTTGAACTTCTTTTAGGTATTTATTAGCATAAGATTCTCATATTAAACCGTCTTTAATATGCAGAAGAGTTACAATATATGTGTAGAACAGTCTCCCGAATTCTCTTAAAAGTGTTTTGAGGATTGGATATGTTTCGAGTAACTTTTTATTAATAAACAGTTAACTCGTCAAGTAGCTCCTCAGCACCACTAAACTTATCTAAGATAAAAAGTATGTATCTGGAATCTACGCTAATCGTCCTTGTTAACCTGTCGCTGTACTGCCAATCACTTGTCATAGATTCGTAGTCACCGTCAAATGCACATCCAATAATTTCGCCTTTTCCGTTCATGATTGGACTTCCAGAATTTCCACCAGTGATATCGGTTGTTGCAAGGAAATCAACTGGCACGTCCTTGATGACCTTATCCATATATTTTCCGTAGTCTTTCTTCTTATATAGTTTGATGAGTTTTTTAGGAGCATTAAAAGGCTCTTCACCGGTGTGCTTTTCAATGACTCCTCTCAATGCAGTGATAGGTTTGTAGTAAATTCCGTCTCTCGGGAAATAGCCTTTGACGGTTCCGTAAGTGAAGCGTATTGTTCTGTTTGCATCCGGGTACATATCCCCGCCTTTCCATTCCAATAAAGCCTTGTAATATTCAGGTCGGAGTTTTGTTATTTTGCCATTAAAGTAATCATTTTTCTTTTTAAGTCTATCGAGTTCATCATTGGCTTTCTTGGCAAATCCAATAAATGGATCATTAAGGGCATTAAGTTCCTCAGTGGTCATATCAAACATTTTCATGCGGTCTTCAATGTTGGTAAGTTTTGTTTTGCCGTATAAATCGTCTATAAAGTTGCTAATTGCACTTTCAGCCTCTTTACCTGTCTTATCCCCAATTATTTCCCTCAGAAAATCTACATGTTGATCTTTAGGAAGAGCTGCCATTTTGCATAGGAATATTTTAAATACTTTCGCATCAGTCGGTGCATCGTAATCTTTTGCAGATACCTCCATTCTTTTCTTAATTCTCGGTATCTGGTAATCCATATAACGTGGGTCTCTTTCAGAATCGGGTTTCCCCTTTTCTTCGCTCCATTTTTGAATAGTAGTAGCATAAGATACTGTTTGGGTAAAAGTCATGAATTGCAAATAGCTGTCAGTTTCGTATCCTTCGAGGTGTTCTTTGTAAAGTTGCCTTAGTGAGGGGAGGACATCTCCATACTTTTTTTTAAGTTCGGGGTTTTTTTCTAAGAATTGGGTTAATTTTCTTTCCTGGATTTTTTTCCTTGCTAGGATATTGGATTTCTTCAAACCCTCTACCATTCCCTGATAATTTTTCAGAGCATTATTCAATCCTTTAGTTGTTGAAGACAATTTAATAGCCAATTTTTCATTGTCGTTGCTTTCTTCTTCCAGGATATCTATAATGGATTGAAACATTTTGATTCCAAAAGGGTAAGATAGGTTTTGATTCCAATCAACAGAATTAGAGGTTCTGTATCTCATAGTATGACCAGGATAACCCATGATAAATGTAAAATCGCCGTTTTTTACTCCTTTGCTTGAAATTGGAAGATATGTTTTAGAATTATATGGAACATTTTCTTTGCTGTATTCTGCAGGTACTCCATCTAGCCCAATATAAGCTCTCATAAAGGAAAAATCCCCGGTATGGCGGGGCCACATCCAGTTGTCAATATCTCCACCATAATTACCAACTGAGCTTGGAGGTGCATAGACCAGCCGTATGTCCTTGATCTTTAAATATGTGAAGAGGTAATAAGAGGAACCATCTAACATGGATATGACACGCCCCTCAGTTCCCTTTTCAAGGTTTTCTTCTTCTTTTTCGATTTCTGCCATCTTTTTTCTAATAGCTTCTGCTAGCTCTATTGCTGTCATTTCATCAGTTACAGCAGACATAACTCGTTCTGTGATGTCTTCAAAATTGAGTGTTACAAATGCTTCATAACCGGGCGCTGGTAATTCTTCTTCTATACTCTTTGCATAAAATCCATCCTCCAGATAATTTTTTTCAGGACTGGAATTTTTTTGAATAGCATCGTAAGCAACATGGTGGTTCGTTAAAATCAGCCCTCTCGGCGATACGAAAGAAGCGGTTCCACCACTCATCATAATGACAGCATCTGATAACCCGCCGCCACCCGGTCTGTAAAAATCTTCCGGTTTAAGTTCGAATCCCTTAAGTTTCTTCGGGATTTGATTGAGAAGGAACATTCCTTCATCTGCAAAAATATTTACGCTTAAAGAGAATAACACTAAAAGCAAAAAAACCAGAATGAATTTCCTATTCATAAATTACCTCCTTGTTGGTTTTATTAAATCATCCTCATTGTTTAAAAGACTCTCTGATAGAGTTTTTAGTTGTCTTTAAATTTTAAGTTTTTCTCTTGAAGATGATAGCAATACGTAATAATTATGCAAAAAGGGGAAATGTACCGGTTTAAAATAAATGATCTAAAATCCCTTATCTTTTCTTATTGCTTGATATGCATTATTAATTGATTTGAATTTCTCTTCGGCGAGTTGCTGAATTTCAGGTCCTAAATTTGCAACTTTATCCGGATGATACTTTATCGCTAATTCCCGATATGCTTTTTTTATTGTATCTGTATCATCATTTGGGTTGACGTTTAGAATGTTGTATGCCTGGTTGGAGTCTCCAATAAATATTGATTTGATAGAGTTGTAGTCTTTTGTAGAGATACCCATACTATTAGCGATTTCATTGATTGCTGAAATTTCAGAAGGGTAGATGATTCCATCAGCTTTGGCAATACCAAAGAGTATATGCAGGAGCTCAAGTCGTGAATAATAATTCATGTGTGATCTGATTTGACTGGATATGTCGACGATGTTGTAATCTTTATTGAGAATCTCTTTGTAAAGATACATAAGGTCTTGTGCATTAGATTTACCAAATTTATCTACAAGGAATTGTTTCACATATTGAACCTCTGATGATTTCACCTGTTTATCAGATTTTGAGACGTATGCGAATAAAGAAAGCATAGCTACGGCAAAGTCACCAGCATGTGTTTCTTTATAATGAATTTCCTCCTGTTCTATACGAGGATGAAAGTAAGCTCCCTTTATTGAAGCCTCTCTGGTAAACATACTGCCAATATAAGCACCAAATAATGCACCAAGAGGACCAAAAAGAGCCCAGCCTATTCCGCCACCTATTAGAGTTCCCGTCCATTTACTCATAATTCAAACACCTTTCTTTCATGATGCAAAATTTAAAAAATTATATGTAATATTTCAGGGAAATTAGCCGGTTGATAAGAAAAAATATTAGGGAGAATAGAAAGCATACATTATATAGAGAAACCTTCCAAAGGTTTCAAACCTTCGGAAGGTTAATAACAGTAATTAAGTAGTGTAAAATTAGTAAAAATTTATCTTATTGAAAGTCCTGCACCAATTGTGAGAACATTATCGGCACCCATTGAGTAATCAGCACTGATGTTGAGAACTGCCAGTCTAACACGCGCACCTACAGTTGTCCGGAATTTATTGTCACCTTTTATATCAAATTTGATTTCGGTGTTATTAAAGATATCTTCCGGGTCGTCTTCATTAAAGTATGTATAGTTGATTTTTACGTTAGAGCTTTCTAAACCGACACCTGCATATACTCCGAGTGCAAGGAGAACTAAATTGAGATCTTTACCAACTTGTAAGCTTAAAAGGGAGTGGTTGGATTCAAATACATCTCCAATGGTCATCTTCTGAATGTATGTACCCAAAGCAATATTAATTGGAAACATAGGAATGGGAATGAAGGGGTCAAGAGCAAGTTTACCGCCCAACCCGAAAAATTTGAATTTCCCAACATCTTCCAACTCTATCTCCGGTAATCCTCTTACAACGATTTCTGCCTTTATCGGTAACATAGGTAAGGATAGTCCTATCGCAGCCTGTGGAACGATCAAAGGTAGCATTTCCAAGCCAGTTCCTGCGGGTGTTGGAATGTCTGGGATTAGTTCAGCAAAACTGTTTAGTTTATCCTGAGTATCGGTGTGATCGAGTACTTGCTGGGGCACACCCTGATTAAGTAATTGCGTTTCAATTAAACTAACTATATTTGCATTGGGTATAGCAGAAATTTTGCCCGCTTCACTTTCTCCAAAAAAGGTGGGTACTTCAGTTTCAGGATATAAATCGGTAGCGGCTAGTGTAATGTCATAGCTACTTTCATTAATAGTGATTGAATTTGTAAAGTCGAGTGCTGAAATATCAAAATCGAAAACTTTTTGATCTTCAGGAAAAGTAACTGCCATTATTCTTACGCCAACATCAAAGCCAAGTAGCTTATGAGGTTTTGCAGAGTGAAACCAACCGCTGTTCATTCCCGATCCAAATGCAGTTACAAGTGGTGTTACATACAATTTCGCATTGGTTTTTGCCATTGACTGTAATCTCTCTTCAAGAGATTGGGCAGAAATTGTACCGGCACAAAAGGCAAATACAATCAGAAAAACACAGAAAACTTTCAAAAATCTTTTCATTATTTTCTCCTTTTTTTGATTAATCTTAATTTCACATTAATTTTGGGTTACTTTATAGTTAATTGAGGTAAAAATCAAGTATAAAATTTTGCTATCTTCTTGCAAGTACTACAGTAGTGATATAAGCCACAGATTTACTGGTACCGATATCAGTTGCAGAGCATCTGACGATGTACAATCCAATTCTTGCTCTTTTTCCGTATTTACTCTCTCCATTCCAGAAAATAGCGCCCTCAGATGAAGTAGGTAAATTATGAGCAAGACGATAAATTAGTCGTCCAGCTAAATCATAAATCTCTATCGTGACTTTTGCTGATGGGAAAGGAAGTTGATAGTGGAAAGCAACTTCATCGTCAATTCCATCTCCATCAGGCGAAAATGGATTTGGTTCCGCTTTTATACCCGCCTTTTTTAAGGAATTTATTATGGTAACACTATTTTCAGACCCCGGTGTTCCACCATAGGTTGACAAAGATGATCGCCAGTTGCTATAAGAGTTTGGATTGTTAAAATAAATCCTTTCCAGTGAAATACCTTTTGTTATTTTCCAGGTAGCATTGTATAGAAGGCTATCTATTACTTTTTCAGAGGGGTCTGTAATAAATATTGCATCTTCACTATTATTTAGAGATGGGAAATTGTGTAGAATGACTGTGTTAAAGTAATTAATGCAAGGAAAGTTGAATATAGATGAATCTGACGCTACTATAAAGTATTTATGTGGTGGCAATAGATTCTGATGAAAAATCTCTACTGGTTTTGCTGTATTGTTATCAGAAATATGCCATTCATTAATACATATACTGTCCATGCCTGGGTTGTATAGCTCAATGTATTCTGAAATTGAATTGTTGGAAGTATTAATATCAATAGGGTCAGGCATAAATTCTGAAATAAGTATCGTTTCTCCTCTGAAAGAGATTGTGATTGAAAAGTTAAGTGTATCATTTTTTGAATACTCATCATATTCCCAATCAATAGCAGCGATGAAATTATGTGTACCTGATTGAAATGGTCCAATTAAACAGCTTAGAGTGTCGTTTTCACCGGGAGATAATTCTTCAATTTCGATTGATTCTAACATTTTCAGTTGTTGCTTGCTGGATTCAAAAAGTTTGATACAGGCATTGTAACAGTCTGTTTGTCCGCAATTAGTGATGAAGAAAGTAATCGAAAAAGTTGAGGAAGTATCTCCAATATCAGAAGAAGTTTCGAGTGAGTCCAATGAAAGATCATAAGCTAAAGGTGTGACACTATTTAAAACTCCGGGAGTAGCACCATTTTCATTAGTTGATAGGGACCAGGAAGATTCATTATTAGATTTGAGATATGGAAAGATTTTTTCAAAAGATATTCCGGATTTTAAGTTCCATGTATCGTCATATAATAAAGAATCTATTGTCTTTCCTGTTAAATCCTTAAGTATTATTTTATCTGATGTATTGTTTAAACTAAGCCATTTTTGAGGAATTGTGATTGTTGCATTTGATGGAGGGAAATAATTAAAAAATGAGCTGTCTTTTGCTAATACAAGATAACCATAGGGTGGTATTTGCGTGTGGCAATTCAGTGTTGTACAACTGCGGTTGTTTAATAAGCTCCAGCCTGAAATGTCAATCACGTTATCACTAATATTAACACACTCAATGAATTCAGTTTGCTCTATGTTTGGGTATGGCAGGAACTCATTTAAAACAAGGGAATTGTATGCAAATGTGACAAGTAAATTTGCATAAGAAATATTGTCATTCGGATTTTCTTCTAAACTCGTCGTAATTAAAGCAATGTAATTAGCTTTTCCTGAATTTTCGGAATATATATCTCCACTGAGTGTTATTACAGAATCCGGTAGAAGTGGTGGAATATTGTATAAACTCCAAACGAGTTCAGTATGTGAAACGGTGCTGTCCTTATTTCGATCATTGAATATCTCCACGGAAAAGGGATTTGAACGTAGAATCCCATTATTTTTTACAGAAAGTTTGAAAGAAACGGATTGACCGACTTTTGCAATAGAATCAACGAATAGAAATGATGAGGGAACGATCAATAGATCAAAGTCGTACTTCAATATTGAATTTGGAAGACCGGGAGTGGCTCCTACTTCAGATATTGAACTCCCCCAGTTATTCTCATCGAGAGCAAAGGAATGTGGATTACGCCTTTCCAAAGAAACACCATCCCCGCCGCCCCAATCTTTTTTATAGTAAATCATTTCTATATTATAATCTATTGCATCAATAAGAAAAAGTGAATCTGAGGTGTTGTTTAATGTTGGAAAATTTGAGGGTGTAATTAGATCGGCATTAAAATCAGGATAACATTGTAAGAAATCTTTATTTGCAGCAATTACGATAAAGCTGTTGGGCAGGAGATAAGTTGTTGTGTCAGCAAGAAGATTAGATTTTCCATTAGCATCTCTGAACTGCCAGCCGTTAAGATCGACTTGTGAGTTACTCAGGTTAAAAATTTCGAACCATTCTGATTCACCGCTTTCTGGTGAATACATTACTTCATTTATTATTACAGAATTTTCAGGGTATCCTACGTATAACTTGCAGCTGTTATTATCGTTTGAATTATTTTCGTCAAGATCGAGGATAATACTACCAGTAATGATATGGATTCCACCAGGTATTGAATCTACTATAAAATTTTGTGCTAACGATTCTCCCGGATAAATGAGTACAGAAACAGTGATCGTCGTATCCAGGAAGCTATTAGGCAGAGGTGAAGCTCCAGGTTTTTGAATTTTAATTTGAATCTGAAAATTATTTATTTCAATTAGCCCTGTATTCCTAATCGCTAAATGGATGTATAAGGAATCTCCTTCAATCAATTTAACATTTGAATAGCTAATGAAAATTGAATCAATAGCAATGTCATAATTTTTAACAGCAATGGAATTTTCATAGCCTGGAGTAGCTCCGTCATTCTCCTGGGAAAGTCCCCAGTTTGACTGACTGTTAGTTAAACCATCTGGATTTATTCTTTCGATAGATATACCAGTTGCACTTCCCCAGTTAGATGAATACTGTAACGCATCTATATGATGTTCAACACCATCAATAATTACCAGTGAATCTGAGATATTGTTCAAAGAAGGGAACGATTCCGGCAGAATTAATTGTCCGTTAAAATTTGGGTATCTTAAGTAGAAATTTTCATTGGATGCTATTATAGCAAAAGAATCTGGTTTTAGATGAACTGTGCTATTAGTTATTGAATGAAGTGTGCTGTTTGAATCTTTGAAGTACCAATTTTTGAGGTTTACTATTTGATTGTTTCGATTGAAAATCTCAAACCATTCCGGATCTCCAGCGTCAGGAAGATACATGATCTCATTGATAACAATGCTTTTATCCGGATATCCGATATGAATAGGCAATAACACTTCATTATTTTGTAGGTCGTTGTCTGGTAAAAAATTGATATTGTAATGAAGATAAGCCATCCCTGCAGAATTGATTTTCCATTTTAGAGTATCATATAAGAGCTGAAAAGATTTAAGAGTATCGTAATAAAACTTTTGTAATATGATAGGGCTCTGCTCAATCGATTCTATATTTTCGTGGTGACGGATTTTGATAGAAAAATCGCAGGCATTATTTAGCCCGTTGTTTTGAAGAACAATTCGGAGGTTTGCTGTATCACCCGGAAGCAGGTGATCAGGGAAAATATATAAACTATCCTGACACCATTTAAGGTCGTATTCCTCTAGAAGAATAGAGTTTGGTAGGCCGGGTGTCCCGCCATTATCTGAGGTTGACAAACCCCAGTTTTCAGGATCGCTGCTATTTGTAAAAGGATTTTTTCTTTCTAAGGAGGTCCCTTGTGCATAGCCCCAGGTTTTTGAATATCCAATCGCATCAATAGTTCTTCCGCACAATTCCCGGATAATTATAGAATCTGAAGTATTATTTAAGGTGGGCAATTGAGATAAGCAATCTATGAAAAAATCATTAATACTCCAGTATTCTAAGAGTGAGGAATCATCTGCAATTATTGCATAAGATGCTGGTGGCAAAAAGAAATTATTTTGTGTTAAAATAGCTTCATTTGATTTATCGGAAATTGTCCAGTCTTTCAGGTTCAATGTATCTGACGATGTATTGAAAAGTTCAACCCATTCTCCACCAAATTCGGGATTGGGATAATACATAAACTCATTAATTGCAATGCAATTTTCTGCAAAAGGTACATGAAGCTTGAGAAATGCTACATTATTTTCTAAAGATTCATCCTCTTCAAGGATAACAGTTGCGATCAATGAAGAGATACCAGAATGGGGATTAAGAATAGAAGGAAAGAAAACGAGCGAATCTTCTGCATTAATGGATTTGATTGTAGAAAAAAGAATTTCACCCGATTGTAAGATTGAGTCACAGTTGATGTCTTGACCGAATAAAATTTCTGCTTCCAAACAGTGTAAAAGCCCGGTATTTGTTACAGTTAAAGTGAATTCAACGGGTTTTCCTGCTTCGATTAGTTCTTGAGGAGTTGTTACTTCAAACCCTGTAATTGCAAGGTCATAATCTTTAGGGAATATACTATTTTTAAAACCAGGGGTTCCAAGTAAAGTTGTGCTATTACCCCAATTCCCCGGATCATTAGGTCCGTCTATTATAATCTTCTCATCCGAATAACCTGCATCCTGGTCAGGTGTCGTGATTACAAAGCTGAGGGTGTCTCCGGATTCTGAAATAAGAAATAGAGTGTTGGACTCACTGTTCGAAAGCCCAAAAGAATTATCCTGAATAGTTAATAATAATGTGCTATCTGGAATGAGCTCATCATAAGTGTGTGAATTAGTTCCTATTAAGTAGCCTCTATCAAGAATAAGTGCATAGGAATTTGGTGCAAGAGTGTCTGAATTTGGAAAGTCTAAAGTATCTACATTACCATTTATTAATAAATAAGCTCCGTGAAGAGATATGGTTGAATCGCTGTAATTAACTATCTCGATAAATTCGTCATAATAATCGGCACCAAGGGCATCGAACATTACCTCGTTAAAAGTTACTATTTGACCAAATGCAAACTGCGCCTGGATCAATAGAGAAAAAGATAGCACAATATTTGAAAGATTATTGCGAATCATAAAGATTTTCTGTTTGAATGAATTTTATGACTCAAATCACACAAAGTCAACATTTATATTTAAAATAGACATCAAAAAGAAAAAGATTGACATCTAAAAAGTTTAAGATGAAATTAAACCACAATGCAAAAAAGAATTATATTAGTAATAGAGTAGAGCAACCATGATTTCTAAAAGCGATTCTGAATTACTTCCACAAAAGAATATGGTATGGATAAGAAAAATCTTTTTTCTAATTTTTATTTTTGTACTGGTAAGTAGCGGATTTGCTCAGACTGGGAAATACACTCGAAAATCCATATCATACGTCGATGTTTTACTTGTTACTAAAAGAGGAATTCATCTTCCGGATAGAAACGAAAGATATTTTCTTTCAGCTATTCACGATGGAATCAAAATCGCCCGTTTCGACTATAATCCTCTTCCGGAAAAGGTTCAGAGTTCATTTAAAAACTCTTATTCGATGGGAGGGAGTTACTCTGAATCAGAAATTGGTGATCTCATTGATGAAACCATTGCTTCAGAGCTTATTAAAATTTTAGATGTCCAAAAGGAGATTAGAGCAAGAAATCTTGTAACTGAGGTCCAAAAAAATTCCTTCATTGTTCTCAAAGCGAAGGAAATGGGAATTACTGCCGAACAATTGGAACAGGTAATGAATTCGTCATACTTATATGTCCCATTTCTTTCTAAGTACAAAGTTGAAAAAGGTAAGGACAAGAAGGATGAAGATAAAAAAGAAATAACGGTCTCTATAAAAGGTGGGCTGATCTGGTATCATCTTATAGCAGGAGATAACCCAGGTGTTGAAAAGATAGAGAAAATCGTTGCCAGAGGAGAAGCAAGCGATGAAAACCATAATTCAGCATTTCGGTCAGCAGCACAGACACTTGCTATGAACCTGCAAGTTAGAACGCGTGAGATAGATATTTTCAAACTTCAGTCACCAATTGCCGAGGTTGTGAAAAGAAATATTCGCTTTCCACTTGGAAAAGCAGAAGGTATAAAGATGGATGAACCCTTCTTTGTGGGTGAATGGGTAGAGTCGAATGATGGTAAAATCCGCTTTGAAAAGTCGGGGTTTGTGCGCGTGGGCACAGTTACGGATAACAGAAAATCTGCCGGGCAACTTTCTTCGGCGTGGGCTATCAAAAAAGGTGATTGGGTTCGAGGAATGATGATTATTGAACATCCAAGATTAGGAATAGATATTGCTGTGAAGCCGAGATGGTTTACTATGAATATAGAAGAGGGTGTTGTTTTGAACACCGATAAAGAATTTCTTGTCTATTTTGATGATTACAAAGGAGGTGCAATAGGAATTGATATGGATATTCAATGGAATATTGCGCAGTTTACAAAAAAACGGCAGACTTTTTTTATATTAGGTGGATCGGCTGGTGCTGTGCCAATTAATAGTCGGATATATGATAGTGGTCTCGATCTTTTTTCTAATACTCCAACAATTAATCGTGTTGCAGGAGTTTTTCATGGATATGTTGGTTTTATGAAGAAAGTATATTTGGGACAATTTGCATTACACGGAGAAGGACTTGCTGGCATTCAAGTTCTTTCTATATACGATTTTCACAGTAACGATTATTATGAAGGTGAAGATGTAACTATTTCTAATAATAGTCTTGGTCTGAGATTTAACCTTGGACTTGAATATGCAGTAAATATTGATTGCAATGTTGGCGTTTTTGCAGGTTTTAATTTGTTTCCCCCAATGGATTGGTGGACTGTAAAGTACGATGAGGACGAAGTAGATATGGATAACTTAGTAGACTGGGCAGTCCCTAAAATATACAGTTTCGGGCCCACATATGGTTTTTATATCCATTTTTCTCCGCCGACGTTGCCCTTTAACCCAGTTGCAATACTACAAAGTAAATTAAAGATTTTTTAAAGGAGAATTTGATGAAAAAAATACTTTTCATGGCAACACTATTTTTAAGCACATCTCTTGTAATGGGAAAATCAAACCTTCCACGTTCGAGAGAAGTGGTTTTATTGGAAAGCACTTCTCCGAGCGAGGTCATGGTTCGTGCTACAGGATATGGAATTGATAGAAAGCACAGAAAACCTAAAGCAAAAGTATTGGACAAAAGCGCAAATACAGACGCCATGAAAGCAGCAGTATGGTTTATTTTACTTGGTGGTTCAGACCCTTTGATTCAAACAGATGAAGAAAGGATAGCATTTGAGAAAATACAGAAAGAGTTTTTTATAAAAAGTAACATTCGGAATTTTATTGCATGGGAGGCAGAATATTACGATAAGCGTCTCAAGATAGAAGGTGGAAAGAAGTTAAAAATTGAGAAAACCTACAGAATCAATAAGGCATTAATAACCGAAAGTCTTGTTAATAAAGGAGTCCTTTCTGAGGAATCAACGATAGCCGGTTCCGTTGGCTTACCATCTATAATGGTCATACCTGAAGCAAAGGGTGAAACGGCACCGATAGAACTCCTTAAAACAGATCCCAATTTGAAAAAGGCAGCTGAAGTCATCGAGTCTTATTTAACCGTAAGAAAATATGAAGTAATTGTTCCTGAGCAGCAGCAGGTGATACAGAAATTAACTGCTACTCAATATGCACTTGAGGGTGCTGAGGAAGATTATGGCTATCTATTGGCACTATCAATTGGCAGTGATGTTTATATGAGTTATAATGTTTCTATCGAATCACGGATGCTCGGATCAAGCAGAGTAAAAAAAGGCATTGTAGCATGTAGGGCATACGAGACTACGACCGGACGGCTTCTTGGCACGGAAACCGGATATAGTCATGAGAGGTTGGTACCTGACGCTGTACTTATTGAAGAAGCAATGAATGACGCAATTGATAAGGTTTTAAGTCGTATCATGAATTACTGGAAAAAGGACCTGAAACAAGGCATTCAGTACAAAATGATTGTTACGGTTAGTGATGTGTTCAATATGGACGATTCTGAAGATATAATATTTTCGGTAAGCGATGTTGTTAAAAAGGTTTCAAAAACATATAAAGAGAATGTGGTTGCTGATTATACTTATGATGTTCAGTTTTGGTGCAATCCAGAGCAGTATAGATCTTCAACAGATATTTATCGCTATTTTAAGAAGAATTATAAGGGAAATGGAGAGGTTAAAAAAGTATCCATATCTCGCAAACTGATACTTCTTAATGTTGTTGAAGAGTAAAGGAGATGATTGTGCACAAGAACTCAAATATCTTCATCTTAGGAATGTTTTTTTTATTGAATTTTACCTCCGTTTTTGCTCAGGTTCCGGAGTGGGCAAAGACAAATCAACATAAAAAGTATCCTTCTTCAAATTTTTTCCTGGGTGTTGGAATTGCAGATAACAAAACAGAAGCAATTGAGCTTGCAAGAGCGGATGTTGCTAAACAGATAAGGGTTAAGATTGAGTCGGAACTTGAAACAATTGAATCAGAATTTCGTGAGGGAGATAAGGGATATATAACTTCTGAAGTAAAGTCGCAAACCAAATCTGTAGTTTCGGAAACTATAGCTGGGATTGAGATAGCAAAGGTAAAAAAGGTAAAAGGAAAGTATTACATACTTGCTGTGCTCAATAAATCGAAATATTTATCAGGAATTGAAGTTGAGATGGGAGAAATTCTAACAGAAACTGAACAATTGGTAGGAAGTGCTAGAAAACTTTCTTCTGAGGGAAAGATATTTGCGTCTGTAGAAAATTATATAGATGCACAAAATTGCATTCCAGAGTTTTACACAAAAGGTGCACTTTACACTGCTTTATCCGGAAAGAAATACCCTGTAATTGAGCAGTTCACCGGACCGGGGATTTTGGCAGAGATGCGTGATCTATTTTCTCATATTGAATTAACTGCTGTATCAGGTGAAAATCAAAAGGGTAAATCAGGTACTGTTTTGTCAATGCCTTTAGTAGTAAAAGTTTTTTACGAATCTGAGACCAGAGAGAAGATTGGTGTGGATAGATTCCCTGTTTTAGCGAAATATGATAATGGAGAATTGATTGCAAAAAAAGAGACCAATTCAGATGGTTTTGCCGAATTCAGAGTTGTTGCCGTTCCAACCGATGATATAGGTAAAAATGGTGCAGTGATTATCTCTCTAAATATGGCAAGACTGCCGGATATTTTCAAAGATTTGATTTCTAAATCGGAGATATTTATTCATTATTTTTTTGAAATCGAACCCCTTGATTTTTTTATTCATATCGTTGACAAAAGTGGGAGCAGATACAAAAATATTGAGGATAAATTTGCCGGTTTGGTTAGTGAAAATGGTTACTCGGTTTCTGATGACGCCCCTTTTGTTATAGAGGGTAATGTTGCTGTTTTCAATGAAAAAGAAATAGATTCTCCAATGGGTAAACAGTTTTATGTCGAATCTGTTGTGAAGCTGAGCCTCATTGATCGTTCTGATGGTAAAACCATAGCCTCTTTTAAAGCAAAGGGAAAAGGACTGAATGAAGGGTCTCGACAGGCAGCAGTAGAAAAGTCTCACAAGAACTTGAAAATATCAAAGAAGAAATTTGCTGCCTTTTTACAAAGTGCAGCTAATTGATAGAAAAAGTATATTATAATTAGAAACAAATGCTTAACAGAAGGAGAAAAGTTATGAAGAAAGTTTTAATCTTAGCGATGTTGATTCCATTGGCACTGATGCTTGTAAATTGCGGGGGTGGAAAACCCAAAGCTAAAATGCAGGAAATTCCTGAGTGGTACCTTAATCCACCACAGGCTGAAGATGTCATCTATGAAGCCGGAGATGCAGCAAAGATGAGCATGGCTCTTGCAAAAGAAGCTTCAGATGCCCGTGCAAGAGATGGTATCTCGAGAGTAATCGAGGTAAAAGTCTCGAATATGCTGAAAAACTTCATGCAGCAGAGTGGTCTCGGAGAAGACGCTGAGGCTCTCGAGTTTACTTCATCAGTGAGTAAACAGGTTGCTAATACGGTGCTACGTGGGTGTCGAATTGCCAAAAGAGAGATGAAAACTGAGGGAAGTCAATACCACGCTTATTCTTTGGCAGAATATAACTTGAATTCGTTAATTCAGGAAACATTGAATGAGGCAAAAAAACAGAAAGCACTCTATAACGAGGCGAAAGCCAATCTGAGTTTTGATGACCTTGAAAAAGAGATTGATAAGCTGGAAGCTATAGGAGAGTAAAAAGAGTACTTAAATGCCTGCCCGTCACAATACTTCGGGATGGGTAGGCTTTTCCTTTCTTTGCCATTCTGAACAAATCTCTTATGATATATAGTTTATCTTATAGAATTCTCAGAAGTCAACCAAACTTAAGTTAAGTCACTAAAAGATTGTGAATTATGGAAGTTAGTCTAAATATCAAATCAAGGATTGATTGGGTGAAGTAATTTAATAAGACTTGACTCAAGTTTGGTCGTATTTTCATTATGAAAAGAAAAAGTATTGTAATTTTTACAATAGCTGTAATACAACTTTGCGGAGCTTTTCCCAACAGGATCCTTTCGGAGGCTTTATCTCAGACGGTAATCTCTTCCTGGTTTGAGCAACTCCCTGAAGCTCCGGCTGGTACAATGTTTTCTGTTGGTTATTCAGGCAAGTATCAAGATGTTACTATAGCTGAGCAAGTAGCGATAAACCTTGCTTTGAAGAACATGGCGAAGCAAAAACAGATTCAATTAATTTTTGAAGTTGAAGAGCTTGCGGATGGAAAGTTAAGGCTTTTAAATCCCACTTTTGAGCAATCTTATGAAGAATCAATTCTGATTCAGATCAAAAATAATTTCAGCATTGTTGATTCTTTATTAACTGAAGATGGATATTTTATTTTGTTAGCATATCCATCGACAGGGAAACTTTCGTTTGATTCAACAAAGCCAAAAGTGTGGGGTTCTCAGCCTGAATGGATAAGAGAATTACCTACCTCAAAAGATTGGATTTATGGTGTTGGGATAGTTGCAAGATATTCTTCCTGGGTAAGAGCTTGGAAAGATGCCGATGAATATGCACGGTTTGATTTAGGGAAAAATATAGAAATTGAAGCAGAATCTATTCATACTGTTCAAAGAGATGATAGATTTACAATAGAATCTAAAATCTTGCGGCAGTCTTATGATATAACACTCAGGAACTCCGTGATTGTCGAGGGATGGTACGATGCGAAACGGGATATCTATTATTCGCTGTGTCGATCTGCAAAGCAATAAAAAATCTATTTCAAGTATTTACATTAACGAGGTGATTGACTCTGCGCTCTTTGCGACATCTGCCCCAAAGGGACTCCTCTGGAGCGGTGAATAATCAAGGTTTAATCCTTGCCTGCTACCCTGACTAAATTTTCAATACCAGAAACTACCATTAATTCTGTTTGTCCTCTTGGCTCTTTAGATTTCTCCAACATTTTCATGCTTTTTTTAACCCACCTTTTTTGTGCTTTCTTTCCTTTAGTAATATAATTAATTGATTTTAGTCCGATTCCTGAGATTGCAGCTAAATCTTCTGAGAGTGTTTCAATTTCTTTAATAACAGGGGAAACTCTTATAGTCTTGACTAATTCCTTGTGATTGTTTTTCCAGAGATTAAGCATTGACTTGATTTCGTCAGTAGAAGCATCTTTTTTATTTGCTATTAGTTCATCTACAAGTTTGTTGAATCGGCGGGCTTTCATTGATTCAGGTCTTGCCGCATCAACAATCCTGGTATAAGGAGAATAGGAAGTATATTTAATGCCTTGAGAATGGCGGTTATATTTTTTTACCGGTTCGATTACATCAACCAGATTTCTCAAAGTTGTGACATCTGCATTGTTAGTTAGTCGCCGAAGCATCATTTCATAGTTTTTAATATGGGTTAATCCTAATTCCTCAAGGTGAATACTGACAACCTCCGAACGGCGGTACATATCTTCAACATCTTTAACATTTTGAGGAGACCAGAGGCGTTCGGCTATTGCTGCAGTTCGAGGCCAGATACGGGAATCGACCGTCTCGTAGGTTACCAGCTCGCCCCATGAAGTTGCTTCTCCACCGAGAATATTTTTCTTTTCTGATTCAGTAAGTGGTGAATCCTCAGGGATTGGATCATTCAGGTAATGATAGAATGCCGGTTGGATCAAATCAATATAGTATCCGTTTGATAATATACCATTGTAGCCCTGTTTCGCTGATTCAACGAGTGATTCCTGTCCTCTCCATGAATGGATAACAATATTTTTAGGCAGGTCCGGATGAAAAATTTCATCCCAACCTATCATTTTTTTACCGTGTTTTGTAAGTATTTGTAAAATACGTTGATTAAAGTGACTTTGAAGTGTATGATTATCGGGAATGTTATTTTCTTTCATATATGCTTGAATGCTTTCATTAGCATTCCAATGATTACCACTGTTCTCGTCTCCCCCAATGTGCATATATTCGTCTGGGAACAATGCTGCAATTTCTTCAAAGAATTTATCAAGAAATTCGTAGGTTGTTTCCTTAGTAGGGTCCATAGTGGGGTCTTTAATTCCCCAATTTCTCTCTACCGCGTAAGGACCAGGAGCGCTTCCAAGTTCAGGATGCCCAACAAGCCAGCTGGTTGCATGTGCGGGAACATCGAACTCTGGGATTACTCTTATTCCTCGGTCATCTGCATAAGCTATTATATCTTTGATCTGTCCTTGAGTGTAGTAGAAACCATCAGAACCTTTTTCGTGCAGTTTTGGGAAAGTTTTGCATTCGACACGAAACCCCTGATCGTCAACCAGATGCCAGTGCAAAACATTCATTTTCACAGCTGCCAATCCATCTAAATTGCGTTTAATTACATTCACGGGCATGAAATGGCGGCTAACATCTATAAGCAGTCCTCTCCAGGGGAAACGAGGATAGTCATCAATTTTAATGGTAGGGAAATAGTATCCTTTATCGTCAACACTTAATAGTTGCAGAAATGTTTCTAATCCTCTAAGAGCACCAATGTCTGTTTCAGCAGCAATCTCAATTTTATCTTTTGTAATTGTTAATTGGTAAGTTTCATCTTCGTGTAATGCAACACGTCCCTCACGATTGGTTTTAATAATAAAGTCAGCGGTGTCGCTACAGCTTTCTTTTGTAATAAAATCTTGAGGGAAAAATAGGCCCGTACGACCGGCGAGCCTTCTTAATACACGCGTTGAGCCTTTGTATAGTCTGTCACCAGCTTCTCCTTTGACAGCGAGTGTGAAAGAATCAGTTAGCCTGAATTTTTCACCTGTTAGTGTAATTTGAGCAGGTACAGGCATGAGGTTTAAATTCATGTTTTTTCCTTTACTAAATAATTGTGTAGTTGTAATTAGAAAAGTGAGAAAAAATATTGAAAGCAAGTTTAACTTTTTCACAATTGACCTCTTTTTTAAGAATAATAGAGAGTAGATAAAATTTTTTAGCAATTACATACATGGTATTAATTTCATTGAATAATTGTATTAACCTATTTGCAAGTTTGGAAACAGAAAAAATAAAGCAGTATTGGAAATAAGGAAGGGATAGACATAGGATTAATGATCTATTTCTTATTTGTTCTCCTTACATTATACACATAATATCGTAAAATAGATGTTTATAAAACTTTCAAATTTCAAGGGAGTCTTTTAGATATGTTACAGCTCAGCCACTAAAATATAAGTCAAAAGTATCTGGGTTCCAGGCTATGTTTTATTAGTCTTTTGGCACTGACAAATTTGAAATTTGAAATTAAAGTTCCTGGCTATGTTTTATTCAGCTTTTTGCTCTGTCGGTTCTTTGCTCTTATGGTCATGTAAATCCAGGAGTCTCAGGATAGTGTCTTTGAAGAAATATAACACTAACCCTATAAAGACAAACAGTCCAATTATTTTAAATAAAGTTTTAAACACCTTCATTTTAAAGGCAATATTTTACTATAGTTTTTTCAGCAGCTCTCTTGCCTCATTTTGCATTGCCCTATCTGAATCACTTTCAGCCTTCATTTTGAGAGTAGTTTCAAGCATCTTCTTTGCCTGATCTTCTTTATCGAGTTCGATGTATGTTTTTCCTAGCCACAGAACATGTCGAATGTCATCATACTCAAGTTTCCGTGCTTTTAAGAAGAACTTTTCTGCTTCTTCAAATGATGCTTTTGGTGGAGTAGCATATATTACAGCGGCAATTTGTCTTTCAATCCAGCTAAGCTCAGATAAGGCAAAATGCCAGCGCCCCATGACGTGATAGTTAGCGGGCTCGTCAGGGTCTAACTCAATGGCTTTCAGAGTATGCTCTTTTACAGCATAAGAGTTTTTGATTTTTTGTTTTGTTCCTTCAATTTCTCCTATCCGACCTATAAGAATTGCATAGTACTGGTGTCCATCTGCGACATCAGGAGCAATCTCAATGCATCTTTTTGCATATTCAAAGCCTGGATATAAATTCTCTTTTTGAACATCTTCATTATCCGGCTCTTGGTCTGAAAAATCAAAATATGCTCTTGCAATTTTCCAGAGAACTTCCGGATTGTCACTATCGATTTTTTCTGCCTCCCTCAATTTTAGCATAGTGCCGCTATAATCATTTGCATCATGTAGTTTTTCAGCTTCGTCGAGCAGTGTCCTTAACTTGCCAGTTTGAGCAAAGACAAGAGAAAATGAGAGCAGCATTAAAATTGCTAATGTTAAAAATAGGAATCTCTGTTTTGTACAATTCCTCATAGTTTCCCCCTCACTTATTAGCGTTTTGAGTTCCTAATTAGTAATATTGTATCATAGTTATATTTTCCCACAGGCCCTTGCAGAGTAATGATAAGTGTCAATTTTATTAAAAAAATTCAACAAATGTTATTTTCAGTTCGCGTGTCAAATAATTAATACTTTCACGATTTAATAAGATATTATTGAAATCGAGCTCAAAGTGAAAGTGCTGTACTAATGTCCAACGAATACCTGCATTCAGATAACCAGTTCCTTTTCCCAGAGATATTTCATTTGTTTCATTATCATTTAAAGCTGCGTCGTATTCAACCAAGAAAGAAATTTCCGGATTGATATCTTTATCTAGCCCGATAAAGAAAGAAGGATCCTTATCTCCGTCTCCATCCTCAATAGGGTTGTAATTTACACCTGCATGTATCCCGAGGTTACCTAAAAAATGGTAGTTTTTACTGGCAACTACATAAAATCCCTTGGCTTTGGTTTCATAACGTTTAGTAGTTTCTATATAGGCTCCGAATCCCTGAGAATTAAAACCTAAAAGCACTGCAGGTAATTTTGTATTTTCCTCGCTAAATCTGTACTTAATTTCGACCCCTGGTTGTGCGTTCCAGATGATTTTTTGATCGCCTATAATTTGAGATCCACCATAGGAAATACCAAACATGAATCTGCTTGAAATACCTGCCGATATTCCTGTCATAAGACCGCCGTTTTGAGAAAGCCTGACATTGACTGAGTATGCTCCACGAGGTATGATACCTGCTGTTGGTATGGTTATGAGGTCTGTAGGTTGGGGATATACAGGTTGATCCTGAGCAGTGAGATTTCCAACAATAATAAGGATTAAAATGCTGAGTATGATTGATAATTTTTTCATTTTTGCTCTCAAATTTTTTTGAATATACATCTCTATTTGTTGAAAATCAACAAAGTAGTGATTTTTCACAATTCAGAGTTTGGAGATGTGGGTATTTCTTGGAGTGCATAAATGGTAAAACAATTTAATAGATTTGTTGAAAATTTTGTTGTCTTGGACAAGCAGTTAAATAACCATATTTTTGCATATAATCTGTGACATTTCAATTTTAATATTTTTAACCGTTTAGTTTGTTATTTAAGACTCTATTCTTAATTTATTATTAATATGGAAATGGAGTGTGTAAATGTCTAAAGAATTATCAAAAGAGGAACAGGAATATCTCTATGATATTTTAGAGCGTGAGCATGAACAAGGTAGATTAGCTGTTTTTTCTAATATTTTTCTGCTTGTTGGATGTATTCTCATAGTGGCAACAATGATATATTTATACCAACATTTAGTGGATAAAGCGGTGTACTGGATTGGATTACCTGGTATTCTGATGGGGATTGTTTTAATTCTACTGTATGTTATTCTGATGAAAAGGACAAGAGAAAACAAAATCATTATTTCGATTCTTAAGAAGCTGGTAAATAAGGAATGATTCGCAAATATTCACTCTTTACCCTGGTTATTCGGGGTGTTTTGTGTCGTAGATATCTCCATGTGATAACGAAATTTGTAACGTTGATTCTTATATTGTATACATGACACTGATGTTAGAAAAACGTAGTTTCTTATCCAATTGTCCCGACCCGTCGGGACAATTTCGGAATAAGTATAAATAAGCTACTCACTTAAATATAAGTCGTCCCACCATTGAGGCTGTTCTTTAAGCCATTTGTCAAACCACGCCATTATAGATTTTGTCCATTGGCTGCGTTTATTGTAGTCAAGGATGAAGTGATTCTCCCCATTAAACTGGATAAGTTCAACTTCTCTACCAAGTAGTTTGAGTGCAGTATAGAGTTGGATACTTTCGCCGGGCGGAACATTCGTATCTGCCATACCGTGAGTTAGCAAAATTGGTGTATTGATCTTGTCAGCATTAAAGAGTGCGCTTTGATTGATAAAATACTCCTTTTTATTCCAGGGAAAACTATTTGCATTAGCGACAGCGCCATATTCATAGCCCCAATATCCCTCTCCCCAATAACTGGCAATTGAGCTGATGCCTGCATGAGATACAGCCGTAGAGAATATATCCGTCTTAGTTAATAACAATTCCGTTGTAAATCCGCCGTAAGATGCTCCGATGCAACCTACGTGACTTTTGTCAATGAATGGGTGTGCCGCAAGGAGCTTTTTAGTTCCGTCAATAATCTCATTTACTACAATAGTTCCCCACTCATTCACATGCAGTGCTGAAAATTCCTGCCCAAAGCCGGTTGCACCACTGGGCTGCATCACGTATACGACATAACCCTGAGCTGAGTAGAGATTCTTGGGATAGCGTCCATCGAAATCGCGTGTGACAGGGCTTGTACCTCCATAGTAATAGACAATGCATGGATATTTTTTCTTTGGATCAAAATTAGGTGGGTAGTAGATACGACCTTCAATCTCAAAATTGCGTTCATTCTTGAATGTCCACCGTTCAACTTTACTTAAAACAACGTCTTTATAATCTTTCTTGCCGGGATCAATCAGAAGGCGTGATTTCTTTTTCAAATCCATAATATAGGCTTTATAAGGTACCGCAGCGCTTGAACCGTAATAAACGGCAACAGCTTTGTTATTTGCAATATCCAGACGGCGCATTACTTCAACTTCGCTTTTAATTAGATTGAATCGTTTTTTCTTGAGATCATACCTATAGAGATTGCCGTAGGATCGGTCAGTAACTCGAAAATAGATGGCGTTCTCTGTTTTGCTCCAGATAGCCTGGTTGATTTGTGGATCGAAATCTCGTGTAATTGGTTCAATACTTCCGGTTTTGAAATCGTAAATATATGCCTGTGTATCGTAATCATTTGGAATCGTTCCTTCAGGAACATTTACTCCAATATCACCAAACATGCTTGGAGCGCCAATTACCAGCAGCTTTTTCCCATCTGGCGACCATTGCACGTATCCACGCCATTTACTTGTCCAGAGTGAATCCAATTTCAAGGTAGCAAGATTGAGAATATAGAACTGAGTTTTTGAAAAGGGCCTCTCCTCATAATTTGAGAGCAGGTGGCTGAATATGATTTTTTTACCATCAGGACTTACTGAATTTAAATCAGTAGAAATTTCCCCTGCTGTTAAACGTCGTCTGGTTCCTTGTGGTAAATTCACAATATACAAAAAGTTTCTGTTCCTCAAATGTGGTTGTCTATCTTCCATCCCTTTTAAGCGATGTACACCGTTTTTATCTTCAGGGGCTTTTTCTGTTACACTGTAAATTATGAATGAACCATCAGGTGCCCAGGAGTAACTACCAAAATCCTTGATGTTTTCCAGCAACGCTGTTGTAGTACCTTTGTCAAGGTCAACTATCCAAAGAGTGTATTTTTCTTCTTTGTTACTTGTATAGGAGTATTTTCTGCCAACAGGTGCTCATTTAATATTTGAAATACTCATGCCACCACGATAAGTTTGTATTAGACTGCCATCAGAAACCTTGCGCAATTCAAGCCATGACTCTTTATCGTTATCTGGTGGAGCATAATGAGTCAATGCAATTGCTACAATATCCCCATCTGGCGAAATAGAAATATTTGAGATTATAGGTGTGTATAATAGATGTTTCATGTTCATGACGTGCCTTGGTGAAGTGCTGATTTGTAGAGCATCTTTTGGGAAGTCTTCGCTCAATTTCAGAGTAGCACTGATGTTCCAGGGCATGTTATTTTCCGGATCATGCAGTGATTTAATAAGGAGAATATGTTTCCCTGTTTCCAATTTGATTTCATGGGAGATATTGCTTTGTTTATCTTGATTATCATTTTCTTTAAGTGTATCAAAACTTGTTTTGGAATTTAGCAACTCACCATCCATGTAAACTTGGAATAGGTGTGCTCCACTAATTTCAAGATTAGCCTTTGTCCAGCGCTTCGCATTTATATAACTTGCCAGATAGTTGATTTCAGGGATATTTCCACTTTCGCTTAAGAAAGTAATAGTATTGCTCGAATCTGCTGTCACTTTTTCCCATTGGAGGTCTAAGTTGGGTCTCCATCCAAATTTTTCGCCTCTTGCCGGTAATAAATTTTTAATATTAGCTTGATCGAATTTGAGAAGGTCTTTGAGGGCGAATGTCTTGCCTTCTATGTTTTTATCTTCATTGAATACAGGCAATGGTTGCGGTATTGTACCAGATAATAACCACGATGAAATGGGAATTTCCTGCTTCTGTTCAGCGTCATCCTTAGAATAACCTATGCTAACATAAGAGCAAACCAATACTAAAATGAGTATGTATCTAAACACATAACGTGAAAAAATTGTTTTCATTTTTCCTCCATATTCATTTTAAGAGAATTTATTATAGCGGCTATTAACATACATTAAATCTAATAAAGAAAAAAATTGCTTCCAATAATATGAAGAAGACCTGCACTGGGAATATCCCGCTAAAAAAATGTTTACCATTTAAAATTCATTATTAATACATTGTTGTGTTGATAAAAGAGGAGGAAACAGTGAAGAAGCGAATCAGTAAAAAGTTTGCTACAGGTATTATTCTTATTGTGTTAGGTGTAATTTTTTTCGTACTGCAGTATGCTGAGGGATACAGCGAAGCATTAATGTTTTTCTTGTTCGGCGCTGGATTTCTAATAGCTTACTTTTATAAGAAGAAATACGGTTTTCTAATTCCAGGCTGCTTATTGTTGGGGCTTGGACTGGGAACAGTTTTTGGACGTTCTGGTAATCTTGAGTTAATCGGTCTTGGTATCGGTTTCGTAGTAATTTATGTAATTGCCTATCTATATGAGAAAAAATCTCATTGGTGGCCTTTGATCCCAGGAGTTATACTAATTTTTACAGGTATTGGAAAAGAGAGTGATTTATTTTCGAAGGGTTGGCCACTCATCCTGGCGCTTATTGGTATTTTTATTATTATTCGTGAGTTTAAGGTTAGTAAAAAAAGCAAATCCGACGAGCAGATAGAATCAGATAAGAAATCATAGGTAAATATCCTGAATTATTTGCCACTGTATTGTAGATAATTTTTGTAAATATAATTTTTTAACCGCGAATAAACGCTAATTTTCGCTAATTAATTGTCATTCATTCTTTCCCGGTAAATTAGTGTAATTTTTGGTTTTTCCATTAAAGCCATAGTTGCCTATCGAGACTCCTGTACTGAATTGCTTCGCTCAAATGCTCTGGTCTTATTTGTTCCATACAAGCAAGATCTGCAATTGTTCTGGATACTTTTAAAATTCTGTCATAAGCCCTTGCGCTCAGCCCGAGTTTGGTAATTGCAGTCCTAAGAAGAGATTCCCCTGCTTTATCGATCTGGCAATATTTTTTTATCAGCTTGGTTTCCATGTGTGCATTGGCATAAACTCCTTTGAGTTCTTTAAACCGTTTTGTTTGAATTTCTCTTGCATTTTGAACGCGTTCACGAATGAACTTGGAAGTCTCACTCGGAGATTTACTTGCAAGATCAGAGAATCTGACAGCGGGAACTTCAATATGAATATCAATTCTATCAAGCAATGGACCTGAGATTCGAGACATATATTTTTGTATTTGAGATTGGGAACAGGTACATTCGTTATTAGGATCGGTAGAATATCCGCAAGGACATGGATTCATTGCGGCTACAAGCATAAAGGAAGATGGATAAGTAAGTGACATTTGTGCTCGTGATATTGTAACAGTTCCATTTTCAAGTGGTTGACGCAAAACTTCTAGAACGTTCTTTTTGAACTCAGGAAATTCATCGAGAAAGAGAACTCCATGATTGCTTAAACTAACTTCTCCAGGTCGAGGAATTTTTCCTCCACCGACGAGTGCGGCATCAGAAATTGTATGATGAGGCGACCTGAATGGCCGCGTAGCAATAATTCCCTGACCGGAAGGGATAAGACCTGCAACAGAGTGGATTTTTGTGGTTTCAAGCGCTTCTTCGAGAGTAAGATTCGGTAAAATCGACGGAAACCGCTTGGCAAGCATTGTTTTTCCGGAACCGGGAGGACCAATCATAATCAGATTATGCCCACCAGCCGCTGCTACCTCAAGTGACCGTTTCACATTTTCCTGTCCTTTTACATCAGAAAAATCCAACTGGTAGCGTCGATGCTCTTCAAAAAGAGCCTGAACATCAATATGAAATGGTTCCGGTGAATAATCATCATTTAAGAAATCTATAGTTTCCCGAAGTGATTTTACCCCAATAATTGAGAGCTCACCAGTTATCGCGGCTTCTTTGGCATTTTCAACGGGAAGAATTATTCCCTTTATTCCGGAATCCTTGACAGAAACTGAAATTGGCAATGTGCCTTTAATACCGCGTAATGCCCCATCGAGGGAAAGCTCTCCCAGCATAATATAATCCTTCAATTTGTCTTTTGGGACAAGATTGGCTGCACATAAAATCCCGATAGCAATAGGTAAATCAAAAGCACTACCCTCTTTTTTGATATCTGCGGGAGCGAGGTTCACAACGATTTTATTGCTTGGGATATAATAACCCATATTTTTTACTGCTGCCCAAACCCGTTCTTTGCTTTCACGGACAGCCCCTTCGGGTAATCCGACAGTTATAAAACGAGGAAGCTCTGCACGACTTAAATTACATTCAACATTAACAATATAAGCGTCAATTCCTAATACCGCAGCGCTTTTAACAAGTGAAAATTTTGACATGCAATTCCCTAATAGTTTACAGGTTTTAAATTTTTCTTGCTTTCAGAAAAATTTAATGCAGAGTAAGTTTTATTACAATGTTAAAATAGAAACAACAGCTTTATTGGAAAAGGTGATAAATTCACAAGTTGTTTCATTTACCCGAAGTCATTTTAATTATTGAAACACAAAAAAATCTGTGGTTTGTTACTTCTCAGGCTAAAGTTATTAGAAGTTCTATTTTATGTCATCTATAAATGTATTCGATTCAAATTGAGATATTTCATTAGATATTTTTCCACAAATATTATCACGGTATGATTTTGCTGCTAATTTGATAGCATTTGTAATAGCTTTTGCTTTTGATCGTCCATGTGCTTTGATAACAACATTCTGAAATCCTAATAAAGGAGCTCCTCCGTATTCTGAATAATCAGTAAGCTGCTTCAAGGTTCTAATACCACTGGATAGAGCAATAAGCCCTAATCTCCATAGAAATCTATGCTTAAATGCATACCTTCCAAGATGGGAAAGTGTTTCCGCAATTCCTTCTATAGTTTTCATAACTATATTTCCAACGTATCCCTCCGTGACAACAACATCCGCAAGTCCTTTCATTACATCATCACCCTCAATATTACCCACAAAATTAACATTCGGAAGCCCATCAAGTATTTTATAAACTCGTGAAAGCATATCACCGCCTTTATAAGATTCTTTGCCGATATTAAGGAGAGAGATCGTAGGGTCAGGAAGACCTTTTATATTAGATGCATAAATCATTCCCATCAAAGCGAATTGAACCATATCTTCCGTGGCACAGTGCACGTTAGCTCCTACATCTAATAATAGGGCAAAATGGTCATCTCTTTTTTGGGCATTCTGGGTTGGATAAACCGCAGCTATCGCTGTTTTTCGTACACCAACTATTCGAGGAACATATCGTGAAGCTGATAAAACGTACGCCCCTGTATTTCCCGCTGATACTAATCCTTGAACGGCGCCCTCTTTGCAGAGTTTAGCCGCTAAAATCATTGAAGCCTTAGGTTTCTTTTTGATAACCTGTTGAGGAATATCCTCGTTAGTTATGAATTCATCAGTATGGATAATTTCTATCTGGTTAGCATTATACTCTGTCTCATTCAATAAATCAAGAATGCGGATTTTATCTCCAACAAGTATAACATGAGCAGTTGATTCCAATGTAGCTTGAGCTGCACCCAGTACAGGTTCCGTTGGCGCCAAATCTCCACCCATAGCATCTACCGCAATAGTAGTTATTGGTAAATCTTCGTCCAGTGAATTATTCATGACACACCCTTTATTTAATGTAAAATCCGTTTTTTTAGTAACCGGGATTTTTCCAGTGATTGTAGGGTACAATTAAAATAGCGATACAATTTAGGGCACATTTTTCAATTCGCCAATCATTGCTGGTACAACTTCAAAAAGATCGCCAACAATACCGTAATCTGCAACTTTAAAGATTGGTGCTTCAGTATCATTATTTATGGCAACAATATATTTTGCAGAAGAAATACCTGCTATGTGCTGAATAGCGCCGGAAATGCCGCATGCAATATAGAGATCGGGTGAAACAGTTTGGCCGGTTTGTCCAACCTGGTCTTTCTGAGGTCTCCATCCGGCATCTACAGCAGATCTACTTGCCCCTACCGCAGCTCCAAGAAGATCAGCCAGTTCTTCAAGAATGGAGAATTTTTCAGAGCCACCCATTCCTCTACCACCGGCAACAATGATATCCGCCTCTGTAAGATCAGGACGTTTGCTTTCAGCCGACACAATTTCTTTTATAATGGTAAGAAAATCATTGGGAGACAATTCAATTTCAAGCTCTGTAATATTTGTTGAAACCGGCTTTTCAGTGATAGAAAATGTATTGGGTCTTAATGAAATAACAGCAGGTTTATTTGAAAAAGAGATTTTTGCAACTGCTTTTCCTGAATATACAGGTCTATGGCAAATGATTTCTCCATCACTGATTTCGACTTTTGTACAATCTGATGCCGCACTAACTCCAAGCCGAGCAGCAACGGATGGCATTAGATCTTTTCCCATTGAGGAAAATGGGAATAGAACTACATCGGGATTTTGGTTCTTTATTATTGAGGAAACCACCCGGGAATAAGCAGAAGGTACAAACTTGCCAAGACGTTCATCATCGGCAACTAAAATATTACTTGCTCCGAATTTCCCTAATTCTTTTGCAAGATTTCTTTTATTAGCACCGACAATTACTGCCGTTAGTTTTCCTTTTGATTCATCAGCAATAGAGCATCCTACTGAGACAGCTTCATAGGCGGTTTTTTTAAGTTTTCCATCTCTCTGTTCAGCAAAAACCAATATGTCCATCATTGTTCCTTTACAATAATTTCTTGTTATAGGTGAATTTATTAAAGAGAAAAATCTCTCATAGATTAGAGCAAGCTATTAGAACGGTTACAAATTTTGAGGTAGGTATTTTCAGTCCTACCGGTTGGCGGGTTAATAATAAGTTAAAGCTTTTCAGAACTGTTTTTCCGTTAAAAGATGGATGCCCACGGCAAACAGCTTTTACAATTTTAAAAATTAAGTATAGATATTTCTCTTTCAATTCTTTTTTAAGTAGACTCATTCATTATGTTCTATCTGTTATTGAGAATACAGTATTCATTTTTATAAAACTTTGGCTTCTTCTTTTAATAGCTTTATAAGTTCCGAAACCGCTTCCGGTCCTTCGCCGACTATCTTTCCTGCATTTCTTGGAGGTGGATATTCCATACTGAGTATTTCTATTCCACCCTGATTTAACATTATTTCTTTTCTCTTAATCTCTTTTTTCTTCGCTTTCATTATATCTCTTAGAGAAGGATAGCGTGGTTTATTCAAGCCTTTTTCAGCAGTTAGAACACATGGCAAAGAACATTCAAGAATTTCTTTTGCTCCTTCTACATCCCTGCTTGCTGTAACGTTTTTATCAGATACAGAAATCTCGTTAACCATTGAAATACAGGGAACATCCAGGATCTGAGCAATCAGTCCTCCAACCTGGTGACTATCAGTATCGGAAACCTGCTTCCCACATAGAATAATGTCAAATGAAATGTTTTTTATTTCATCAGCTAAAGCCTGCGCCACAACAAGTGAATCTGCCATTCTACTGTTTTGAGCAACAAGATGAATGGCATTATCAGCACCACAAGCAAGACATCTTTTAATTGTGGATGTTACATTATCATCACCGAGACAGATTGCAGTTACTTCGCCGCCAAGTTTTTCTTTTAATTGGGCAGCTGCCTCAAGCGCATATTCATCATGGGGATTGGTATCAAATTTTATCATGGATTCGTCAATTGAAACACCATCAGATAGAATTTTTATCCTTGTTTCAGAATCAGGTACATTTTTCACACAGACTACGATATTCACTATCAAATTCTCCCTGTTTTAAAATGTTTTACCAAATATTTGGAATGATGGAATTAGTTCTTCCTTTTTTGATTTTAATAATTATTTTCTTGTCCTCTCCTCCTTACTACATACTGCTTACTGCCTACTACTTCAAGCCACTGCTTACTGATTCCCACCTACTTCCCTAACTTCCACTAATCATCATTTCTTTAATTAAAAAAGTTGGAGCATTAGTTGAATCTCTAAAAGTTAAATTATTTCCTATCATCTCTATTGATTTCATCATGTCGAGCATATTGCCGGCAACTGTGAATTCCTGTACCGGATAGGTTAATTTTCCATTTTCAATCCATATTCCCTCTGCACCGCGTGAATAGTCACCTGTAACATAATTTACACCAACCCAGTGCACACTTGTAAGATAAAGTCCTTCTTTTACGGATTTTATTATTTCTTCAGGTGGTACATTACCATTTTGCATATAGAAGTTAGTTGTACTTGGGCTTGGACCTGAACTAGTGCCTCGGCTAGCACTTCCTGTAGGTGGGTGTTTGAGTTTTCTTGCTGAATAGCAATCGCATAAGTATGTTTTTAAAATACCATGATCGAGAACAATATTTTTTCTACTTGGCAGACCTTCACCATCGAATCGCCTTGAACCCAGACCGTCTTTTAAAATTCCATCGTCAGTTATTGTTAAATTCCCAACACCTATCTGTTTGTTCAGTTTGTCTACTAAAAAGGAGCTTTTTCTATAAATGCTCGTTCCCATAACAGAAGAAGAGATGATATTTAGAAAATCTTTTCCCACTTCCGGGTCAAAGACTACGGGAACTTTTTTAGTCTTTGGCTTTATTGCACCAATTTTCCTGACCGTTCTTCGGGCAGTCTCTTTTGCAATGTTTTCAACTGAATCGAGCCTATCGAGGAAACGACTGCTTGTCCACCAATAATCAGTCTGCTTCACTCCATCTTTTTCGGCTACAAGTGATAGGCTAAAATAACATGAAGAATATTCCTGTTCACCGAAGAAACCTCGAGAGTTAGCAAGGACTGCTCTACTTTTTGAATCACTCCAGTGGGCACCGCTGGAATTGTTGATCAGCGGATCCTGAGCCATTCCGATTTCTTCGACTTCTTTAGCTATTCTAATTTTATCCTCAATAGACATAGTTTCAAGTTTCTTGTCATAAAGTGACAAATTGACATCAGCAATCCCAAGCAGTTCTTTCTCTGGAAGTCCACTGAATTCATCCTGATTTGTGATATCAGCCATTTCAACTGTTTGTGCCACAAGTTTTTTTACTGATTCAAGACGAAGATCGCTGGTATATGTCAATGCTTTTCGTTTATTCTTAAAGACTCTTATTCCCAACCCTTTAGGATTTGCCTGCTTGAGTTCTTCTATTTTTCCCAGGCGAATTTCTATATTTGAGCTGCTTGATTCTCTTATAATAACGTCAACATCATCGGCTCCCTGCTTGAGAGCTTTATCAATTATATATTCAGATAGATTTTTTATGTCTTTCATATCAATCCCCTAAGCTTTTGTTCCACCAACGGTGATTTCACTAACTTTGACAGTTGGGATACCTACTCCAACAGGTACCCTTTGACCATTTTTACCACAGGTCCATCCACCTTTTGTAAATTCCATATTATTTCCTACCATTGTTACTTTTGTCATCACATCAGGTCCATTGCCGATAAGAGTTACATCCTTAAGCGGAGCGGTTACTTTGCCGTTCTCGATCAGATAGGCTTCAAATACACCAAAGGTAAAGTCTCCTTTTGTTATGTCAACTTGCCCACCACTAAAGCACTTAGCGTATACCCCATAATCAACGGATTTAATTATTTCCTCGGGGTCATAAGAGCCGGAACGCATATATGTATTTGTCATACGGGGTATGGGTGGAAAGCTGTATGATTGGCGGCGTCCGTTTCCTGTTGGCTGAGCCTTCATGATCTTCGACGAAATATTATCGTGCATGTAGCCTTTTAGAATTCCGTTTTCAATTAGAACGGCTTCAGTCGGTAAATTTCCTTCATCATCAATATTTATTGAACCACGCATATTGGGAAATAGTCCCGAATCAACAATTGTACAATGCTCTGAAGCAACTTTTTCACCAATTCTATTGGAAAAATTGGACAAGCCTTTTCTATTAAAGTCGGCTTCAAGACCATGACCAACTGCTTCATGCAGCAAAACTCCACTGTCAGCAGGACCAAGAACAACCACCTGTGGACCAGCCGGTGCAGGCTTTGCATCAAGATTTGTTACAGCAATCTTTGCAGCATCCTCTGCTATTGATTCAGGAGAATTGCCTTTTTCTGAGAAATAATTTAGTCCAGTACGTTGACTTTTTCCCATACTCGCACCTTGCCTGTTAGTTCCATCTTCTGCAACTATGTAGCATCTGAGTAATAACATCGGCTGAACATCAGTAAAGTATTTCCCATCGGAATCCATGTACATAATCTGCTTCATCTCATCAGAGAGAGAAACGTATGCTTTTGAGACTTTAGAATGAAATTTCTTTGCCGCACTATTTGCTCTCTCAATAAGAGATATTTTTTCTTTTAAATCAGCATCAATGCTGAGTTCTTCCAATTCATACAGATTCTTTTTTCTACATTGTTTTATTGGTGCTATCTGAGCAGATACTAAACTACTTGCAATGTGAGAAGCTGCCATTGCAGCCTCTTTCATTTTGTCAAAGCTGAAATCATCGGTATGAGCATACCCAACTTGATCGCCTTTTATAACACGAACACCCATTCCCATTATAATACCGCGGCTGGCATCTTTGATAATATCCTCTTCCATACGCAGCGATGAATTAATGCGGTATTCAAAGAAGATATCAGCATGGTTACCACCGTTGGAAAGAGCATAAGAAATTAGTTCTTTCATTCCAGATTTTGAAACGTTAAAGAGTACTTCCATATCCTGAACTGATCCTTTTGTTAAACTTTTCGGTTGACAGGCATTCCACCACCACGGTGTAGAAGCAATGCCAGCAGTTATAATTGAACTTTTTTTTAAGAATTCCCTCCGCTTCACTTTCGCCTCCTATTTGCACGGAATTTACATTAGTTTAAATATTATGCTGAGAAATCATGCTGAATTTTAGTAAACTATTGAAAATGAAACAATCATTTTAAATTGTTGTCCGTAGAACCTTAGTTACAGTTTGTTAAAAGTTTTTTCATTGAAGGACAATATCTTCATAAAAATATTTTTCTATTGATTGCCAACGATTTTTATTTCGAGTTTGAAACGATCTGTATTAAATTAGCCCAATTTTGATAATCGAAGGTATTCAAGATTCACAAGTTTTATGGAGGAAAATATGACAGAGAAAGCCGGGCTTGATATTGAAACACGAGAAATGATTCTAGATACTATCAGATCAGTACATAAAGAACTTCTATCTCGTGATAAAATCCTTAAATTGGATGAAAGTGAAGAGTTTCCACTGGATATTATAAAGGAATTGCTTAGCGAGCGAGTCGGTTTACAGATGGTTTTTATTCCTGAAGAATATGGTGGGCTTGGTGGTGGAGTAGTGGATACATTTCATGTTTCAACAGAATTAGCGAAAATCTGTCTTGGCGTTTCCACTGCGTTTCTGGCTATTCATTTAGGTGTAGAACCAATCCTGCTTTCCGGAACAGAAGAACAGAAGAAAAAATGGCTTGGAAAAATAGTTGACAAGGGTGCTATCGTAGCTTATGCAGTAACCGAATCTGAAGCAGGCAGTAATCTTGAAGCGATAAAAACAAAGGCTGAGCCAATTAAAGACGAATCAGGAAAAATTTCTTGGTATAAATTAAATGGCAGCAAACAATTTATTTCAAATGGCGGATTTGCTGAATTTTTTTCGGTACTGGCAAAGGCTCCCGAGGAACCAACGTTTTTCATAGTAGAAGGAAATTCTAAAGGATTTGTCAGAGGTGAACATGAACATAAGCATGGAATTCGAAGTGCAAATACGGCGGCACTAACTTTTGAAAATGTCATGGTTCCGGCTGAAAATATTATTGGTGGTGTTCCTGGTAATGGAATGAAACAGGCAAACGAGGTTTTTGCATATACTCGCCTTATGGTTGCCGCATTTGGATTGGGAGCCGGACTTTCAGCAATAGAAAAATCCATTAAATTTGCTAAAGAAAGAGTTCAGTTTGGTTCCCCATTAATTGAAAAACAGGGGTACTCTCACAAACTCATAGTTCCTCATATTGTAAGATTGGGAGCTGCGCGGATGTACATTGAAGAAATTGCCAGTAGGATTGATTCAGGTGATACTGATATTATGGTAGAGGGTTCAATTGCTAAATATTTTGCCACTGAAATTGGGAATGCAGCAGCAGAGTCTGCAATTCAAGCGCATGGTGGATATGGCTATATGCGTGAATATGAAGTGGAGAAAATCAAGAGGGATGTCAGAGTCACGACTATCTATGAAGGTACTAGTGAGATTCAGCAGAATATAATATACCTATTTCGCTGGCGAACTACTGTAAGAAGCAAGGGTCAATATTACAACAATCTTGCCAGAGAAATGGAAGATATTGCTGGAAAAGTAAAAGATATCAATGCAAAAATAATTGGAGATTCTCTTAATATTCTCAATGATTTGATAATGTTTGCTCATAAACAGAGGTTAACACGCCAGCAGCATATTCAATTTTTACTTTCTGACATTATAACCTATACCGAAGTAGCTGCCGCGTTTGTAAGAAAGGTGGCAAATCTTATTGAACATGGCAATCTGGATGCTGGTAAATTGTCGGCAATGCTAAGAATTTTCATATCAGAAGTTGCTCAAATTGTTATCAGTAAAGGATTAATAATTGTTCAAGGATGTGAAACAGTTGAGGAAGAGGCAAAAAGTAAATTTTTTGAAAAGATAATGAATTCCAGCCTTACTAAAGCGAGTCAAAATGTAGTTTCAGATATGGATAAGGTGGTTAAGACATTGTAAAGGTTATTAAGGTAGAAGGGAATATGGTATAAGTAAAAGAATTTTAAATTGCCTCGAAGAGGCTCCTTTGGAGCAAATATCAATCCGCCAGACGGCGGATCAAATTGAAAAGGAAATTTAGAGAAGAGAAAAGTGAGAGAATTTCATATTTCAAATTGTAAATTTCTAAAGATTTTTAATTAGTCTCGAAAAATGAAACCTGACACCAGTGGGCATCAAAACTTTACAAGGGATTTTTTTGAAATTATCACTATATAAAGAAAATATAAAAATACTTAAGAGAAAACATTCCTAGATTTTAGAAAAGAGGAAAATATGCGTCCAGTATGTATAATAATTCGCGATGGCTGGGGTATAAATGAAAATCCTGTTGGAAATGCTGTAATGGCAGCTGATACTCCCAACATTGATTCATATAAAGAAAAATATCCATGGACTGTAGTAGAAACTTCAGGTGAGGCAGTGGGTTTACCAGCAGATTATCAGGGTTCAAGCGAGGTTGGTCACCTCAATATGGGAGCGGGTCGTATCGTTGTTCAGGAACTTAAAAGAATTGACGAAGGGTTTAGAAACGGTTCGTTTTTCCAAGTTGAGAGTTGGAAAAATCTTGTGAAAAATTGGAAAATGAACAATTCCCGACTTCATCTGTTTGGTTTGTTACAGGATGAGGGAGTTCATGCTCATCAGGAACATCTGTTTAAGATCATGCAAAGAGCAAGAAGTGAATTTCCGGATGGCGAGATCATTATACATCCATTTTTAGATGGACGCGATACTCCTCCTCGGAGTACTCTTGAATATATCGCTAAATTGAATAGAGTAATGCAGAAGGTCGGCAACTGCAGGATCGGTACTATTATGGGACGCTATTATGGTATGGATAGGTCTAAGAATTGGGATATTACGGATATTGCATATAACTGTATAGTTAACGGAGAAGGTCGAAAGGTACCAAACGCTGAAGCTGCTATAAAAGAGTCATACGAAAATGATAAAACACCTGACAATGTAGATATGTTTGATGAATATATTCCACCTTATTGCATTGGTGGATATGAATATATGTCTGATGGAGATTGTGTCCTTCATACAAATTACCGACAGGACAGGGCGATACAACTCTCAAGAGCATTTGTTGATCCGAACTATCCGGGAAACTTAAAGGTGAAACCGAAGGTTATCTATGTTGGTTTCACTCAGTACTATGATGAATTTGAAGACTATATGCTGGAATCAATGGGTTCCAGCGGTGCGATGAATAATTTGCTGGGTGAAGTGATTTCAAAAGCAGGTTTAAAACAATTACGCATTGCAGAAACTCAGAAATTCAGACATGTGACAAGCTTCTTTAATGGAAAATCAACAACACCTTTTCCTAATGAAGATCAGGTAGAGATAAAAAGTCGGTTCGATCCGGCAACTTTCGCTAGCCATCCCGAAATGGAGGCATATAATGTAACCGAAGCGCTGTTAAAACGTCTCGAAGATAATCCATATACTTTTATAGTGATCAACTATGCAAATTGCGATATGGTTGGTCACACCGGTGATTTTAATGCGGCAAAACGAGCAGTGGAAATTGTAGACGAATGTGTGGGGAAAATAATTAAAGGACTTCTGGAATTAGATTCTCACATCCTTATTACGGCTGATCACGGCAATTCAGAACAGATGGTAGATTATGAAACAGCGATGGTGAAGACAAGCCATACGACATTTCCTGTTGAATTAATATACGTTGCCAGAGATTACGAGATTAAAAAAATTCTTGACCGAGGGAAATTGTCTGATATTGCACCTACGGTTTTATATTTACTTGGTTTGGAAATTCCCAAAGAGATGACTGCTGATATTTTGATCAAGGATTAGTCGTTAATGAAGATAAATCCGTTTGGTTTGGCTTCGCTTAAAACTGGTTTATTTGTGATTTTTAATCCTCATTTTTACCGTTATAAGCTATAATAATATCCTTTACCAGTTTATGTCGAACGACATCTCCTTCGTCGAAATAAATAAAATCGATACCGTCTATATTGCTTAAGATATTTTTAGCTTCTATCAATCCCGAATTCTGTTTATTAGGAATATCTATTTGTGTAATATCACCTGTAATAATTGCTTTCGAGTTAACGCCGATTCGAGTGAGAAACATTTTCATTTGCATACTGGTTGTGTTCTGAGCTTCATCGAGAATAACAAATGCACTATTCAACGTTCTACCTCTCATATAAGCTAATGGTAGAATTTCAATAATATGCTGTTCTGTTAGAGATTTCACTTTTTCCATTGGTAACATATCGTGAAGAGCATCATATAGTGGAGCAAGATACGGCTCGATTTTTTCTTTAAGGTCTCCTGGCAAATATCCCAGACTTTCACCAGCTTCCACCGCTGGACGGGTAAGTATTATCCGTTTAAATTCATGATTACGGAATGCAGCCACAGCTATCGCAACTGCCAGGTACGTTTTACCAGTTCCAGCCGGCCCTATACCGAAAACAATATCGTTTTTAAGAGTGGATCGGTAATATCTTTCCTGATTGGGTGAACGCGGCTTAATAGTGCCGTTTTTTGTAAATAGAATAACAGTATCCAGAGTGATTTCTCCTTTTAACTTTTCTCCACTGATTTCTACGTTGATTAATGCTCTAAGATCATTTTCATTTACAAATCCTTTTTGATTAATTGTTAAGAGCATTTCCCCTAAGATTCGATCTACCTGCTGAATATGTTTGTCCTCACCTTCGAGGGTTATTTTATTCCCCCGTGCAAAGATTTTTAACGGGAATTTTTCCTCAATAAGTTTAAGAAAAACATCATTTACTCCAAAAACTAAAAATGGATTTACTCCCTTTAATTCAATAACTTTTGATGCCATTATGTTTAATCCTTAATAAAGAGAATTTCATGCTCAGTATTTTATTGTAATTCCTAATTCTTTCAGCTGTTGCTTATCAACATCTGTAGGACAGCCGTCCATTAGAGAAGAAGCGCTTGTTGTTTTGGGAAAAGCTATTACCTCCCTGATATTACCAACTCCCGCTAAGATCATTACAAGCCGGTCAAATCCGAGAGCTATTCCACCATGTGGTGGGGCGCCATAAGAAAGAGCATCTAAGAGGAAACCGAACTTTTTACGTGACTCTTGTTTGCTTATTTTCAAGACTTCAAACATCTTTTCCTGCATCTCTACAGTATGATTTCTAATACTTCCACCACCAATTTCCTGTCCGTTGATTACAATATCGTAGGAGCGGGAATGGGCTTTTTCCGGTTCTTTATCCAGAAACTTCATATCTTCCGGAACGGATGAAGTAAACGGATGATGAGTTGCAACATACCGCTGTTCTTCTTCACTCCACTCCAGCAGGGGAAAGTGTGTTACCCAAACCGGTTTAAAAGAATCTGTTGGTATCGAATCTAATTTTTTTCTGACCTCTAATCGCAGATTTCCGAGTACCGGATATGTAATATTTTTCTGGTCTGCTACAAATAGCAATAAATCACCGATGTTTGCTTTAAATTCCTGGTTAATTTCTTTAATAGCAGAACAGAGGAACTTGGCAATTCCACCCTCTAAGCCATTTTCAGTGATTTTTGTAAACACCAGCCCTTTTGTACCAAGAATCCGAGCCTTTTCTGTTAGTTCATCAATTCCTTTTCTGGAGAGTTTTGCTCCGCCGGGGACACATATTCCTGCAATGATTCCGTCATTATTAATTACTGATTTGAAGACTTTAAAATCGGTTTTATCAGCAATTTTATTAATTTTATGGATTTTCATTCCGAATCTCAGATCAGGTTTATCAGTGCCGTAAAGTTTGAACGCATTTTCGTAGGTCATTCGTGGGAAGGGATTTACCAGTTCAATTCCGATTACTTCTTTGAATACCTGTCTGAGCATTGACTCTGTAGATTTGAGCACATCTTCTTCTTCCACGAAGGATATTTCGACATCAATCTGTGTAAATTCCGGCTGTCTGTCAGCTCGAAGGTCTTCATCACGAAAGCATTTAACAATCTGAAAATATTTATCAAATCCTGAGATCATCAAGAGTTGTTTGTAAGTTTGAGGAGATTGAGGAAGAGCATAAAATTTGCCTTTATTAATTCTGCTTGGTACCAGATAATCTCTTGCTCCTTCAGGAGTACTTTTCATTAAAAAAGGAGTTTCAACTTCGTAAAAATTATTCTCTGTATAATATTTCCGTACACTTTGAGCGGCGGAATGTCTGATAGCAATTGTTCGTTGTAAGTCCTTTGTACGCAGATCAAGATACCTGTATTTTAATCGCAAGTCTTCGAGACCCGTAGAGCGGTCAGTGATAAGGAATGGAAGAGGTTTTGATTTATTCAGAATTTCTAACTCTTGTGCGAGAACTTCAATTTCACCTGTGGACATTTCACGATTTGGGGAGGCTTGAGGGCGAATCCTTACAACTCCTTTAACAGCCACAACATCTTCAGCACCCAACTTCTTAGCTTTATTTAGAAGTTTTTCTCCCACTTCAGGATCGAAGACGACTTGCGTTAGACCATATCTATCGCGCAAATCTATAAAACTTAGTCCGCCGTGATCCCGTTTGCGATTTACCCAACCATTAAGAACAACAGTTTGCCTTAAATTTTCTCTTCTTAATTCGCCACATGTTACTGTTCTTTTTAACATATTTTTGTGCCTTTATCTCAATTGTAATTCTATTTAACCGCTATTCAAAGATTCTGGTTAAAATTAATTACATATTTTTATTATCAAAACAATGAATTAGGCCTTTTGTAAAAGGTGAGGAATATTAAAAGCCGAGTGAGGCTTGCTTGGATATCAACTAATCTACCAACATAATCTATTATGAAATTCGCTAAGATTAATTTCAGAATCAAACTGATTTTGTTTTGTCTCTCTTTAAATTTCTCTGGTTTTTCTTGTAGATTGGAAAATAAAGTATCTTTGATTCTTTGCCAATAATATAATAAATTATTTTCGTTTATTGTTAATGTTCTATTTGTTACTTTCACTGTTTGTTGTTTTTCAATTCTCAAATATAGGGTTATTTCTTTTGCTAAATTATTACGATTATAATGCATTATGCAATAATTACTATTATTAAAGACCTTATTTCATAGGAGATAGTTTATGAATTTATCTGAAATTTTACACGAAGAATGTATTCAGGTTGAACTTAAACCTTCTGATAAGATTTCAATGTTAAGAGAAATTGTGAAATTGTCCAAAAGGAATTCCATACTTAATGATAAAACTGAAGACGAGATTTTTCAAGGATTAATCGATAGGGAGAAATTAGGTTCGACCGGATTTGGTAATAGTATTGCTATTCCTCATTGTGCTTTAGAAGGAATATCTGATTTTGTAGTAGGTATTATAACCGTTCCAGATGGAATTGATTTTGAATCATTAGATGGCAAGAAAACAAAACTATTTGTTTTTATTATTGTGCCAAAAGCCAAGAGAAATGAGCACATACGGTTATTATCTAAAATTTCCAGTGTTTTACGCGTTCAAGAAAGAGTGAATGAAATATTATTAGGTAAAAATTCTTTAGTTGTTCGTGAAAGCTTTTTACGCCATACAGTTATTGAGGAAGAAATTAAAGAAACAAAAGAGTACAGTCTATTTTATGTGGTTATTCAACTGGAAGAAAGATTTAATGACATACTTGAGATATTTACTGAGACCGATGATTGTTCGGTTTCTGTTATTGAAGCCAATAATGCAAGTAGATATCTTTATTCGTTACCACTTTTTTCTAGTTTTTGGAGCGATAAAGAGAAAGGTTTCAGTCGAGTAATAATAGCCGGAGTGAAAAAATCTCTTTCAAATGATGTATTACGAAGAATCAATATGATTATTGAAGAGTTAGAGGAAAAATCAGGTATTATGGTTTTAGTACATGACGTTTTTTATTTGAGCGGTTCACTTAATATCTAAATAGGATTTTGGAATGGAGGGATTAACAGACTATTTAAATAGCTTTACAATACCAGGACTCTTATTGATTGGGCTTATAGTTATATTCGGATTTTACTTTGGCCGTAATATGAGGTTTATAAGGTTACCCTCAATAATAGGTTATATGCTTTTTGGTGTCATTTTGGGTCCCTCATTTTTAAATTTGTTGAATAGCAATTTGCAAGAGCAGTTATCATTTATTACTGAAATAGCTTTAGGTTTTGTTGCATTGAGTATTGGCCTGGAACTTAAATTTTCCGCATTAAGAAAGTTTGGTGTTGGTATTATCTACGTAATTTTTGCTGAATCTTTTGGTGCGTTTATAGTAGTATTTTTAGGATCGTATTTATTGACTCGTAATTTATCGCTTGCACTAATTTTTGCTTCAATAGCTCCAGCCAGTGCTCCGGCTGGTACGGTTGCCGTGATCCAGGAATATAAAGCAAAAGGTAGCTTAACTAAGGCGCTCTATACCGTAGTTGGCTTTGATGATGGTTTGGGAATAATTATTTTTGGATTTGCTGCGGCTATCGTTCGTGTTGTTCTTTTAAGTGAAACAGGTGTGGTTTCTGAGAATTTTTGGTTAATGATGCTTTATCCATTTAAAGAAATTATACTTAGTTTATTACTTGGTGGAATCATTGCGACAATATTTTCTTTATTAGCAAGAAAGATGCGGAGTGCGGAGGATATTTTAATTTTAACTATTGGATTTATTCTTGCTTCAAATGGAATTTGTAAGGTTTTTAATCTCTCTCTTATTCTTACAAATATGGTATTTGGAATGATAGTTGTCAATACTCAGTCTCATTCCTTACTTCAAAAAATACATGATAGGTTGCCGCTTGTTATGCCTTTATTTTTTATTCTGTTTTTCACTTTGGCGGGAGCTAATCTTTATTTAAATGCCCTGCCCTCACTTGGGATTTTAGGAATTGTATATATTTTAACTCGTTCGGGTGGGCTCATCGCAGGTGCAAAAATAGGTGCAATAGTTGGTAAGGCTGAAGATAAAATAAGAAAATATCTTGGGTTGGGGATTTTATCTCAGGCAGGTGTTGCTATCGGTTTGGCTCTCATTGTTAAACATGAATTCAAGGGTCTTGGTAAAATTGTAGAAGTTGTTAATGGAAGTAATATTACTTCAGGAGATAAACTTGGTGCAATAGTAATAACTACCGTTACCGCAACCTGTATTTTCTTTGAGATTATAGGACCAGTGTTAACAAAAATTGGCTTAAAGAAAGCTGGTGAGATAAATAAGGATTTAAGGAAGTAAATAAATTCCAGAATAAAAATAAAGTATGAGTTTTTAATAAACATCCTCTGATTATATTGAATTTTATAAAGGGATCTTTTGACAATGATAACCTACTGTTTACAGCATTGCTTCCTGTTAGTATAGCAAACATTTATTTATGTGTTTTATAATTGGGTTTTAGATTAGTATAGTTGTCAATGAGTAAATTCCTGCTTTAATACGATCATGAATATTTTTTATGGATTCTAATCGTAATTTAGGAAAACAGGGGACAATACTTAGAATTGATAATTGATTTTGAAAGGTTATTATAAAATAAGGGAAGTACTTAAAACCCAACATATAATGGGGAAATAAATTGGCAATGCAGAATCCATTTGCACATTTATATAAGATTTGGGACTTTTTTCTCCTTTATAATTTTATTTTCACAACAACATTTGCAACGATACCATCTAAAGGCACGTATATCTGCCTAAAGGTAGGTTTATCATAGGGTGGAATTATCACGTTTTCAAACCTTGTTTGTCTTACATCGAATAAATTTTCTACATTTCCGGCTATTGAGAAATGCTCAAATATTTTTTGTACCATCAAACCGACAGTCCAATAATCGCGTGTTTTCGTTTGGTCACTTAAATATTGCTTACCTGTGTAAAAAGCCTCTATCCCTGCTCGCCAACTATCTTCTTCTTCATAAGTCAGGGTCATGTTTAATTTATGTTTTGGGGTTAATTCCAAATTAGGAAATGTATTGTCGTATCTTTTTTGTGCATCTGTATAGGTATAGTCAATAAATAAAGCAAGTTCATTTAAGGCAAATGTAGTGTTAGTATCGAAACCTCTAGTTTCCAGGGGTGCATTTGCGTTTTCGTAGGATAAAATTCCTTTTAATAATGAATCAGGTTGGGAAATGAGTGCATTGTTAATATTCGTGTAGTAAAACGCTTGATTGAATGTAATAGCGAACTTTTTAAGTATAATGGTTTTGTAGTTGATATCGACATTTACTCCTTGAGAATTTTCATCTTTTTTATCTTCGCCAATGGGTAAAACATTTTTGTAACCCCTTGCTTCTGCTTCACTTGTAAATACTGTAGGAGTTTTATAACCGAAGCCACTACCTATCCGTAAATAGAAGTCATTCGTAATTTTATACAAAACCGAAAATCGTGGTAAAATAAAAACGCCGTATTTATTGTGATAGTCTGATCGGATACCTATTTGTAAAATAAACCTTTTATTCAAATTCCAGTCGTCTTGAGCAAATAACCCTGTAGTATAGCAGTTATAATCTAATGGCATTTCAGTATCTGCTTTATTTTCATTGAAAGCGTCAGTGATAAGATTTAATCCTAAAACTGTATTATGCTTATTTGTCCTTACTAAAAAAGACAATTCAGAGTAGCTGGATGTCTGGTTGCCATTAAATTTTGCTGAATTTACTGAGATATTTCTTTGAAAGTTACTAAAGCTGTTTTTAAAAATAAGAGTGTTATAATTTTTAAGCTTTTTTTCAAATTTCAGTTGAGAAGTAATCCTATTTGATTTGTTTTTTTCAATAAAAACGTGTGGTGAATCAGGAGCATTTTCAATTGCAAAAATATCTCCCCCTACACGATTTTCAAACGATGATGATATACCAAATAATAGATCAGTAGAAT
>JADHYC010000003.1 GCA_016782645.1 Fidelibacterota bacterium | reverse complement strand
TTTAATTCTATCTTCCTGTTAATATCCGATTTCAAACGCTCATTTCTATCTCTATCTTGAATTGAATAATCCCGCTTCCCATTGAGATCACTTATCGACCTCCTTATTATCTTCTGACTACCAATGATATTTTTATATCTATTTTCCAGATTGATCAATTCTACCCTTTCATTCTGGAGCTTACGACTTATTTCATCCAGATTGGATTTGATTCCATCAGATTCTTTCCTCTTTTTCTCAATATCGCTATCAAATTTTGATATTTTATTACCTACAACATTTTTCTCAGGAATCTCTTTTTGCAATTTCTCGGTAAAATTCTCTAGCGCTACTTTTAAAACAATTTTGTTTTCATCTAGTGTTTTCTGAATACTCCTGCATTGAATAATTTTCTGCTCATTTTCACGCAAGCTTTCTACATGAAACCTTATTTTTTCCTCAATTAATCTGATATTATTTTCAATCTCTTTCCGAACTGTAACAGAAGTTTTAATTATCTTCTGAATTTCATTTAACTTAATTTTCAGCTCATTTTGCTGGTTGGATACGTTATTGTAATTTTTTTTCAACTCTATAAGTCTTTCACTTCGCCCTACAAGAACATTTGATTCCGAAAATTCCGAACCGCCTGCAAAAAAACCGTTTGAATCTCTGAATTTACTTTTATCAGTAACTAGTCCAATATCCCTTAATTTTTGATCATTTATCAAATCATTGAACTTTGAATCTTCACAACTGTAGATATCTCGAAATAGAAATTCTTTTAGATTTTCTAAAGATTTATCACATTTAATATATTTTCCTAAAGGTTGAATTTCGTCATTAAAAACATTTTCACTCTTACCTGTCTGTAGTTTCACGTCGAGCGGAATTATAGATACCTTACCCTTGCCAAGATTAGCCAACTTATCTAAAGCATTAATAGCAGATGATCTATTGTCAGCAACTAAAAGTCGGGAAATATCCTTGATCACTGCTTCAACAGACAGATAATATCTCGAATCTACAGAAATAAGGTCAGACAGTGCTCCTTTAATTCCAGGAAAATCATGCAAATTGTCCAATACATATTGTAATCCAGGACTAAACCCTTCCTTGGATTGAATTATTCCACTATAAAACTGTATCCTGTCTGTAAGTTTATCCTGTTCCGATTCAAGAACCCTCATTTTATCAGTTAAATCTCTTTCTTTACCAATCAGGTTCAGGTTCCTCTCTTTTTCCTTTTTTTCTGCCTCCTTATATTTTTCAAGGTTATCTTTAAATATCTTAACCTTGCCGTTAGTGTCCGCTATTGTTTGACTGATTAATTCTTCGTTTGAGGTTTGTTTTTCTATCTGCCCTTTAATTAACTCTAATTCCTTTTCTCGCTGTATGATATTTTCCTTAAGGCTACTATATCTTGCTGTGTATTCCGCCTGCTGCCTGAGAAGTGAATAACGTTCATCATAAAGAGATTGAATTTCTTTATTAATATCTTTAAATAATAATTCAATTTTTTGATGCTCGCTCAATATTTCCTGAAACTCAGTTCGCTTTTTACCTAATTTTAATTTAATATTATCATGTTCATTTTGCAGCGAATTTTCCTTATCTTTTGAATAGGAAGTATTTTCACCGAGCGAATTAATTTCTTTCTCTAATCTAGAAATAGTCTGAGAAACATTACGGTACTGTTCTTTTAGCAGTAAATCCTCTGTTTGAAATTTATTTCTTTCAAATTTTAGTTTATCAAGTTCTATGTTTTTCTCCTGGAAGAGTTTTTCCTTTTCTTCAAACAACTTTTGTTTGGATTGCCAGTAATTTTCCTTGGTTTTTAATTCACTAATTATTTTCTGGAGTTTAGACTCTTTTTCTTTTATCTCAGAAGATACTGGCTCTAAATTCTTTCGGATATTCAATACTCTACGCGATGCCAGAACAACTTCTGTATCCACAAGTTTTTGTGTTACTTCCTGATATTTCTCATAACGCCTGAGTTGTCTCCTAAGGCTTTTAACTTTTGATTCCACTTCAGTAATAATATCGGTTAACCTGACAAGATCATCACGAGTTGCATCCAACTTCCTGATAGCCGCTTTTCTTTGAACTCTATATTTATTAACTCCTGCAGCCTCTTCAAAAAGCCTTTTCCTCTCTTCAAAGGTTTCACTCAGTATATTCTCTATCATTTTTAACTCAATGATAGAGTAAGCATTTGCACCCATTCCTGTGTCAATAAACAGGTCAGTAATATCCTTGAGCCTGCAAAGACTTTTATTTATAAAATATTCACTTTCACCATTACGGTAAACTCTACGTGTGATCATTATATCCGAATACTCTATAGGTATTCTCCCACTTACATTGTGAATGGTTAAAGATACTTCCGCCAGGTTTAACTGTCTGCGTGAGGATGTTCCATTAAATATTACATCAGTAATTCTATCAGTCCGAAGAATGCTGGATTTTTGTTCTCCGATTACCCATCTGATAGCATCGACAATATTAGTTTTACCGCAGCCATTCGGTCCTACAACGGTAGTTACTCCACTCCCAAAGTGTATTTCAGACTTCTTTAAAAAAGATTTAAAACCATAGAGACTGAGCGTTGAAATATACATTTTCGATTGACTATTGACTATTGACTATTGTCGATTGATAATTGGTCATTATTCATTATTAATTGTTAATTTTTAATTGATTATCTGCAATCACAAATCACATTTAACCCGGCGGCCATATCATCTTACGACCACCAAGTAAATGAAGATGAATGTGAAATACCTCCTGCCCAGCATCTTTGCCGCAATTAAAAACCATACGATAACCATTTTCTAAGATATTTTCCTTAGCTGCTAATAAATTTGCCACATCTATCATTTTTCCTATAAGTGCTTCATCTTCTTTTTTAATCTCACTGATCTTTGGAATGTGTTTTTTGGGAATTAATAAAATGTGAGTCGGTGCTTGTGGGTTCAAATCTCTAAAAGCAACAATATCATCCGATTCATATAAAAATTCAGTACCTATTTCACCAGAAGCAATTTTACAAAAAATACAATCTTTTTCCAATTTATACATCCTCCATTGAAACTAGCGAATATATATTCGCAAGCATAACTACTACAGCCAGCTCTGTCCTTAACCGACGTTTAGAAATATTAACAGGAATAAAACCATTTCCTTTAGCAGTCTTGATTTCATCGTCACTAAATCCACCCTCAGGACCAATCATTACGGTAACTTTATCTATATTTTTCATCTCATCCATTACTTTAAGTAACGACATCGAACTGACTTGTTCTGCAATAAGTTTCAACTTTTCATCTTGAGTAATATTTAACCAATTATCAAAGCTAACCTTGTCATGAATCTTGGGTAAATAAGCAGACCCACACTGCTTGACTGATTCAATCGCTATTCTTTCAAAGCGCCCTTTTTTGAATCCCCTCTTAACAGAGTGTCTTGTTAATAAAGGATAAAAATGAGCAACTCCAAGGCTCGACACTTGACTCACAATTGTATCTAATGCACTATTTTTAATTTTCCCTACACCCAAAATTACTTCAGGAAAAACACTCTTTTCTTTAGGGTAGGATTTTATAATTTCACCTTCAGCGTAATTATCATAAATATTTAGAATACGAACATTATAATGAAAACCATATCCGTCAAAAACTTTTACTACATCCCCCCTATTTTTCCTCAAAACACGGCAGCAGTGTCTGTATTCTTCACCATCAAAAGTTACTAATTTATTCCTCACTTTTTCCGGGGGGATGTAAAACTGAAAATCGTGCATTAATATTTCTTACCAAAACCAATTTTAAGTATTAAACCACTGTAATTTTTTAACCCGTTATAATCTTCTGGGAATACCCAATCTTCGGGAATTTCACCCTCATACTTAGTTATATCAATTTTCTTAGCAAAATGAATATAATCATAACCAAAATAAAGGGTAATAATCGTACCCGGACCATACAAAAAATCTACCCCCGCTCCTATTCTTCCTCCAAAGGTATAAGCAGTTGTCATTTTTTTCCACCTTTTTAGAAAATCCGGAATGTTTGGTGGATCAAAGGCAATAACTGGACCGAGGGATATGTTTAGAAACGGTCGGAAATTATTTGCAATTGCGTCAGTAAATAATATTCTCTTATAATTGGCATATACCGGTAGTAAACTTAAACGCTTTTTATCCGATTTCTCAATAACGTAAGGACGATATGAATAATCATATACAACAATAGGATAATCATATTTCCCTTTTACCATTAATAAACTAGCATTAATACCAATCCTATTTGAAGTATTTATTGACCATTCAAAAAACCCCCCCAGACCAGAACCACGATCAGTCTGAATTAGTGTTAGTCCGCCATATTTAGCGTATGGATCGTCAATATTAAATCGTTTACCTGCGAGTGATGAATTCAATAAAAGAAAAAAGTAAATTGTTAAAAAAGTAATAAGTATGTAGCGTTTACCGTTCATAGTTTTTGCCTTAGCTATTTTTATCCCTTATATTTCCAATTAAAAGCAAATTTCACTATTTACACAAGAAAATATACATTCAAAGTAGCGAAAGCAAAAGGATTTTAGTCTTAGACTTTCCTTAAAGTTATTATATTTCCCTTTGATTTTCTGAGGGAGTTCCGATTTCAGGGACTTATTAAAAAGACTGTTTTAAAACCTCCATTACTAGCATCACATGCAATAAATTTTTGTTATTTTATGTAATCAATAACTTTTTATATTAAATTCGCACATTGTCAAAAACGAAAGGTGAAATATGCAAACATGCAATGTACATTTAATAAGATTTAAAACAACCGATCCTGATAATAAAGTTAAAAGCCGTCTAAAGAAGCTTTTTCATAAAGCAGGTTTCGACAAAATAATAGGTAAAAATGACCTTACAGCTCTGAAAGTTCACTTTGGTGAAAAAGGAAATAATACATTTTTACCGCCAGCATACATAGAACCTATCGTAAGAATAGTAAAAAGTTTTGGCGCCAAACCATTTGTTACGGACACTAATGTACTTTACAAAAGTGCTCGCGATAACGCCGTCGATCATATCACTCTTGCACATGAACATGGGTTTTCTCTTAAAACTATTGGTGCACCTATAATTATTTCCGATGGAATTGCCGGCAGAAATGAAATTGAAATAAGAATTGACGCTCCGATAAATAAATCTGTAAGTCTTGCTGTAGATTTAGTAACCGCAAATTCTTTAATCGTAATCAGTCATGTAACAGGTCATATAAACATAGGACTTGCTGCAACAATTAAAAATATGGGTATGGGAATGGCAAGCAGAAAAGGAAAATTAACGCAACATTCGGTCTCCAAACCTATGATTAACCAAAATAAATGTACTGCCTGTGGTATTTGTGCCGAATGGTGCCCCGAAAACGCAATAAATGTTGGTGATAATTTTGCTACTATAGATGAAACTATATGCATAGGTTGCGGCGAATGCATAGCCGTTTGCCGTTTTAGTGCAGTGAAATTTAAATGGGACAATTCATCAACAGAACTCCAAAAACAGATTGCGGAGCATGCACTTGGAATTATCAAACAGAAAAAAGGTAAAATCGGGTACTTTACATTTTTAATCAAAATGACACAGGATTGTGACTGTTTTGGAGTAAAATCAAAACCAATAATTGATGATATCGGTGTATTGGCAGGAAAAGATCCTGTTGCTATAGACCAGGCAGTTTTGGATCTAACAATAATAAATAATAAAAATATATCCGAACTTTCATACCCAAATATTGACGCTAACACACAATTGATATATGGCGAAAAAATAGGATTAGGAAGTAGAAGTTATAAACTTATTGATGAGAAAATATGAAAAAAACATCCCACAGAAAAACCCAACTTCAATTCCCAGTATCAAGCACCGAATTGAATTTCCAGAAAGTTCTCAACTGCTATGAGTGAGCATAGCAGAACTTTAAAGAAAATATTAAATTGAATTTTCTAATTATATCTATTATACTCCTCAGCCATGAATAGCCTCAAAATTAAAGCAATTCTCTTCGATCTTGATGGTACACTTGTTGACTCAATCAGGGATATTGCCACTTCAATCAACTTTACTCTGAGATATTATGGATATGAACCCATTAATCTTAATCAATGCACCCGGCATATCGGTGACGGAATAAATAAATCAGTAAGCCGTGCTTTTGGCGAATCAGTACATAATGATGAACACTATTCCTGGGATAATGAATTTTTATCTCGAGCTGTAAAGAAGTATAAAGAATATTACTCAGAACATCTTTTTGATACAACCACCCCATATCCAATGATTAAAGAAACTTTATCCGATTTAAATGGAATATCTATGGCAGTTATTTCCAATAAAGCATACAACTACACATTTGAAATTTTGAAGCACTTTAATCTCCATAAATATTTTAACATAATTCTTGGTGGTGATTCTCTTGAAGCGAAAAAGCCGAACCCGGAGCCTCTTCTTTATATATTGAAAAAATTTTCGGTGAAAACAGATGAAGCAATTATGGTTGGAGATAGTGACAAGGATATTTTATCTGGAAAAGCAGCAAAGACATTTACATGTGCAGTTACTTATGGAATGCGCTCCGAAGATGAACTGCGTAAGCTAAATCCAGACTTTATGATTCATTGTTTTAGTGAATTGCTGGATTTAGCAGGTATAAAAAAAAGAAGAAAATGAAACGTGAAAAATGATCGTCAATTTACATTTAGTTTGAATTTTCCTGATCTACAGGATGAATAGTCCAATCCCTTGATGGTATTACTTCTTCCACTTTTCCATTTATTATTCTCTGGATAACACGATCAATTTTAGCATTAGCAATAATTGCCTTACACTGGTTACAAATAAATCTATGACCTACAATATATATTGTCCCGCTTGAAGTACTTTGACCATTTCGCGCAGCAAGAACAATAGCATTGGATTCTGCATGTGAACCAACTGCACGACACCTTTCCAGCTGGGTTCCCGATCTGATTTTATGCCTGTCCCGGTAACAATTACCTATTTCAAGACAATTGGGTTGGTGAGTCGGGGCTCCATTATATCCTGTGGCAATAATCACTTTATCCTTTACAATAACTGCCCCAACCTTATTCCTAAAACAGGTAGAACGTGACGCCACCATATCTGCTATATCAAGAAAATATTCGTCCCAGGACTTTCTTTTTATTTTATATTTTTCTTTATCAGAATCTTTAATTTTGTTAGCCATCACTTCTCCTGATTTATTTTCTGCTCTGGATTCGAGTACTAAAATTCAAGAATCCCATATCAAGTATCTAAATCTTCTTATTACCTAAACAAATATACAATTCAAAATCGGAAATTCAATATTGAAAAATTGTTTTTAAACAATCTACAGATCATGCATATACAAATAAGTTAACGTGAAGCATTAACTCTCAATATTTTTTATCTTTCTATAACTTAGGCAATAATGGAATATTTTTACAATCCCCTTTTTATTCCTCCTTTTTTATAAAGGGGGAATTCCCCTCTAATAAGAGTAGAACCTTGCGAAGCCGGAAGGGGTTTATTACGATCCTCTAATAAGTTGAATACCGAATAAATCGGAATGAAATTAATATTTTCAGAATGGGGTTCGGCTTTACCAAAGGGTAGAACCCTTTTAGCTAATTATTAAAAAAGTCCAAAATAATCAGGTGATAAGAAAAAATAGTTGCTGAATATTAATAATAAATGCAAATTTTATGGGTTGTAATTATGAATCATAAACTTTGAGTTAAAAACTGAAAATTTCATCAAGGGGCAGTCATGGAGAAAATAATGAGTATTATTATAATTCTTTTAACTTTTTTTCTAACTAATTCGAACGTTGTCTCACAAACTCGCGAAAGATCCGAAATTCCTGTAGAATACACATGGGACTTAACAGATCTTTATGACACTGATGAAGCATGGGCAGATGTTAAAAATGTCCTTGTTACTCAATTTGATAACATTTTGAAATTCAAAGGAGAAATATCCAAATCTCCATACAATTTATTATCATGTCTGAAATCAGATAGTAAGATTAAAAAGGAATTGGGATGTCTTCGCAGCTATGCAGGAATGAAATTCGATCAGGATACACGAAGCTCAAAATATCTTGCAATGAAACAGGAAATCTCTCAACTATATACAGACTATAATTCGAAATCTTCATTCATCAACCCTGAAATACTTAAAATGGATAAAAAGAAAATTGATGAATTTATATTAAATGAATCCCGCTTAAAGGATTATAAATTCTATTTGTATGATCTACAACGAAGTAAAGAACATTTACTTTCTGAAAAGGAGGAAAAAATTATTGCCGAAACTGGATTAATGGCAGGAACTCCTTATTCAATTTTCAGTATTTTTAGCAATGCCGAGCTACCCTTTCCAGAAATAGAATTAATTGACGGCTCAAAAGCTCTTTTAAACCAGTCAGGCTACACCAAATACCGCACATTACCTAACCGTAAAGATAGAGAAGCGGTTTTCCAGACTTTCTTTGGCAAACTAAATGAATTTAAACGCACTTTTGGAACAAACCTCGATGCAAATGTGAAAAAAGATATGTTCTATGCCAGAGTACGTAGTTATAACAATTCGCTTGAAAGCGCGCTGGATGCAAATAATATCCCTGTCGAGGTATATTATTCTTTAATTAAAAATGTTAATGATAATTTGGAATCCTTTCACCGATATTTAAAAATTAAAAAGCGCATGCTGGGGGTTGAGCAACTAAAATATTCCGACCTATATGCTCCTGTTGTAAAAGAACTGGATATAGAATACACAATTGATGAAGCAAAAGAAATGGTCATATCAGCACTGAAGCCATTAGGAAAAAAGTACATCAAAGTTATTAATAAAGCTCTTAATGACCGCTGGATTGATGTTTATCCAACACCGGGAAAGCGTTCAGGAGCATATTCAAACGGTAGTGCCTATGATGTCCATCCATATATTCTATTAAATTTCAATGGAACTTACAACGATGTCAGCACACTTGCTCATGAACTTGGACATACTATGCACAGCTATTACTCAAACAATAAACAACCTTATCCAACAGCCGATTATTCAATTTTTGTAGCAGAAGTAGCTTCTACATTCAATGAAATATTACTTTTTCATGACTACTTAGAAAGTATTAAAGATGAAAATATCAGACTAAATTTATTGATGGAATATCTTGATGGGATTAAAGGTTCAGTCTTTCGTCAAACACAATTTGCCGAATTTGAACTCAGAATACATGAAATAGCTGAACGCGGCGAACAGCTTACCGGTGACTCACTTTCTGAACTTTATAAAGAGATAGTAAGAGCCTATTATGGTCACGATAAAGGCATTTGTTATGTTGATGACATTATCAATGTGGAATGGGCTTATATTCCGCATTTTTACTATAATTTTTATGTCTACCAATATTCAACTTCATGGACAGGCGCTACTGCCCTTTCAGAAAAGGTCAGAAACAATGAAAAAGGGGCATTGAAAAAATACATCAATTTCATCTCCTCGGGTGGCTCCGATTATCCTATTAGCCTGCTTAAAAAAGCTGGGGTTGATATGACCACTGCCGAACCTTTCAATAAAACTATGAAAGAGATGAACTGGGCAATGAACGAAATAGAGAAAATATTGGCTAAAAACGGACTATAAATAATTCCATTGAAATCATGTAGAAACGCCGTAAACGGTGTAAAAACCTTAATAATATATCTTTTCCCGGCCATAAATGGCTGGGCTATTGAGTTTATAGCCTTTTTTACTTTCATACTTATCATATATCGCATTATCAATAGGTTACGAAGTGAGAAATGTTAGCTATTTACTTTCTATTCTTTTGCTTAGAAGTTCCATTTTAAACCCAGAGTGGGCATAACTTTAAGTTTGTCGCCTGCTCCGTATATAAAGTTACGACTAATTTCAACTTCGCCACCGACAAAAAGATACTTATTAACATTGTACCATAGTTGAGGTTCGGTTAACAATACAACCTGTTTTTCAGTCCCATCCGCGTCAAAATCAAAATTTCCCTGTCCCCAGATATCCATAAAACCGCTGAAAGATACTTTACCATCAAAGAATGGTTTAAACCATACAAAAGTAAATTGAAAATTAGCATCCTGATTCTCTGCTTTCCTGAAAAGAATATCTGTATCAATTGTAACAAATCCAAGGTTAACAGGATAACTCATACCAGCCAACCACACATTCCCAAAACCGCTAAAAGTATCTAAACCATCATTATACTGAATAGTAGTACTTAATTTGCTCAAGGCATTGTTATTTTTAAAAAAAGGCCACTTAAAAAAACGGGCAATTTCCAAATAAGCCATACAAGCGCTTTTTTCACCTGCTCCATCATTATAATCAATATCAACAAACCAAAAGGTTGCACCGTAATCATCAGGTTTAAACATTTCCAGAGTTGATGTGAAATAGTGACGATCTTCTCCAAAATCATAATGTAACTGAAGATTTTGAGCAAATGTAATAGTCGCTAATAAAAAAATAAAAAATATACAAAAAATTTTCATTATTTTTCTCCACATCATGCGAAAAACATCACTATATATTGAGTCTGTATTTTACTTTTCTCGAGATTATCTTGCATTTTGAACCTTTAATTTTCCACTATCCTTAAATTGTGAAAATTTAATATCATATTTATAAAATTCCATAATATTTGTCTGGTGGTAAGATTATAATTGTCATTTGTGTTAAGAGTGATTATTCATTGTTATAAAGTTAGAAACATCAATAAAAGATAATAATTTTGCCTCAATTTCTTGTGATTTTCCATTAAAATTTTTAAAGATCTAAATGATTCAAAATATTGTAGAAGCCCCGAAAAAAATTGGAAAGCCAAAACCACTTCTAAAATCGGTAGGTGGCAAATCGTAATTACTTGACCAATTTCAGGAATATCACCCAACAGAAAAGAACTCTTCCCTATACAAACATCCGGTAATTCTTTAAGTTAAACTTACAGCTATTCTTAAAAGAAATGTCTTATAGTCTTGAAGTACACCGACTTCCTATAGACAATTTGCTATCTCTAATTGTACCTAGAATTTATATCGATTCCACAACTCTACGAAAATGAAATCCATATATAGCTAAGGTTACAGCAAGAGGAAATTTCTTAGGATGTTTGAACAGGCTGTAAAACAGCAACTTCCAGTAATATCGTCTGCCTTTTTCAAAAATCCCCAGTTTCCATACAGAGCGAAACAATGCACGAATATCAGAAAACGATGGCATTCTTGAGTTGATGACAGGCTGGGAATATTCTTTTAAAAAGGTTTTAACGCGTTCATAATAATTCTTCTGAGAATAAATAAACCGTAAAATTCCTTTATATCCGGTTATTAGTTGTTGATAGTTCATTTTGGGAATAAAATTTGTAGAACCATCCAGGTTGTCGCCACTCATAATTCCAATTAGACGATTTTCTTTGCCTAACCTATTATAGAGTTTAGTCCCTTTTGGAGCATTTAGCAAGCCGACCATTGCAGTAACAATTCCACTTTTTTGGATAAGGTTAATCTGTTGATTAAAAATATCTGGCGGGTCATTATCAAAGCCGACGATAAAACCTCCAGAAACGATAAACCCCTTGTGTTGTAACTTTTTTACGGATGATACAATGTCTCGACTGAGATTCATTGATTTTCCACATTCGGCAAGACTTTCATTATTGGGCGTCTCTATACCGATAAAAGTATGGTAAAACCCCGCTTTTACCATCAGATCCATTAACTCATCATCGTCAGCGATATTTATAGAAGCTTCGGTTGTAAAAGTAAAAGGGCGATTCCTTTCTTCCATCCATTCAATCATTGCCGGTAAAATATCAGCTTTTAATTTTTTCTTATTGCCAATAAAATTATCATCAACAATGAAAACATTACGGCGCCAACCTGTATTATATAAAGAAGTCAATTCATCTAAAAACTGCTCTCTGCTTTTTGTTCTCGGCTTACGACCGTTTAACATCGTTATACTGCAAAATTCGCAATTGTACGGGCAACCCCGAGAATATTGTATGTTCATTGAAACATACTTCTTCGTCTTAAGTAAATTCCACATAGGTTTGGGCGTTTTGGAAATATCCGGATATTCATTAGTCGCATATACATGTTTTGGCGTGCCGGCTTCCAGGTCTTGTAGGAAAAGCGGTAAAGTAATTTCCGCTTCGTTGAGCACGAAATGATCCACCCCTAAAAATTGTTGGTGGTTTGTTGTGGCTAAAGGTCCGCCAGCCACGATTTTTACACCCAAATCGTTGCAGCGACTGATAATTTTTTTAATAGACGTAATATGAACATTCATCCCACTTAAGAAAACAAAATCCGCCCATAAAATATCCTTATCCCTTAACCTAGAAACATTCATATCAATTAAGCGCTTTTCCCATTTTTCCGGTAAGATTGCCGCCATGGTGATTAATCCTAGGGGAATCTCAGACGATTTCTTTGAAACAAATTTTACCGCATGTGAAAAACTCCAAAAAGTTTTCGGGGTTTCAGGAGAAACCATTAATATTTTCATAGAGAAATACTCCTTTTATAAATTTTTTTCCCTCACGGTATTGTGTGTTTCTTCGGCCATAAGTCCATCGTTAATATTTTTATTATCCTTTGAGCCATTTTTTTCTGCTTTGAACTTGTAAAATTTCTCTCTACTTTATTTTACAAAATATTGAAGTAAGGTTTTGTAAAAGTATTGTAAAAGTTGTAGATAGTCTTAATTTGGTCTAACCTGGATTATTTATAGCCACTCCCAGAGGGATTCCGTTGGAAAAAGACACCCTGATACGGTCATTCTTCCCTACAGGGCAAGCCAAGGCGCAAAATGTTGATTTAAGATAACTTAGAACTTTGATAATAGTTCATAAAAAATGATTAAACGTAAAGATCGCACAATAGATAAATTATTGGTTCTTAGTGTCTTAGAGACTTAGTGGCTAATATTTATGAATTAAATAGGCTAAAAAAAATGCGAAAAAAGTATTCACAGGCGTATGCAATAATTCTTTTTATTCTGGCACAGGTAGCCTGTTTCTCTTTGTTAGGTCTTTGGATCGCCCGGTTTGTAGCTAATTATGTCATTTTAAAGCATATTGGCGAGCAATATTCAATCAACATCCAGGCAGGAGGAGCAATAGCTATTTTTGTAATCGGTTTAGTATTACTTGTGGCTATGTCATTGGGAATATTGCTTATTTTCCGGCGCCTGAGATTACAGTACAAACTAACTAAACTATATGATAATTTTATAGCCAATGTCACACATGAATTGAAAACCCCTTTAACATCTATTCAGTTATATTTGGACACTCTCACCGTCCGGGACATTTCACGCTCAAAACAATTGGAATTTATCGAATTTATGCAAAAAGATGCCAATCGGCTTAACAAATTAATTAATGCTATTCTTGAAATTGCCCGGCTTGAGAAAAAAAAGAATCGGTTCCATTGCAGCATATATAAGGTAAAACATATTATAAAAGAAATAATTGAAGAAATTGTCCAACAGATTAAATTACCTCCGGGAACTATTACAATAACAGGAGAAGCGCATTGTAACTGTATCATTGACAAAAACGCATTCAAAATCCTGTTTGACAATCTTGTCAATAATGCAATGAAGTACTCGACGGAAAAATTAAAAATAACTATTAACATGCAATGTAGCCCTAAAAAGTACGTAATAGAGTTTCAGGATCAGGGAATTGGTTTTTCAGCGAACGAAAAGAAAAGAATTTTCGACAAATTCTACAGGGTTAATCATCCGGACGTCCCTGATTTGCGAGGGTCTGGTCTGGGACTTACTCTGGTAAAAGAAATTGTAAAATATCATGGCGGAAAGATCAGAGCCTATAGCAAAGGACTTAATCAGGGTGCAACTTTTCGCATTGAACTACCTGTCTATCCGGCATCAAAACGACACCGTTTAAATAAATTGCTTAAATCTTCAACCTATTGAATTCTTTAAAGAGTTTTATATGAATGAGGATAACTTACAAAATAGTAAAATATTGTTGGTCGAAGATGAGGAAACGCTCGCGGAAGGTTTATTATTCAACCTGAGCGAAGAAGGCTACTCAGTTGTCTGGGCGAAGGATGGGAAAAAAGCACTGGAACAATTTGATTCACAACCTTATGACCTGATTATTCTTGATATTATGCTTCCCTATATTAACGGGTTTGAAGTTACAAAATATGTCCGTGAAAAATCTCCCATGACTCCTATTCTTATGTTAACTGCCAGGACCGCAGTCCATGACCGCGTGCGAGGGCTTGAAATCGGAGCTGACGATTACCTTACAAAACCATTTCATTTACAGGAATTACTGGCGCGGGTTAAAGGTATTTTACGACGCAAGAGGTGGTATCAAACGGCTATTGAATCCGTGTCAACGTATCAATTTGGCGAAAATGAAATAAATTTCGCTGACTTTTCCTGCAAATCGGTAAATAAAAAATTTCGACTTACTCAACAAGAAGCTATGGTAATGAAATATCTGATTCAAAAAAAAGATAAAATCGTATCGCGTGAGGAATTGCTGGAAAAAGTCTGGAATATCAGTTCCAAAATTGAAACCAGGACAGTGGATAATTTCATCGCCCGTTTACGAAAATATTTTGAACCTGATACAAAAAAACCTGTTTATATAAAAAGCATACGCGGCGCTGGATATATGTTTGTCGAGCGATCCAGCTCTTGACAAAATTATTTCAATATCTATTTGACGAATTTTATTAAATTGGTGTAATTTGCGAGCAGTTGGATTATTCTATCTTCTTTTAAAAATACAAAAAATATTCAAGATTCAAAACTTATAGAATCAACCTACAAATTAATTTCTCTATTATTATTGACAAATTTCTTTTAACCCTTCATCAACATTCAAAAGCTTTGTTTTTAAAAACGATGAAGCTCTGGAGATATTCAAACTTACATCTTTTGGTCGAGGTGTATTGACTGCTGCATCATCATACTTTGTTTCTCTTATTAAACTCTCAGGTAGCCCTAACGCACCGCATAACTTTTTCCCGAATTCATAGCGGCTTATTCTTTCTGCTCCACCAAGATGAATTATTCCACAATAATCAGTAAAAGCGACTTCCATAACCGCTCTTGCAGCATTATTTACAGAAATCATACTTCGATACTGATCGGTAAATAGTAGAATAGGTTCTTCTATTTCACTATTATATTTTTCCTTAAGAACTCTTTCAAGCCACTCAGAGCTATATTGTCTTGGAAGCACTCCTCTGCCATACATTAATGCTATCCTACAAACCACTGCATTCTTGCATTCGTGTAAAACGAGCTTTTCCGCCTCCACTTTTGTCTTAGCGTAAATACTAAGTGGTCCCACCGGATCTTCTTCAGAGTAATTCCCTTGCCTGCCATTAAATACCATATCAGTGGAAATAAAAACCAGGCGACAATTATTCCTTTCTGCCCATTTTGCAATGGCGCCAGTAGATCCTGTATTAATTTCAAATGCCAAATCTGGATTTTTTTCACATTTATCGGGATTTGGATAAGCTGCATTGTGAATAATTAATTTAGGCTTATTAGAATCGAACAAATTCTTCAGTAGTTCTGGTTTGGACAAATCACAATAAACACTTTTTACTTTTAGAATATCAAATTTATATGAATGATATGCACCTACCGTACTGTACTTTTCCGCAGATAATTTAGCAAGATGTCCCCCAAGAAATCCGCTGGCACCTGTTATAAAAACTTTAATCATCCGTTCTTTGCCATATTCTCTTAAAATTACCATAAATTAAATAACCTAAACTTAGCATTATACCTGCTGTGAAAGATTCAAATGCAGCGATAGAAGAATTTTTCCTCATTAATATTAAACTAACAACACCCGTTACTATACCAGTTACGATAACCATCCACCAATATTTTAAAACCAAGCGCTCTAACAGTATAAAAAACCCCACAGATACACCGGCAATAATTAACATTAAATAAAAAAATAGGCTGTTAATAAGTCCAAAATGATAGAATAAATAACCGATAGTAATAGATAAAATTACCGTTAAGCCCAAAGCTGAAAAAGTACGGGTTTTTAAGCTTCGCTCATGAAACTTTATCTGAATAAAAGCAATTTCAATTCCAAAAAGAAACGCAATAATTAACGTTGTGACAAACATAGTAAAACAACTTTAAAAATATTATCATAATAATTTTTACAAATAGACCATGCCTAATCAAAAACATCCCGGGCAACTTCATCCCAATAGTTTTTTAATACAACTCTGTAAGATGGAGAATAGCATTCACGATACTTTTTAGAATGATGAGGGATCTCAGACTTATTAGAAATAATAAAATTGCTAAACTGTCGAAATTCTTCTTTATCAAAAAGCAAATCTCCTGAATCTACAATTCTTGCAATCATCTTCCACCGTTTATTCAAAATTTCCATATTTAAAACTTTTTCCTTTGCAGATAAAGCGATGACATTTGCCAAGAGTTTAACATTCCCACTTTTATTTTTAAATTTTTTCAGATTAATCCTAATATACTTGCCCGATGGTGAAATATTTTCTACCAGATCAATTTCAGGATCAGCATTAATAGATTCAATTTCTCTATTCAAATAACTCAATATTATCTTCTCATTTGTACCCAAGTGCGCCGGCCCAAGTGTTGCTTGATAAATAATCTTATAAAGGTCTTGAACTTCCATTTCAGGATATCGATTTAAATGTTCTAAGATCAAGTTCATCCACCCCTCTTTGTTCTCATCAATATTCACCTTGCCGCAAGTAAGAAGCAGAAACCCAGCAATGGTAAAAATAAATATTATTTTGGGTTGTATATTTTGAAGGTTCGTAAACAATCCTTAATATGGCTACTCATGTTTTATCTTCGGATTCATCAATTTCCTTGAATTTAGCATCTTCAATTTGGCTTTCATCAATATGAAAAGATTTACCAGGTTTTTTCCCTTTTACTTCAGATTTTTTCTCAATTTTTGGTAAATACATTTTAATAATTTTCCATATTAAATTACCCAAAAATATTAAAAGCAGTAATTGGAACAATAATTTTATCATTTAGACTTTCTTTCAGGATTGTAATATCGAGTTCCTGAAACGGGCTGCCTTATGACCTGTAACAGTTCATCAAGGTCTCCCTCATTATGAACAAAGTCAATTTCATTCGTATTAACAATAATCAATGGACTATCTTTGTATCTAAAAAAATATTCATTATAAATCTGATTCAAGGATTCAATATATTCGTGAGACATGCTCCTTTCATAAGTTCTACCTCTCTTTTTTATATTATCCATCAGTATATCCGTACTTGCTTGCAGAAAAACTACTAAATCAGGTTTTGGTATTTCTCTCTCGAGTAATTTTGCAATTAAATTGTAAAGTATTAATTCTTTTTCGTTAAGATTTAAATGAGCAAAAAGTTTATCCTTTGCGAACATATAATCGCTAATGAGCAAATTATGGAAAAGATCTATTTGCTTCAGCTCTAGCTGCTGCCTATATCTGCTAAGAAGAAAATACAGCTGTGTTTGAAAAGCATATCTTTCTGGTTCAGCGTAAAAATCTTCAAGAAACGGATTTTCCTCAAATTTTTCAACCACCAGTTTGGCAGAAAGCTTTTCGGTTAACATTTCCGCTAAACAGGTTTTCCCAACACCGATAACACCTTCAATAGCAATATAATAGAGGTTTTTCATACTTTTTAATCACCTTTTCTTATTTTGATATTATCTTTTCTTCAAATTTATTAACATAACCGATATCCTGACACTCTTTAAATAATTGTGAAACATTCTTCCCAGTCTTTGGGCATATAAATTTTGGAGCAATTTCAGATAGAGGCTCTAAAACAAAACGTCTTTCGTATAAATGAGGATGAGGAATTACTAGTTCTTCTATGTTAACAAGTTTATGATGAAAAAATTCAATGTCTATGTCAATTTTCCTAGGACTATTTCTTGGAGTGTTAAATCTTCTTCCTATTTTTAATTCAATCTTTTTGCAATAGTGAAGCAGCTCCAACGGCTCATAATCTGTTCCAATTTCTACTACCATATTAAAAAAGTATTTTTGATCAGGATTATATAAAGGTTCAGTTTCATAAATCGATGAAGTGTTTAATTGACTTATTTTATCGGACCTGCATAATTCTTCTATTGCTCTAAAGAGATATTTTTTACGATCTCCGATATTTGAGCCTAAACCTAAAAACACACAGGGATGCTTCAAAGTAATTTCCTCATCTCTTCGCGGGTTCTTGAAATTTCAACTTCCACAGTATCGAGAACACCTTTAACTGGAGCATTCGGTTTCCTAATCCTTACGAGAACAAGATCAACAGGATAAGTATTAAAAATAACACGAAGAAGTTTACCAGCTAACGCTTCAATAAGGTGAAACTTTGAATGCGTCACAATATCCTGAACTAACTGATAAATCTCCTCATAACTAATAGTATCACGTAAATGGTCAGTTTTAATAGCGGAAGTCATGTCAAATTCGAATTCAATATCCACTTCATATTTTCCACCCAATACCTTTTCTTGTTCGACTACTCCATGATACCCATAAAAAACCATGTTTTTTAATTTAACTCTACCCATAGAACATCTTTCAATATTATTGACTAGTGAATTTACCTAACATGCCAAAGATAGTCAAGAATACGAACATTTGATATTGTCTTACTGAGCAAATTAATATTTTAAAGATTTGGATATTAATCAAGAGTACATTCTCTTCAACAACTTGCAAAATAAATTGGAAAAAGACTTTATGTCAGGAAAAATATTTTTACTTATTGCCAAGATAGCACAACAAAGACACATAGTCAATCTTCAAAAGACACTATTTCATAGGCTCTGCCAAAAAATAGATAATTGCAATTCAGGCACAGCTATTGTCTTATTAAAGATTGGTTTTTAAAAAAGGAAAAATAAAATAGGAGGAAAAGCCTTGACATTAACAAGATGGATTCCAAGAAGCTCTTAGCAGGTTATCATGATGAACATGATCGACTTTTTAATTTGTTTTTCAGCCCTACTTATGAGGAAGAAAGTTCTCTTTCTACCTTCAAACCTGTAGTTGATATTGAAGAAAATGATAAGGAATTTAACGTGGGAGTTGAATTACCGGGCATTAAAAAGGAAGATGTAAAAGTTAATATCAAAGATAATCTTTTGTCAATCTCTGGTGAAAAGAAACAGGACACAAAGGTAAAGGAAAAGAATTATAATCGCACCGAAAGAATCTTTGGGTCATTTCAAAGATGCTTCAGATTACCGGAAATGGTGAATCAGGACAGTGTCTCAGCTGAATTTAAGGATGGAATGCTCAATATTGTAATTCCTAAACTGAAAGAAGCAGTTTCCAAACAGATCGAAATTAAGGTCAAATAAAACCTACTGAAGAAAAATGAAAAAGCCCCGTGTTAATCCGGGGCTTTTTATTTATCAAAATAAAAATTTGAAATTTATAAACGTCACGACCGACTTCTAATGCAAGATTATCTCGATGTGTAAATAATAATAAACTAATACAGCTTCGTAGGGGGAAGTACCTTATTCCTGAAACATACCAAAAAAAAGAGAGTTCTGAAGGATTCATCGCAAACTACCTTTATCGACCTTCTTATATAAGTTTGCATACAGCGTTGGACTTTTATGGACTAATTCCAGAATCTGTGAAGGTACTAGAATCTGTAACAACACGACAAACTGCTTCCTGGCAAACGAAGATTGGTATCTTCAAATACTTTTCAATTCATCATGTTAGATTCTGGGGATATCGTGAATACTTCAAAAGCGGAATAAGATTAAATCCTCAGCAGCAATTTTTCATCGCAGCTCCTGAAAAAGCATTAATAGACCTTTTTTACTTTCAAAAAGGTGAGTGGACACCCTAACGATTAAAGGAAATGCGGTTTCAGAATCTTGATATTCTTAATATTAACAAATTGGAAGAATTCACAGAACGAATGAAATCAAAAAAAATCCAACGAGCAGTTCATAATTTGCTTAAAAACATTTTACCTGAATAATTTAGCGAGAATTACTTATAAGGGACAAAGCACTACAAGTTATTAAAAATGAATCAAATCAGAGACTGGCAAGAAATAAACTTCGTGAATATCTCCAGCATGTTATTCTTAGAAGACTATTTGAACAAAATTTATTGAATAGATTAATTTTTCACGGTGGAACAGCTCTAAGAATTCTGCATAAAATAAATCGGTTTTCGGAGGATCTTGATTTTCATCTAGAATATCAAAACTCTAAAAGTATTACTATAAAAGAGTTAGACTCACTTAAGCAAGGCTTGGAACTAGCAGGTTATCAAATCTCACTCAAAAAGCAGGTAGAAAAGATAGTCCAATCAGTCTTTATCAAATTTGAGAGGCTTCTTTATGATGCCGGATTATCACCAAATAAAAATGAAAAATTGAATGTTAAGATTGAGATTGACACTAATCCTCCTGAAGGATTTCAAACTGAGACAACACTGATTAACAAGTATTTTCCGTTTGCTGTAAGGCATCATGACTTGCCAACTTTTTTTTTGTAAATTACACGCTATTCTCTGCAGAAGTTATCCTAAAGGTCGTGATCTATATGATCTTGCATTCTACCTCAACCATTGGCAAGATATCCAACCAAATTTCACTTACTTAAACAATACAATTCAACAAACTGATAGTAGTCTTTCATATCTTACAAAAAATAACTGGTGGAAATTTGTAAAAAATTAAATCGTTAAGTCGGAATCGTATTAAAGAAGATGTGAAGCCATTCATTGAAAGTGAGGCAGACCTTATTTTATTACAACAAGAACATATTTTGAACCTTTTGAAAAAATGATAATAAATATATCAAGGAAGTAGTTTCTAAGCAGATTGAAATCATTTTTCCAATTGCTTTCTACCCGTAGCCCTAAAAAACAAAAACATACTACCAGCAAATATAAAGAAATCTTCAATAACACGCTTCCAGCTTACTAATGAACCCTCAGGATCAAGTGTAAAACATCCACACTCGATATTTAAACCTCTCGCAATCGCGCTAATCATTAACACGATAAAAAATAATGTTATGCTGCTCAATATAAATGCTGATGTCTCTACCCAAATACCTAATAATAAAGTCACACCAAGCACTGCTTCTATCCAGGGAACTAATAAAGCAACTATATTCAGCAATTCAATCGGTAAAACACGATAGTGATAAACAACTTCTGCAAATCTTGCTGGATTAATCATCTTATCGATTGAAGCATAAAGGAAAAGAAAACCCAATATAAAGCGGACAGCATACGTAATAATTAAAATAAATTTATTACTTTTCATGGCTTATCCCCCTCCGAACTCTGATAACCGGCGTTCTTCCACTCCTGCCAACCACTTATGAAAAAGTAAATATTAGAAAATCCAATTTCTTCCAGATATAATGCAAGATCAATACTTTCAGAACACTCTTCACCATCGCAATAAGTAACAATTTTCTGATCTAAACCAAGATTCTCTAATGAAAATTCTTCAAAACTTAATTCCTCTATCGGAAGAGATATTGCTCCAGGAATATGCCCCAATCTATATCTATCAGAGGTCCTTGTGTCAATAAATATCGCAGTACCATTTGCAAAACATTTAAATGCATCTTTAAGATTAATTTCCTCTGCAGGATGCATAGCAAAACCAAATTGGCGATTTTTATTATCAAAATTTCTATCCGAATTCACAATAAAAATAGGAACTTTTAATTCATTTCCTCTAATAGTGATTTTCCGATACCTTGTTATCAACGGTATGCCTTTAGGAGAAAATGAATTAAAAACTAGGGCAATAACACAGGATACAATGACTATCCTCATCACTCTCGATACAATAATTAAAATTTTTCTTCGCATATCTAAAAACCCATTTTTTTATATCCGCATTTAAATAATCACCTGTAAAAGGTTTGATTTTCAATGTTAAGGATATAAATTTCACTTGTAAAAATCAGTTTAATTTATGAAAAAATTTTTATTACTAAAATTATTAATAACCTCTACCTTAATCTCCCCTATTTCCCTCTTCAGCTCAATCGTTGACACTCCTTTAGCAAATCTAACAGAAGCTCAAAAGTCATGGCTGCTAAATCAGAGAGAAACAGCAAAAATATTGTATATTGAAGAAATTAACTCTTCAGAACAAAAGGAAGTTTCTGCCCATAACGCCGCTTTCTTGTATTTTCTTGAAGGAAAATATATGGATGCAGACCTTTATATTAATGTTTCTCTTAAAAATAACCATAAATATGGCCCTACTCTTTTACTAAAAGGAATGATTGAATATAAGCGGAGAAATCTGAAGAATAGCTTTAAATATCTTAAGGCAGCAATTAAACATCACTCAAATTCTGAAATTCCCGAGTATTACCTTGGATTGTACCTTTATGAAAGAAAAAAATATGAAGAATCCCTTGACTATCTCAAAGATGCTATTTCAGATAATAAAAAATTTACTCTACCATATCCCATAATTGGTGATATCTATATCAAACAATGTAAATACAATGAAGCAATTAAAATTCTTGAAAAGGGCTTAAAATATTCCTACGATGCTGAAATATTACTATTACTCGCTGACGTTAATATTAAAACTGAAAATTATAAGGAGGCTGAGAAATACAACGGAATTTTTGCTTATCTGTTTCCGAATCACCCGGAAACTTCCAGGGTAATTAAATGGATTCAAGAAAGAAATATAGGAAATCCATATACACACGATTTTTATCCTATCCCTTATAGAGATTCTTCAAACAGGTTTTTCCCTATCGGAGAAAATGTTCTATATAATGTTCATTGGGGACCAATTAAAGTCGGCGAATTGAACACTGTTATTGCAGAAACACTTTCCTTCAAAGGTCATGATGCATATAAAGTAATTTTCAGTCTTGACTCTAATCCTGCTCTAGAATTCATTGCATCTCTACACAGTGATTACATCACAATTATCAATCAAAATACAAAACAAGTTCTTCAACATTTCCTTCATTTACGAGAAAATAAGATTATATGTGAAAAAGTATACGATTTCTACAGAGAAGAAGGAAAATTTATTTGCAGAGCAGTGAGGGAAGACGGCCATATTGAATACTTAGAAAAATATTTACCTAATAATACAATAGATGCAACCTCTATACTTTTTTATTCCCGCCAGCTTGTAAAAGAACAAAGAAATGAACGGGTTATGACAATCATTGATGAGAATTTCGTAATTTCTGACATAATATTTGAAAACAAAAGAGAACCGGTAATATGCAGAGGTAAAGAAGAACTAGTGCAGTTAATTTCTGGTGAAAACTACTATAAAGGGATCGTCGGATTTACAGGTAAATTCCGAGGATGGCTTAGAGGTGCTCCGGCATATCTTCCCATTAAATCTGATTTTGAAATCTGGGTTGGACGTATTTCTATCATCATAGCTTCCGAAGAAGAACAAAAACTACATAAGTATTCGAGATGAGAGAATAAGATGGAATAATAAGAAAAAAAACATGATAATCTACAGGCATAAGCTTCGAATTGTAAATTTCAAATTGCAAATTGCAAATTGTAAATCACGTTTCACGTTTTATATTTTACATTTTACTATTTTTTCCCTGCTTCTCCTGAATAGCTGTAGTCTAAATAGATTTGTAATGAATTCCGCATCAAATTTTATAGAAAGTGGAATTTCAGCAGTTTATGAAGAAGAAGACCTGAAATTAGCAGAGCAATTCCTTGCCAGCAATTTGAAAACTATAGAAATACTGCTTTCGAGAGACCCGGATAACCCTCGATTGAATTTATTAGCCGCACAAAGTTTTGGAGCCTTTGCGATGGCATTTATTGAGGATAATGATCCTGAGAGAGCATCCAGATTTTACCTTCGAGGATTAAAATATTCCTTTCGTGCATTACCCGAGAAAAAACGTTTTAATGAAAGAATAATTCCGTCAGACTTAGAAAAATTGCTGCCTTTGTATAACCAAAAAGATGTTCCAGCACTTTTCTGGCTTGGATATAACTGGGGTTCCTATATTTTGCATCATCTTAGTGATCCTAAAACGTTAGTCAATCTCTCCAAAGTTGAAATGATTATGCGGCGAGTTCTGGAACTGAATGAAAAATACAACTTTGCTGGTGTACATCTTTTTTATGGCAGCTATTATGCTGCAAGACCACCAATATTAGGTGGCAATCCAGAGCTTGGACGCAAACATTTCCTGAAAAATATGGAACTAAATGACAATAAATTTCTACTGGCAAAAGTATTTTATGCCCGTTATTATGCATTTCAAATCCAGGATAAAGAATTGTTTGATCAATTATTAAAAGAGGTCTTAGAAACAGACATTGAGAAATATCCAGAAATTCGATTAATGAACGAGATTGCAAAAAGAAAGGCATTGAAACTGAAAAAAGATGAAGACTTGTACTGGTTTCCTGAGGATTGAAGACATTACAAATTGAGAGTTAAAACCTATTTGGCTTTGCTTGTCAAAGACATCCTTTTAGAAAAAATTGGTTTATTGTATGAATAATCAATCAGTAAAATATGAGGTGAACAATATGAAAACGATTCGTCAGGTTTTATTTATGGCTTTACTGCTCGCTTCTTCTACATTACTATCTCAAAAAACATATATAATAAAAATGGCAACTGTTGCTCCTGAGGGGTCCAGCTGGATGAATGAAATGCGCAACTTTGAAAAAGAGATTATAGAATTAACTAATGGTCAAATAAAATTTCGAGTTTATCCAAATGGCGTTATGGGCGGAGAAAAAGACGTCCTCCGAAAAATGAGATTAGGTCAGATTCACTCGGGTGCCTTCACCGGAGTTGGCTTAGGTGAAATCGTCCCCGAAATTCGTATCTTTGACCTCCCATTCCTCTTTAGAAACAGCGATGAGGTTGATTATGTTTACAATGCTCTCTTTGAAGAATTCCAAAAACGATTCACTAAAAAAGGTTTTCTCCTTGCCGGGTGGGCTGAGGTAGGCTTTATATATCTTTTTACAAAAACACCTGTCAACTGTTTGGAAGATTTCAGTAAAGTAAAGATGTGGCTCTGGAAAGGTGATCCTCTTGCTCGTACTACTTTTAAGGTTATGAATATCCCCTCAATCCCATTAGACGTTACAGATGTACATACTTCTCTACAAACCGGTTTAATAAACGGTGTCTACATATCTCCTTATGGTGTACTTGCATTACAGTGGTTTACTAAAACTAACTATATGATGGATTACCCGCTAACTAATTCTGTCGGTGCTGTTCTTATAACAACAAAAATGTTAAGTTCTATGCCAGAAGACATCCGTGAAATTTTTATAGTAAAAACAAAAGAAAATATGCGCAAAATCGTTTTACAAAGTAGAATAGAAAACGAAGAATCCATCAAAGTCTTACAGGAGTCTGGCATAATACTCTCATCTGTAAAAGATTCCAAAACAATGGCTGAATTCGATGAAGCAGGTCGAACAATCCGTGAAAAATTAGTTGGAAAACTTTATTCCCAGGAACTTTTAGACAAGGTTCTATCCCTATTAAAAGAATACCGGTCTTTACATGGTTCATAAAATCCGTATAGCCATCGAAAAAATAACTACTGCCATGGCAGTTTTTGTAATGCTGTCTTTAGTAATGCTCTCATTTCTACAAGTCATACTTCGAAATTTCTTTTCAATAGGCTTTAACGCCGTTGAAGAACTCATGAGAAATGGTGTATTGTGGATAACATTCATCGGCGCTGTTCTAACTACATTACGTGGAAAACACATCTCGATAGATATTCTATTACGTAATCTTAATTCGACTCCTAAAAAAGTTGTAAGCTGGATTATTAGCATATTTGCATCCTTTATGTGCATTATTATGACATGGTATTCTATCTCCTTCGTTAAATTGGAAATGGAAACCAATTCTATTATCGGTGGATTTTGTCCAGCCTGGATTATAGAAATAATATTACCTGTAGGATTTCTATTATTAGCAATCTCCTTTCCTATTAAAATATTGGATAATAAGTAAGGTGAAAAGTGGCAGTAATCAATTATCAATTATCAATCATAGTGAAATGAAAATTTATCATCAATTTATAAATCCCCGCCTGCTCCCAATGAATCGGGACGATCAGGGTAGCGGAGCGAATAATGATAGTCAATAGTCAATCACAAAAATGTCATTAGGAATTTTACTTTTCGTTATAATATTAATAATGATCGGCTTGCCGCTCTTTGCAGCTATCGGTATTTCGGCTGTTTTCCAATTTTTAATTACAGATATTGATCCAACTGTTGTCATAGTTGAATTATACAGAATTGCTTCTGCCCCTACACTTCTGGCTATTCCTCTTTTTACACTTACCGGATATATTCTTGCGGAAAGTAATGCACCAAAGAGACTATTCAATCTTGCTGATGCTTTTCTTGGTTGGATGCCTGGTGGAGTCGCTATCGTCTCTTTAGTAACTTGCGCTTTATTTACCTGTTTTACAGGCGCATCTGGTATCACAATCATAGCAATTGGTGGACTTATTTATCCCATTCTCAAAAGTAAAAAGTACAGCGAAAATTTCTCTTTAGGATTAATAACCTGTTCTGGAAGTCTCGGTCTACTCTTTCCCCCAAGTCTTCCATTAATTTTATATGGTATTGTCGCTTCAGTTTCCATTAATAAACTTTTCATTGCGGGTATTATCCCAGGAATACTTATTATTGTTCTCCTATCTTTATACTCAATTAAGAAAGATGTTTCAAAGCTGAGTATTAAAAAATCTTTTTCTATTAAAAAAGTATTAGTAGCGATAAGGGAATCAATCTGGGAATTACCTATTCCAATTATCATATTAGGCGGTATATATGGAGGGTACGTTACTGCAGTTGAAGCTTCTGCAGTTACTGCTTTCTATGTTCTCATTGCAGAGTTTTTCATAAAGAGAGACTTAAAATTTAAAAAAGATATTGTCCGCATTATGCGAGATAGCGTACAACTTGTGGGTGGAATCCTCATTATTTTAAGCTGTTCAATGGGACTTACAGCATTCTTGATTGATGCACAAATACCACAGAGCATTCTTCACTGGATACAGAGCATCATCTCCTCGAAAATAGCGTTTCTACTCTTACTTAATATATTTTTACTCATTACTGGTGCATTACTTGATATATTTTCAGCGATAATCATTGTTGTTCCAATTATTATTCCAATTGCAACAAATTATGGAATTAATCCAATTCATCTGGGGATAATCTTTCTAACCAATCTGGAAATAGGATATTTAACACCCCCGATAGGACTGAATCTTTTCATCTCAAGCTTTCGATTTAATAAACCAATCCTGACTCTTTATAAAGTCAGCCTCCCATTTTTATTTATTCTCTTAGCAGCTTTAATAGTTATTACGTATATACCCGATATTAGCCTGTTTCTTGTTAATCTTTTACAATAAGAAAATATTCAGTATATTTTAAAGGGGTAAAATATTAAGTAGAACTCATGAGCAATCGTAGTAATATTTAGCCATTTAATTCTTTTAAAATTGCTGAAATTTTTACAAATATCACCAGAACTGTCGAAATTATTATTCATTCCCAACCTAAAGCCAAGGAACTAAATGATCTTGAGAGATCATCTCAACCTTATTAAAATATTTTCTACTTTTATCTTTGGAGAAAAAAATAATGAAAGATAAAGATCTATCTGCCATGTTACCTACTCATCGCTGCCACAACACAAAGAAGACGCAGACAGGAAAAACGAAAGAACAATTAATAAATGAATTGACAGAAATGCGTCAACGAATTGCAGACCTAGAATCAGGAAAAATCAAACACAAGAAGGTAGAAAGAGAGCTAAAAAATAGCGAAGAAAAACTCAGAAATTTTATTGATTCCAGTACAGTTGGTATTTGGTGCTTTAGAGTTAAAAATCCCGTTGATATAACTCTACCAGAAGACAAAATGCTCAACAAATTCTTCAAAAGCAAGTGTGTGGAATGTAATGAAACATACGCCAAGATGATGGGAACGATAAAAAGTGAAATTTTGGGTATTCAGCTCTCTGAAGTCATGCCCGATAACCCTGAAAATAGAGAATATCTTAAAACCTTTATCCATAATGGATTTCAGATTTCAGGTGGAATTTCACATGAGATTGACAAAAACGGTGAAGAAAAATATTTTTCAAACTCTATGACAGCAACAATAAAAAATGGAAAACTTATCGAAGCGTGGGGAACTCAAACTGATATCACAGAACTTAAGCGTGCTGAGGAGGAACTTAAAGCTATTAACAAAGAACTAACGATGCTATCCCAGACTGTCAAAAGCATGAAAGAATGCGTCAGCGTTACAAATAAAGATCATAAAATTATTTTTATAAACAAAACATTTCTTGAAACTTATGGTTTTAAAGAAAATGAAATTTTAGGAAAAACAATTAATCTTATTTTTTCTCCAAGCAACCCTAAAAACCTTAAGGAAAAGATTCGTTCTTCAACAATGAAAGGTAGTTGGAAAGGCGAACTCCTCAATGTGAGAAAAGATGGTACTGAATTTCCAATAGAACTTTCAACATCAATTCTGAAAGATGATAAAGGTAATACTATCGCATATATAGGTATATCTTCGGATATCACCGAACGCAAGCAGGCAGAAGAGACACTACATAAAAGTGAAGAACGATTTCGCTCAATTGTGGAAAATTCTCATGATGGAATTATTATTATCGATGATGACTATAAATTTCTGTATGTAAACGATGAATTTTGTAAAATCCTTGACCGTCCACGCACTGAAATCATAGGCAAGGATTTCCGTGAATTTCTTGACGGAGAAAGTCTTACTTTGGTAACAGATTATTATATTCGCAGGCAAAAAGGAGAAGACGTTCCTCCAAGATATGAATTCAACATCGTAAGACCAAATGGTATAAGCAGACGAGTGGAAATCAGTTCTACAATTATTAAGGATTCAAAAGGTAGAATAAAAAGCGTAGCACAACTTTTGGACATCACCGAACGAAAGAAAGCTGAAGAAGCACTTCGTAATTCTGAAAGGGATTACAGAGAGCTATTTGAAAATATGATGGATGGACTAGTAGTACACAAACTTATTGTAGATAAAAATGGAAAACCTGTTGATTACATTCTTGAGAAAGTAAATAGTGCCACTGAAAGAATTCTGTCCTGGAAGAGAGAAGATATAGAGGGTAAAAGAGCAACAGAGGTATATGGAAGAGACACACCATTCATAGAAAGATATGCCAGAGTTGCTCAAACTGGCGAAGCAGAATATTTTATTGACTACTACCCAAGATTTGGAAGATGGTATGAAATCACATCCTTCTGCCCCAAAATTGGGCATTTTGCAAATATTTTTAGAGATATCACCGAACGCAAGCGGGCAGAAATAATCCAAAAATCGTTGTACCAGATTGCCACTTCCGTACATGCTACAAAAAGTATGGGTGAACTTTCCAGAATAATCCAGCTTGAACTTGGTAAAGTCTTAGACACAACAAATTTCTTTATTGCGCTGTATAATAAAGAAGAAGAAAAAATTTCCCTTCCATACTTTGCAGATGAAAAAGACCATTTTGAAACTTTTCCAGCTGGAAAGACATGTACAGCCTATGTTATAAAGAATGAAAAATCTCTTTTAGCTAAACAAAAAAAATTAAAAGAGTTGATTAAATCTGGAAAGGTAGAAGTCGTTGGTACGCTTTCAAAGGTATGGCTTGGAGTACCTTTGAAAGTAGAAAATGAAGTAGTAGGTGCTCTTGTGGTTCAGAGTTACACCGATGAGAACGCTTATAATGAAAAAGACCTGGAACTCCTGGAATTTGTATCAAGTCAGATTGGACTCTCTATTGAGCATAAACGTTCCGATGAAAAAGTGCAGGAAAGCGAGGAAAAATACCGCTTATTAGTAGAGAGTATAAATGATGGAATTGTCATCAGTCAGAGGGATAAATTCATCTTCTTTAATAAACAATTTTCTGAGATGCTTGGGTACACTTATGATGAGCTGTTTATGAAAGATTATCGAGATATTTATACTGAAAAAAGTGTTGAAATTCTAATGGAACGTAAGAGACTAAGAGACCGGGGAAAATATGTGCCCTCTCGATATGAAACTGTATTTAAGAAGAAGGATGGTACAACAATTGACGTTGAAGCCAATGTTACAATAATAGAGTACAAAGGTGACAAAGCCACTTTTGCAGTAATAAGAAATATCACTAAGCGAAAAAAATCTGAAAAAGCTATAAGAGATAGTGAAGCTAACTTTAAATCTCTAGCTCAAAATGCATTTGATAGTATCGCAATAAATAATGAGGACGGAGATTATGTCTACGTAAATAGAAGGTCTGCTGAGTTAACCGGATATAGCATAAAAGAGTTATTAAAACTTAATTTAAAGGACTTAACTCCTCATAGCAACACTGAAAAAGTATTAAATAGATCCAAAAGAAGAATTAGAATTAAAGGAAAACCTATTGATAATTTCTTCGAAGCAACACTATTACGAAAAGATGGCGTAGAATTGCCAATAGAAGTGACTGCCACAAGAACAATCTGGCAAGGGAAACCTGCCGATATGGTCTTTTTTCGTGATATAACCGAACGCAAGAAATTAGAAGAAGAAGCACTGAAAAGCCAGAAACTTGAATCAATCGGAATCCTTGCAGGCGGTATTGCACACGATTTTAATAACATACTCACAGCCATATTTGGCAATATCACTCTAGCGAAAATGTACGCAAAGCCAGAGGATAAGGTATACGATAGATTAGTAAGGGCAGAAAAAGCATCTATGAGAGCAAAGGATCTCACTCAACGGTTGCTTACATTTTCAAATGGTGGTGCGCCAGTTAAGGAAATTGCTTCTGTTGTTAATTTGTTAAAAGAGTCAGCAACTTTTGCACTTACCGGTTCCAACGTTATTTGTAAATTTGCCATCCCTCACGATATCAGGCAGGTTGAAATTGATAGGGGTCAGATAAGTCAAGTAATCAACAATCTGGTAATCAATGCGGATCAGGCTATGCCTGATGGTGGAACTATTGTGATAAACGTTGAAAACATTAATATCGGAAAGGAAAGTACCTTATTTCTCAATGCTGGTAAATATGTAAAGATAAATATTGAAGATCAGGGAATTGGAATATCAGAGAAGTATCTAAATAAAATATTTGACCCTTACTTCACAACAAAAACAAAGGGAAGTGGACTTGGTCTCGCAACCGTTTTTTCAATAATAAAAAATCATGATGGTCTGATCACAGTAGATTCTAAGTTAGGAGTTGGCACAAAATTCTCTATATATCTTCCTGCATCTACGAAAAAAGCACTTGAAGAGGGAAAAAGGGAAGGAAAACCTCTCACTGGCAAAGGTAGGATCTTGTTAATGGATGATGATGAGCTGCTCAGAGAAGTCGCTGGTAAAATGATCGAAAACCTTGGATATGAGATAGAATTTGCAAAAGATGGTAATGAGACAATTAGTTTATATAAAAATACCTTAAAATCCAGCATACCTTTTGATGCCGTTATAATGGATTTAACTATACCTGGCGGTATGGGAGGCAAATATGCCATTAAGAAACTATTAAAAATTGATCCTGATGCTAAAGCCATTGTATCCAGCGGATACTATAATGATCCTATAATGTCTGAATTTGAAAAATATGGTTTTGTTGGAGTTGTTGCCAAACCTTATAAAATTGAAGAACTGGGTGAAGCATTGTATAAAGTAGTAATGGAATCGAAGGAATAGCCCACATTTTCCTATTAAAGAGGTACCCCCCTATTCTCGTTCCCCTCAGAGAGATCCCGACTATTTGGGACAAAAGCACCGGTTTTCCGTAACTCAAACACTCCTATTTGAGTTTCCTGTTGTTCCATGAGCTCACTACTGACATTGATGTAAATACAATAATATAAAACCACAAAACCCGTTTGTCCGCCAGCTGGTGGATTAAAACGGGTTTGTTCAGACACCTATTAATCCAGTGAACATTATTTATTTTTTACATCAATAATTTGAGTTTGCCTGACATTTAATAATTGCTAAATTTAACAACTGTTTTTTACATGTGAAAATTAATTAGGAGGTTTAATAAAATCATGGGATTAATGACAAATTTGAGACATAACATGCACATCATTCTTTGGGCTTTGATAATTGTCTTTGTTTTGAGTATGACAATCGGTGGACTTGTTGGTGGAGCAAATATTATGGACATCATATCAGGAAAATCCAAACTACAGGGAATTGCAGGGATAGTCAATGGCAATAAATTAGACGCCACTCGCTTTTCCGAATTAATTCAAACTGAATTAAGTAATATTCGAGAAAAAGGACAGGAAATTGATGATATAACTGTAGATAGAATCTCCGATCAGATTTGGAACAGATTTGTAACTGAAACTTTAGTCATTGAAGAAATAGAACGCCTTGGTTTACAAGCTACTGACAATGAGATTTATGATATTCTTGAAAATAACCCACCTAAGTTCCTTATCGAAAATGAAGTATTTCAGACAGATGGAAAATTCGATCACCAAAAATACTTAGATCGCCTTCATAATCCCCAAGGAGATGAATGGTTTGGAGTAGAACAATACATACGCGCTACCATACCCTTTGAAAAAATCAGAATTTTTATCCAAAGCCAGGCAATGGTAAGTGATAAAGAAATATTGTCTGAATACACTACTTCAAATGTGAATTTTGATGTAGAATCCCTTACTTTCCCTTTTTCTATTGTAAAAAATGATAGCTTCCCGATTACCGATGAGGAAATATCATCATACTATTATGAAAACAAAGAGAAGTTCTTTGTAGAGGAAACTCGCATTCTTAATTATATTTTCCTTGACATTAAGCCCACATCTTCTGATTCAATTTCAGTATATCAGCTCGCAATGAACCTTAAAAACCGTATTGAAAATGGAGAATCATTCGAAACTGTTGCAACAGAATACACTGAAGACCCCAGTGGAGTGAAAAGTGGCGGCGATCTCGGATGGTTTGGCAAAGGGCAAATGGTTCCTGCTTTTGAGAGAGCTGCTTTCTCCGTCAAAATAGGTGATATCACAGACCCGGTTTTAACAAGATTCGGCTATCATATCATCAAAGTAGAAGATAAGCGCAATAAAAATGGCGAAAAGCAGGTCAAAGCTAGTCATATTTTATTAAAAATAAAGCCCGGTCCTGAAACATTGGAACATATACGTTCAAAATCCAATCTTTTTGCTTTTGACGCTAATGAATATGGATTTGCCGCTGCTGCTGATAGTCATAACCTTAAAATCCAAACATCCTCACCTGTTAAAGAAAAGAGTAAATATGTTTCAGGTATTGGACATTTTCCTCAAGCTGCTCGCTTTGCTTTTTCAAATAAACCGCTAGGTTCAATTTCTGAAGTTCTAAGTACAGAAAATGGTTATGTGATCTTAAAACTCGATTCAATAAATGTAGCTTTGTATAAATCAATAGACAATGTGAAGGATCAAATTAAATCCCCTTTACTAAAAACTAAAAGAACAGAAAAACTTACTAAAATAGCAAATGAATTTTATAACGAGCTTGATGAAAATCCAAGCCTTGAATTTGCGGTAAAAACCAATCCAAAACTCAATTATACTAAACATGAATCAGTAACTCTAAATAAGCCATTAAAAGGGTTAAGTAGATCAAATCTTTTAACCGGTACTATTTTAGCCCTGAAACCGGGACAGATTTCCAAACCGATAAGTATTGGAAACCAAATAGTAATAGTTAAATTGTTGTCAAGGGCAGATATTGATGATGAAAAATACAAAGTGGAAAAAGAAGTAATTCGCGATAAACTTCTAACTCGCAAAAAGACCTCTATTTATAATAATTGGACAAAAGAGTTAGAGAAAAATGCTGAAATTATTGATAACAGGGAAAAAATGTATAATTAGATGTTAGCGCTCCAACCTCTGTTGATCCACTTCGATAATTTGTAGGTGAAAATAATGGATGAAAAGAAAGTTAGAAGGTTAGTGAATCGAATAATCAGTGGGCTTACTATATTAACCTATGCCCTAAACTTTATGCGGCCTGATACTGGCTGCTGGCCTTAAATTGGATAGTGTATCATCAAAAATATTGCCTTATTACACTCGTTACAAATCGGCTATGAAGGCTATAGAGATTCTTGCAGATGATCCTCAGCCTTTAACGAAGGACGGTGAGATTATCAGTGAAGAGGATGGTAAGCCCATTTTGGCTACAGTTTTAGGCATTGATCATCCATCATGGCCTGTAATGTTAGATTTTATGAAGTCTGAAACTGCAATCAGAAAATCAGATATAAATGATCCAGTTAAGGAAAATGTAGATCCAGTTAAAATATCTCCAGATAATCAGAGCGCTACGAATGAGGTGATGATACCAGAAGTTGACTATGATCGTATAAAAGCTATTTTTGCTATTCGAGTTAAAAATGTTCTTAAGGCTGGCAATAAGCCGTTAACAGAGCCATACCGCGTATTCACTACGGTGCCACCATCTACTACTATAAAATGGCGACGTATCTATGACTTTCTGTCATTTGAAGAATTTAGGCTCGATATTAAAAAGATGTTGGTTGGTGAATTAGAATTTTATTCCATCATATTGGCTATTGTGGCTGTATTAGGTACTATACTCTTATATGTCATTAAAAGAGCTCTCCGGTCTAATTTAAAGAAAAATGACCTTGTTACGGATTCGGCCTAGTCTTGCAACAAGATTTCAGAACATTGATTTATTGGTTTATGGTGTTAAATGAGTCCGTAAACATTCAGGGCTAACAAGGCTAATTCAGCCGACGCAAAAAGCAGCGCGGCTGATTACCGGCGTTAAATATAGTTCAAAATTACATCAGTGCGATGGTCATTTGATACTACTTCATCAACACCATCTTCATAGTCTTCACATACGACCCAGCCTGGATACGATAGAAGTAGATTCCTGATGCTACACTATACCCTCTTTCATTTTTGCCATCCCATTCAACCTCATAATACTCTGGGTAACTACGACAATCAACTATCCATGTAACTAATTCACCTCTGATATTAAAGATCGCTAGTCTTACATCAGATTCTTTTGGTATTTCGTAGCTGATCTTAGTACTTGGATTAAAAGGGTTTGGATAATTCTGTCTAAGAGTAAAAGTTAAAGGAATAACCTGAACACCATTCTCAACACGGTCACCTAAAGCATTTGCTATTACGACATTTTCAACTTCAAAATTTCCATCTATGGTAAAAAGTTTTGCTTCTTTAAGTAAAAACATTCTCTGTGTACTGAAAATTACAACATTAATTCCGTCATTAACTTTTTCTACCATCCATTCCATAGAATTTAAATCATCAGAAGGATAAAATTTAACAGCATCCGCATCATTACTTTTCAGTTTGAGTTGAATTGCTGCTATTGAACCATCGGATATAATTCTTACTATTCTACCATCGTGTATAATTGTAGACCTTGTAGCAATATCATAATTTCTTTTTGCCATCCCTTTTGAACTTTGATTTAATATAATATTAATCATCGGCACTAAATCTAACACATCAATTTTATTATCCTCATTAAGATCACTCGCCCATTTCTGGCATGTGTCAGGGTTACTAGTTTCCAGAATAAACCCAATAACTTTCACAATATCAAGAACATTTATTATTAGATTATTATCCGGATCGCCCTTTATCCAGGAATCGCAAAGACCAGGTTCGGTTAGACCGATGTCGAAAAATTCCAGCATTTTTCCTAGTAGAAATTCCTTGGTATTAGTATCACCGTCGTCAACAAGTCCACCAAACTCAAAACTTACTCCAATTGTTTTATACACTTCAGCGTCATTAGCAACTGTATTTACATAGGAAGGATTTTGATTCTTGAACACAGAAACTGCCGGATTAATAGGACTTAAGCGATCCATGTAGGAATTATCACCACTGTAAGAAAATTCTAAGCCTTCAGTATAACTGTCTGATTGTCCAATGATAAATTGAGTATCTCCGGAACCATCGCTTGTCCCATTAATATTAAAATATGAATGTAAAGATGTTGGAGAATCAAAAGCCCATGTTTCGCCGCCTTCCATATAAATGCATCCACCGTTATTTAAAAATTCCACCAATAGCTCTGCATCGGACTCGGTTAATTTATAATTGTCGGGAGATACACCAAGAAATATAAATATTGCTTTATAATAGCTGAGATTATCTGATGGTAAAGAACCAATAACATAATTTGAAGATTTTCCCAGACTATCAGTAACTAACGCATTCAGAACTGTCCCACTATTATGATTTCCATCCTTATCCCACACAAGAATTTCAGGAAAACCGATGATAAAATCTATACTCAGATTTGTCAAATATCCATTATCACCTGTAATCGCCAGGTTTAACTCTACATGATGTTCAACTGGCGTTGTTGGCAATGCTCCAATTAAATAAGGATATGAAGAATTTATAACCGTTCCACCGTCGGCAAAAACGATTCCATAGTTGTAAGTCGCATTTTGTATTGTTAAATATTGATCATCAGTACTAATGGTCCCCACAACATTTTCAGCAGTGGAACCACCTGTATTTTCCAGAGAAACAATAAGTTGAGCAGTTTCACCGGCATCAAACACATCATCCCCATTTCCACCAACTACATTTAAAGTAAAGTCAAGGAGACCAATCAATGGTGAATAAATTGGAATTGAAAATTTATTGTCCCATCCTAATGTATCATTAACAAACGTGCCGATATGAAATTCAGCATAATGACTATTTGGTGTGTTAACATTTGCCGTCATTGTAAAAGCAACTTCATTCTGCTCAACACCTGCGCTGTCAATATCAGGATAAGACGAACTGTCCTGTATGATAACAACGTATTGGTCTTCAGTTGATATTTTCGTCACAGGATTTAAAGCCGAGTCTATGCCGACATTTTTTAGCGAAACATATAAATCTATCATCTCTCCGAAATCCCATTTTCTATTGCCATTCCCTGAGCCAGTATCTTCTATTGTATAATCTTGAAAAGTCAGCCATGGACCTTCGGGAGTAATTGCCTGAATTGTTTTAATAAGAGGCACTTTATTAAAAGCAGTAGCAGTTAAAATAAATTCACCCGGTTCATTTATTTCTTCCTTTAATTGAAGTGTGACATATCCAGCTATGTTTGTTTCACCAGAAGCATAGAGAACGCTATCTTTTGAAAGCGATACGAGCACATCGGGAGTTCCGGACATCGATACATCAAAAGTCTGGGAACCCACGATAATAACCGGCTGATGAGAAGTATACAAATAATCCGGCGGTGTAGTACGAATAATTAAACTGCAATCGCCAAATAAATTGTACTGCTCCATAACCGCTACTCCATCATTATCAGGATATTCATCCAGAGTAGCATAAATTCCATGAAATACTAAACCTCCAACTGACTGCTTCTGGTTTGTTGTTAGCAGTTCGATAGCTTCATGTTGCATAACACAAGGAGGAACCCAGGACGCTCCTGTAGAGGCAGAAAACATACCTATTGCACCTTTGGGATTTTCTGATGTGCCGGCTTTCACCCATGCTTCCGCCAGACAATCACTATATCCGGTAAAGGATCCGTTGGAACACGATACATCAATAATAAACGGTATTTTGTGTCCATTGCTTAATTGCGATACATGCGAAACACTGAAACCAGTCGTTCCCCATGAAGTTCCGGAGCCGTGTCCGATGTAATTAAGAATTGAACGCCCCTCACTTACTGCATTAATAACCTGAGATGATGTAGCACCAGGATCATAAATCTGATCAATTTCTGTATATGTAAAACTCAGTAACATATCTCTCAAAAAATCAGCTCTTTCCCAATCTCTTAACTCAGTGCCACCTAATTCATCACTGGCAATACCTGTCCCTTTAGAATACCAATCAGCATTTACTCCTGTATCCGGACTCTTTTCATAATTGACGATTTTGCTAATCTGATTCAAGACTTGAGAAGAATTTTGCGCTGAAATTCTGGATATAAACGCATCCGAGTAAAAATCATCTCCCTCTAATAAACAATATGATCCATCAGATGCAGCACTCTCCACCGTTCCATAAAGAGGAGGAATCTGCTGAGCATCACCAACAAGAATAACATACGTAAAGCTCTCTTCACTGTCATATTGATCTTGCAGATAATCCTTTATGTCACTTGAAGAACTTCCAATTGTGGATAATGGAACTAAGTCCGTTTCCAATCCCTTCTGGATTTTCCAATCAACAAGCTCCTGCACGTCATTGACAAAATCATCATAAGTAATAACAATTAACTTTCCTGGCTCCGAAAGTTGCTCATATTTACCACGAGTTACGTACTCATAGTTAATGAAATGAGCTTTGTACAAATTTTGTAGATTTTTCGGTATTCTCGCGGAATCTCTCTCACGGGATTTCGTATTGATTTCACCGGCTCCCACTTTTGATACTTTAACAACTATCTCTCTACAAACACGAATTATACCTTTGTCAGGAATATATTGAAATGGCACAAAGCGAACTGTTAATCCTCGATAATCACGAAGAATATAAGGTGCTCCTAACTCTATGTTTTCACCAGGGAAAGGTTCGTTTTTATCATAAATTTCACTAAAAACATAAGGTACGGTCGCAGGATCAATGTTTCGTGAAATCGCACCCTTAGAAGGAACAGGTGCATAATATTTATACTCAGCCCAATCTTCATATTCAATCGTGTACATCATTTTTGCATCATCAGGAACTATAATACTTCCTGTAAATTTTGGGAAATCAGGCAAACTTTTTTTGTGAAGGGTTGTAAGATTGGGAACTGAAAACATGGAATATATTTCACCATTAATCTCAATTTCATCGACATAAAAACCATTTAATTGGAATTTTAACACCGTTTCATCTTGATTTGAGGAAAGGACTTCAACGAGTGGCTTCGTTTCATCGGAACTATCAAGAGAAACCCAGGTAGGTCGAGCAAAACTGATAGCGAAAAAAATGGCATAAAAGAAAAGTATTTTTAAAAACTTCATATAAACTCACTTTTAAACTGCATATAATTTATGATTATATTTTTTATCTGGAATTAATATCTACACAGATTTATAAATTGATATTACGATATATCAGAAGCTGGAAGATAGAGTGAATCTTGGTGTCATTCCTATTAGTGTGTTTGTAAATATGGGATTAGCACTTTATAAACCTCTGAAGAGGTTATCGGGGAAGGTATGTCCCTCTCATCACCAGACTGTCCCAGTAATGGATCCCTTTGGGAAAGTCTGATGTTAATCCTAATTTGTCGGATTTTTAAACTCCAACTAAGATTAGCACCACGTTTCAATGTGGTGTAAAAGGGTCCACCTAACCTAAGAACAGTTTCAACTGTTTCTACTGGAAAACCCTTGAAAAGGTTATTGTTTATAGTGCAGAACCTGTAATCACCACAATCCGTCAAAAAAAGCCGGACAGGTAAATCATGGTGTTAATCCTATGTGGCAACAATTACCACTATCAGTTTAAAAGCCCGATAGTGTTAAATCGTAGTGTTATTCTTAGTCTTGTCAATCGTACAGTCCATGTGCCAACAAGCAGCGGTTAAAGAACACACTCATTTGCGTTTCCCTAGACTCCTTTGGAGCATTAGCGGTTTGAGCATCTTCCCAACTAAAACTTCATATAAATCGCAAATATATACGGCTGAAAATGTATTCCGAATCGCAGCCAATCTCTGTAGGCATAAATAAATCCCATATCGAAATGGAAAGGTGATACATATTCCTTTTTGGGTTTCGTCTTGCTGAGTTCATCTTCTTCATAATAAAATATACCTGTCCTTTTCCACCATTCAACATACCAGGGATCATAATAAATTTCATAGTTGAAAATAATATTTTTCCTTATATCTACAGCACCACCCAAATAAATTTTATACATAAAATCATCACTTTTAGAAAATTTACTTAAATACGCTCCCAGCGTATGTGATATCCTTCCGGCCTTTCCCTTTCGTGCCCTTGAAAAAGTATAAGCTGCAAAAACCTCATAATACTGACGATTGTCCGGTTCATCTATATCAACCCATCCACTCTCAATATAACCAAATTCATCATTATACCGTCGTTCACCCTCTTCCAATTCCACTTTCGATCCAATCCTCAAATACTCTCCATAATAGAGATCAATAGTGCTATCAGGACTAGTTATCCAACCTTCTGAACTATAATGTCCTTGTTCAAATTGGAAGGTTTTTTCAGTCCACTCATATTTATCAGGAATATATCTCATGTGAATATGTCCACCAATAGATAAGGCATGTTCTTTTTCCCAGCTGCCCTTTCTGAAAATCTGAATTTTGGGACGGACATTGAAATCACCTAAAAAATAACCTGACCACTTAGAAGTTATCTGCAACCTATTTGTAATTCCAAATCCCCAGGAAAGTCCACTGACATACAAAGTTCCTTTATCTAAGACATAGCCTGTGGGATCGTAAAAAACATCAATCTGACGTTCTTTACCAAGGCTAAACTTCTCCTCTATTTTAGAAACTTTCCCCTCACCCTTTTCCAATTCATAATCAATTTGTTCTATATCGCCTTTATTAACTTTCAACAAACCATAATCGGATTGGAAGTGTATCTTCTCATTATCTTCGTAAATAATCAAACCTTTTAACCTATCACCAGACTTCAAAATTATAGAGACAACTTCCTGGAGAATATCTTCTCCCTTAATTTCTAATACACCATACGCCGTTTGAATTTCAATATCTCCAGTTTCAGGATCTGTAGATATGATTTTACCTGTAACTTTACCACCAGACTTTAGATAAATTGTTTTTTCTTCAATATCTTGAGCAAGAAGTAACAATGAAAAAATTAAAATTATTCCAACAATAAAAAATGCTCTTTTATAATTCATATCTGTCCTCCCTTTCATTATCAATTAGATTGAATCAAAGTTAAATCAACTATAATAAATATTCAATTTAAAAATGCCCATTCGATTCCTAAAATCTTAAGGCGATTTCTATAAGGCATTAAAGCTAAAGTCGAGAAATTTCTCCCCTCAACATTATAAATAACATAGAAAACGTGAAAATCCCCGATATGAGCTCCGAACCTGGTTGTAAAGCTGAGCCTTTCATTTGTAAAATATTTAGTACCAGTTTCCCCAAAATTCCTTAACTCTTCAAACCATGCTAAAGAACTACCACCATTATAATAAACAACTTCACCTGCCGCATATAGATGCAAATTATTGTGAAACAGATCAAGTTTTTGCAAAACTCGTCCCCATCCTTGAAATCGTAAACATTTATCATCGTTACCTGAAGGAGTGAATATTACTCTTCCATGGATACTGGTTTTCCATGGAAATTGTATTTTTATATCTTCACTTAAATATATTATATCAAGGTTTTCTATCCGGTACATTGGTAATGTATCATCAATAGTTGTTCTAAAAGGGATAAGAAAATCACTTTTAACTCTCTTAATAGAAGACTGCGATCTGATAAATTTCTGATTATAGTATAAATCCATTGAACCAATTGAATAACTAAATCCATTATCACCAGGAAACAGTGACGGAGTATTATTAAAATGTGCTTCATATATTATCGGATAAAGCGCGTAGTCCTTTCGATAACTTACACAAGAACTAAATTCTTGCAATAGTGGTACTTTAAATTCTGCAAACCCTACTAATTCTCTATTAGCAATACCTATTTCTAATACATAATCAAAGAACTTTCCATTACGACTGTTTTCCAAATTAATATTAAATAGAACCTGCTTTTTCTCAACACTGTTCCTAAAATATACTGTATGAGCAAGAGGAAAAAACGACAGCGTAAATTTACGTTTCTTCAATACAAAGTCTTTCCTAAATAGTCCCGAAAACTGACTTGCCTCTCCGCTAAAAGAGAAGATATTGTTATCATTTGCATTTCTATATAAAAAACTCGAAATTTGAAATCCGACGATTGTAGAATCCTTATCACTTCCACTGCTTGCTTTAATATAGGAATTCGTTCGATACTCTTTATTCCTTCCGGCAAAAGTCCATACTGGATAGCCAGTCATTGCTAATGAAACATTAGAAATCCCTGGCATATATTTTTCATAAGCCGCACCGACATCAAACACCCATTTATTCAAGTTAGTTCTAATATCCAGATAATAAGATTGAGATAAACTTTCACCTAATTTATATTTATCTGGACCATACAAAGAGACTGCACCATCATATCCTAAATTTTCGCCGGAAAAATACCATTTTGTTCTATCAGATAAATGCCCTGCCACCATAGCTCTAAAGTTTAAAAAACTATAATCTCCTCTATAATAGTCAAATCTCGAAATTGGTCGTTTATCTTCCGGAAAGGAAATCGAAAAATTGCAGATTCCGGATTTTCTATTAATCTCCATATAAGTATATCCAGGATTTAACCATGACATAGGAACCTGACCATACAATGGATCATTTTCAAGCATATCATTGTAGCATATTTTAATTGTTGAAGCAGGAAGTCCTAGCAAAGAAAATACACCTTTGAATCCCCAATCATCATAAGAAAAAACAAAAAAATCACTTCTTTCCAACAATTCATCACAAATATTATATGTAATGTTTTTAAATTCAGATAAAGTATCACCCATTGCCATTTGTCCAAATGCAGAATCACTAATAAAAGTAAAAAGTAGTATACAAATTCCTACCCATATTCTTCTACGCTTTTTTATTTTTTTAACTTTCATCATACTATTAGTGGTATTTAGCGTCCATTAGTGGTTTCTCCATCTCCCTTTTACAAACATCTGAAAAATATGGAACGGCTTTAATAATCATCTGTGCTGTTACTGGTACTAATGTTATAAATATAATTGTATTTACTATCAGATGGATTACACTAAATGCAATACCACTGGTAATAACAACTCCAATAGTTTCTTTAAAATTGAATCCAGCTGAAATAGGAAAAGCTAACGAAACAAAAATATCATATATTAAAGTTATTGTAAAACTTACTGCCCCAATAACGATTACATTAATCGGATTAGGTTTCCAATTAATTATATATTGTCTCAATAAACCACCCACTGCTCCAATAAACCCCATAGATATAACCTGAGTAATTAACATTGGTGGAAAAAGCAAACCGGATCCGACAGGGTTTAGAGCAGAAAAAAGGAACTCCCCAATAATGCCAACAAAGATACCCCTTTTTATTCCCATTAGAACACCCGAAAGAAAAATCATTGCCGTAACTAGCTCAACATTTGGTACCAATGCTAAAGCATAACCTACTCCTAATACAAGAGCAATAAAGATCCCCATGAATGCAATACTCTTAATTCTGTTGTTCATTTTTCAATAAAAATCTTTGTAATAACCGCAAAGACGCCGTGACGCAAAGAAATTCTATTTTTATTAAAAATTATTGACAAATCTTTTGAATCCATCTTTTAATAAGGGTGTATTAAAGTTAACTAAAAAGCCTAATTTTTTCTTTGTTAATTTCAGACAAGATATTATTTGGTCCTTATGAACTGCTAACAGGTTCTCACAGGATTTAATCTCCAAAATAATAGCATTTTCAACCAGAATATCAATTCGGAATTCTCTTGATAGTTCAAATCCTTTATATATAAGGGGTATTGGAACTTGATTATTCGCTTTGAGATTGCGAAGATCAAATTCCTTCATCAAACACAATTCATATACGGATTCAAGTAATCCAGGTCCCATTTCCTTATGAACTGTTATGCAACTATCTAAAATAATTTTAGAAATTCTGTTATATTCTTCTCTATTCATAGTTTTTTTCTTTACTATAAAATAATAAACCTCTGCGACCTTGCGTCTCTGCGGTTTTACGAATCACCTTTATAAAGAGGACGATGAAAATAATTTTTCTTTGAAGTCCAATCCCCCTCAGTATTATCCGACTCGATCTCAGTTTTCATTTGGTTGATCCTTGTATCCATCTCATCAATCAAATACACTATCAACGCTTCAAGAAACTCCGGTTCTTTAGGTGATTGCCACTCGTATTTTCCTTGATGAGAGAGGATAATATGTTCGAGTTTCAGTTTAAGAGTCTCAGGGAAATTATCAATTTTAGAAATCGCTTCAAGTAGAATGTCTCTTCCAAGGACTATATGTCCAATAAAATTCCCCTCATCTGTGTATGAAGTCGCCATATCTGGTTCTAATTCTTTCAATTTCCCAATATCATGCAACAATATTCCAGTAAGAACAAGGTCTCCATCAAGATTAGGGTAATTTTTAGAAATTGATACAGCCAGATTACTCGTTGACTGAATATGCTCGAGTAATCCACCACGATACGGGTGATGAAGTATCATTGAAGCAGGATAAATTTTTATTAAGTCTCCAAATTTTAAATAAATATCACTTACTACCGATTTCAAATATGGGTTTTGAATTGACTGAATGAACTCCTGAACTTCATCCCACATCTGATTAATATCTTTCTCAGTTGTTGGCACAAGATCCATAAAATTAAACCCATATTTTTTATCCAATTCAGGATCAACACGCCTGACACTATCAACTTTTAGCTGAAGTTCTTCATTAAAAGAAACGACCAGACCTTTAACAGCTACGGGATCACCTTTCTCAAAATTATCTTTTACATTCTCTACCCTGTCCCATACTTTAGCATTAATCCTTCCTGTTTTATCAACTAATATTAGATCGAGATAATCCTTATCCGTTTTAGTCTTTCGAAGCGACTTAATCAATACACCAAAATAATTTGATATTAAATCGCCTTCTTGCAAATCTTTTATATACTTTTTACTCATAATTTCCTCTATTTTACCAAATGAATTAACAAATTTGTGAATCGGAAAGTTAAGAAAAACACTAACCAATAATCATAACAATATTAAAAACATATAAGATTTATTTCCAACTGGAATACTTACTACACTAAAATCTGTAAAGAATGAAAAAATTAAATTAGAGGCTTTACCAAATTAATCCAAATCCTTTTTCTCTAAAATCCTTCCTTCTAAGTGCTTCGCAAGAAATTCTTCCATTTCACGATAGAAATCAAAGCGATTCTCTTCATTGCGAAAGCCGTGTCCTTCGTTATCCTTGACCATATAAGGAACATCAATACCTCGTTTTTTCAACGCCGCCACCATTTGATCTGATTCATCTTTATTTACACGTGGATCATTAGCGCCCTGGGCAACAAAAAGAGGAGCTTTAATCTTATCAACATGAAAAACGGGCGAAGCTGCTTTCATCATTTCAGCATCCTTTTCGGGGTCACCAACCATCTCGTACCACATCTGGCGGTATGGTTCCCAGTATGGCGGGATAGTATTCATAAATGTAAATAGATTTGAAACACCAACATAATCAACCCCACAGGTATATAAATCAGGAGTAAAAGTTAAACCCGCTAATGTAGCATAACCACCGTATGAACCACCGTAGATACCTATGCGTTGAGGATCAGCGATGCCCTGATTAATAAGCCATTTAACACCGTCAGTTATATCATCTTGCATTGTCCTGCCCCACTGTTTGAAGCTAATTTCCCAGAATTCACGCCCATAGCCGGTAGAACCTCTAAAGTTCATCTGCAATAGAGCATAGCCGCGGTTGACTAAAAACTGTACTTCGGGATTAAATCCCCAGTGATTACGTGCCCAAGGTCCACCGTGAGGATTAACGACTACGGGTAAATTCTTTGCTTTCACACCTTTTGGCAAGGTTAAATAGCCATTGATGGTCAAGCCATCTCTTGATTGATACTTGATGGGCTTCATATCTGCCAGATGTTTTTCATTAAGCCATGGGCTTATCTCAACCAACTTATTTAATTCTTTTGTATCGAGATTATAATAATAGTAATCGCCACGTGACTTATCACTATAGGTTCTTACCAATACCTTTCTTTCATCCTTACTCATACTGGCAACAACTACTTCATAACCCTGTAATTTCTTTTCTAATATCTTTTGCAAGTCTTTGCGCATATCGTCAAAAAAATAGTAGTGCCTCATATCTGTAAAGAAAGACACGCCGGTAATTACTTTCCTTTTCTTGGATCTGAGTAGTCTGTAAACATCTACTTCGGGATGTTCATAAATAACTTCCAATTCTTTAGCATTAGCGATGTCATATTTTACAATGGTTGTTTTATCTCGACCTAAATTAGAAGCAGCATAAATATTTTTATTATCAAAAGTGAAATATAATGGAGCTAATGTTTCTTTAAAGCTCATGGTAATGATTGTTTTAAAGTCATCGGATTCTTTTTCGCGATAAAGTACGCTCGTATTAACGCCATCTGCAGTAACTGCGGCACGTAAAAGACCATCATTATCAGTTAACCAGCCAGTGATATTGCCAGGATTCTGGGCAATCACATCCATTTCCCCGGTATTAATATTAATACGATAAGCATCGAAAATCCTTTTATCCCGTTTATTAAGCCCGATGATCATTTCATCTTCATTGTCTTCCAGATCATCTATAATTTGAACGCGTACTTTTTCAAATGGTGTTAATTCTTTGAGGTTTGAAGCATCAACATCAACGGCGTAAAGTTTATAGTTCTCATCACCTCCCTTATCTTTAACAAAGGCTAAACGGTTATTATTTGCCCAAAAATATCCTGCAATATCACGCTCTGTGGCATCAGTTACTCGCACCGCTTTATCCTCACCAATCTTTTGGACATGCACATTCAAACGATTTTCCCACGGTTGTAGAAATGCTAAATATTCACCGTTGGGCGAGAGTTGAAATGCTATTTTTTGGGGATTTTTAAAAAAGTCCTCCATTGGAATAAGCGGAGCTTCGGCTTGCTTCACTTCCTGTGTACATCCCAGCATAAAAAATAGCGCTATCAAAATTAATGTAAAAAATAAAAACGTTTTACTCATCTGAGCCTCCTCTTTTTATTTTATTAAAAAATATTAGACCATACACACTTATAAAATAATCTAAATGTACACTTTTACAATAAAATTTTATTTGACAGGTCGTTCTTAGAAGGTTATTATTACCTTGAATATCACTATTCTGTTTTCTACAAACACACCGTTTCGCAGGGGAGACATGTTGAAGAAATATTAATATTCAGATACGTTTTAAAGAAAGAAGTCATGGAGGACTACATAAGAAATATTCTAGGTACGGTGACACATCTCGTTCCTCTCGGAGAGATGTCTTTGACACAAGCCCCGACTCTTTTCTCTTCCTTGTTCCTAAGTTCCGGCATAATAATCTTGTTCCCAAGACATAGCACAATATTTTCATTCCCAAGCCCCAGCTTGATAACGCTAACACCGCAAACCTACAACTCTATCTCTCCAACTTTAAAAACATTCTCTCTATTAAAAACTCCTCGCACTTGAATAAAGCCAATCCTGGCGCTCTGAAATCAGTTTTATCTTTCGTATTCCATTTTCCATTCCCAGGCTGGGATTTAGGAATGATTGCTCGATATAGATTGGGAAGGAGTACTTTAAGGCTCATTCATAGCAGTTGAGGAATTGCGCTTTTATCCCATCACGAATAATCTTACAAAATAGCTGAACAAGATAATAAAAACCAATTGGTCTTCGTGCATCATAGACACACCTTCGGAAAAATCGGTTTGTTCTTAACTGAACTAAATCAGTTTCCTTCCCCAACAAATAGCGGAACTAAATGGGTTTTATTCACGTAACGTCGAATCCGTCAGCTGAAAGACACAACCTACGAACTTGACAATTCGCAGCTACAATTCAACTATAAAAATCCGTTTGCCCTGCCATTCGTCGGGATAAAACAGGTTTATGAAGTATCAAAAGTTTATAGAGAATACTCTTTCTCTTTACAGACGATATTCATCGTCTCGAGCTCATCCAAAACAGGGTTATAAATTTCTGATAAAACAGGAGCATGAACACCAGTGACATCAATTTTCCCCTTTAGGATCATCTTTGTAGCAATAGCTGCCGGAAGACTAACTGTGCGAGCCATTGAAGAATCGCTATCGGGAATTCCAAAATCTATTAATGTTGAAGTGATTCTTTTTTTCTTATCCGACCATTCAGCAATAAAATCATGAAAGAGAACAATCATATCGCGTTCATTTTTTTCATAAGACATCTTCTTAAGAAACTTATCAGTCATAACATCAAGAAGATTATTTTCATCAGGAAGGGTTTCACTGCTAAATAATCCTAACCAGTCGAGCATATCGAAAACTCTTTCAGTAGCATCATCACCAAGGAACTTTTCAGTTGCTTCATGTGTAGATATTCCTTCTCTAGTATTTACTAATTTCCCTATCAAATCATCGAATGTTATGCCTTTCAGATCATCCCTTCCAGCATCATTAAGCAGACCTAATTTGGCAATGCAATAAAGTGTATCACACCAACCGATGTTTCTTATCGTTCCTCGAAACATTGTGTGAGCATATTTAAGTCCATAAGTCTCAATATATGGTATGGAATCCCTATTCGGGTAAGTTTCAAACAATCCCTCATCTTCGATCTCCAATGGCCAATGATGTTTGAAGAGTTCCTTCCCAGGAATCTCTATTACCTTACCATTCTCCAGATACTTCGCATCATTTCTACCTGCCATTAAAACACCACGCGGACTCCAACTAAATTTATATCCGAAAGGATTTGTATTAGCTTCAGGCGCCGGTAAACCACCACAATAGGAACGAAAGCTAACAACCTTTCCGCCACTATTTTCGACTTTGTGAATAATTCTCATTGCAGACATGTGATCAATTCCTGGATCTACACCAATTTCATTCAGAATTAATACATTCGCCTTACGTGCATTTTCATCTAATATTTTCATTGGAGCACTAATATAAGAAGTTGTTACCATGTTCTTTTTGAATTCAATACACATCTCAGCAACTTTTACATGATAGGTATAGGGTAAAAGGCTGATTGCTATATCACATTCTTTAATTAAATCTCTTAATTGTTCAGTATCCTTTACATTTAATGCCTGTGCGTTACCTCTCGGATGTCCTTGAATCAACTTTTCAGCTTTACTAACAGTCCGGCTCGCAACTTTTACATGGAATTCCGGCTCATCTAACAAATACCTTACTAATGGTCTTGAAACAAGACCAGCACCTAAAACCAAAACATTCTTCATTTTCATCTCCTCTTCCAATAATATTTAAAACGATTTCTTGTTAATCAAAAAGAAATAGAAATTATTGTATCTAATTAACTACTCAAATAATTATTTAGATATATTCAAATACTCCAATAAATATTTGTAATCAGGTGTTAACTCCCCTTTATACAAAATAGTAGCACGTTTGATCTCTGGGTGAATATTAACTTTCTCAAAAGGTACTGAAAAATCAACTTCTACCAATCGAGGTATAAAGTGTTCCAAAACACCACTGAAAATCGATGATGACTCTTTAGGTAATTCACAAGGAAGATTATCAATTGCCAATATAACAGAACCATTACCTTCTACCCCATATCTTATGGTTTGATTTAATGGATCATAAATATACACAGGGTTACCTGAATTTGTAGTCGCTAAATTACATTCAATCGAACCTTCAACATCGCAGCTTATATCACCAATCACTCTCAAAGGCAGCGTTTTCCCTGCTTCATAAATAGTTTTTAAATACTTTTTTGTGACAAGCTTCGGGTACATCTTGTCCCAGTAAATCGCATTCACTAAAACTTTCAAATGAGGGAGGTAATCTTCAAACTTTGAAGTATATTTTTCAGGATGATGATAATAATCTTGCAGAGTAAATGAAATTGATGAATCAGTAGGTTGTACCATATCTTTTTCTTTAAAAATCACTTTATATAAATGATGACTTGAGAAATTGCGTTTTTTCATGAAATCTTTTAAATGTTTCGGTTCTATTTTTTTATGAGGAAACAGGTCAAACATTTCCTGGGCACCTCTGGAAACATTACCATATCCGGCAAAACCAACTATTAATGGAATAATATCCTTTGGCAAGCCCTCCTTCTTGATAACCTTCCCAATCCCTTTATAAACAGACTTAACTTCATCCAAACCTGAATAATTAAGCGCTTGTTTTAATTTACTAAAGGGAGTTTTATAACCTTCCCACTCCAGACGCTGACCAAAAGCCCAAAATACGTCAATCATCCCCGCAATCCCGGCAAAACGACCAAAAAAAACAATACGCTTTCCTTTATCATCAACAATTCGTTCATAATCAATGAGCGTATCTTTAAGTTCCATCATGCGTTTAAGCATAGGCATGTTATGTTGTTGACCTTTAATCGTATGTGAAAAAAATACGTAAACTTTATTTTGAATGAAAAAATCTTCCTGTATCTCTTTTATAGCCAAAATGATCGAACATTCTGAAAGATCTTCCTGAATTATTGCACCTGCTTGACGATATTCTTCAACACTAAATGCTCGAATACTTGACGGTTGAACAACAAATTTAATATCATACTTTTGATATAGTTCTTTTACATGTTCAGGAATTATGGGAACTCTTCCCTCCCACTCGTTCTTGTCTTCTCTTCGGATTCCAATTTTCATGAATACTCTATTAATTTCAAATGGTCACAAATTTAATCCATTTCAAAATGAAAAAGAAAGATTTTTGCACGGCTCATTATTAATAATTTCCAAACTCTTATTTTTTTATAAATAAAAATATATCATTAACTTATGGTGAAATGAAAAAATTATCCTGGAAAATTGCTTTAGTTACCGGCTCACTTGTTATACTGGTTATTCTATCTTTGTCGGTACCGATTTACTGGCAGACTAGGCAAGCATTGGAAAAACAGTTATCTCAGCACATGAAATCTAATATTACTCTCTTCAGAAAAAAGTTAGACTTTTCCCTGATTGAATTCCTAAACAAATATCCCGAATCGCTTATTGTAAAAGATTCACTGAAGCAATTCTTTAGCCGACATTTATTACAATTTTCCGCTAATACAATCTATATTATTCAGGAATCAGGAATTATTATTCTATCTGTAGGAAAGGAAGAAAGCGCAGTCAAATCCGTTATGCTTCACAAAAGGGAAATCTCTCAAGCATTAGAAGGCAAAACAGTTAGTTCACCTCTATTCTCCGACAGATCAGGAAATCATTACAAATCTGTCTTCTGTCCGGTTTCTTTTCCTGACAGTTCTACTACTATTTTAGCCATTGATGCTAATGCTGATTTTTTTCAGGAAACTGCAAAACTTCGTCGACAAATCTTCACCATTGGAGGAATAGTTCTTTTAATAAGTATTGTTATATCGCTAATACTATCTCAAACTTTAACTCACCCTCTATATAAACTCACTCAATTTGCTTCTGAAATTGGAAAAGGACGCGGTAGATCATTTTCACTTGAGAATCGTAATGATGAAATAGGATTCCTTGGTAAAACCATGCAAAAAATGCAATCTGAAATTGATCAAAGAGAAAAAGAAAACAAACAGCTAATCGCTTCAGTAGCGCATGAGATTAGAAATCCTCTTGGCGGAATGCAAGTAAATGCAGACTTGTTGTTAGAAGAATCGGAACACTCTTCTAAAATTGCAAAGTATACAAAAGCCATTTCGAGAGAAGTAAAACATCTTTCGGAAATCGTTGAATCATTTTTAACTTATGCCCGACCAATTGAACATAACACTATTTTTACCGACATAAGGCAAATCCTCCAAGAGTCTGTATCACAAATTCAGAGTGAATTTCCCAACCGTAATATTTCTATTGTTGGTAATGGAAAGACAAACATCCATCCTGGAAAAATGCGGCATGCCTTCTACAATTTGTTAAAAAACAGCATTGAGGCATCTGATAGTTCTAACAATATTGAAGTAAAAATAATAAATTGCAAAACAGAGTTAAAAATACATTTTCGTAATAAAGGCAAATCTATCCCACAAGAAATCCAGTCTCAGATTTTTGATGCTTTCTTCAGCACCAAGGCGAGTGGCGTCGGTTTAGGGCTGACCATCACTAAATCTATCGTCGAGCAGCACGGGGGAAATATTTATCTTGTTCGCTCTGATGAGAACGGCACGGAGTTTGTCTTAATTTTACCGAAGAGTTAATATGAGTGATCTAAAGAAAAAATATCGAATCTTAGCCGTCGAAGATAACCAATCAATGAGAGAAGGTATCGTTACATCTCTGAAAAAAGAAGGATATTTTGTTGATTCAGCGGTTGATGGTAAAGAAGGATTGGATAAATTTGAATCATCTTTATTTCATCTGGTAATTACTGATATAAAAATGCCAAAAATAGACGGAATTGAATTATTTAAAACAATTCAAAAGCAAAATCTGGCAACCGACGTTATCTTAATCACTGCTTATGCAACAGTAGATATTGCAGTTGATTCGATGAAACATGGTGCTGAAGATTTTATAACAAAACCTTTTTCAATAGCCGAGCTAAGAAAGAAAGTAGCAGCAGTTTATGAACGATGGGCATTAAAACAGGAAATAAAAGCGGCACCTATTGAGGTACCACTCTTAATTGGGATTTCAGAGTCTATAAAAAAAATAAAAGCGCAAATCTCAAAAGTAGCAAACATTGATAGCTCTATATTGATCACAGGTGAAAGTGGAACCGGGAAAGAGCTTGTCGCTTATACTATTCATAACGAAAGCTTTGGTAAGGACAGACCATTTATAGCCGTTAATTGCGGAGCATTAAATGAAAATCTTTTAGAGAGTGAACTCTTTGGGCACGAAAAAGGTGCATTCACAGGAGCCATGAAAGTTCATATCGGTAAATTTGAACAAAGCGACAATGGAACACTTTTTCTGGATGAAATCGGAGAGATGTCCCCTGCCCTTCAAGTAAAATTACTAAGAGTATTGCAAAATAAACGCTTTCAAAGAGTAGGTGGCGAAAAATATATTAAAAGCGATTTCCGGTTAATTGCTGCAACAAATAAAGATTTAAAGCAGACAGTAAAAGAAAAATTCTTCCGCTCCGACCTGTTTTATAGACTTAACGTAATTCCAATACATATCCCCCCTCTACGTAACAGAAAAGAGGACATTCCATTATTGCTCGATTTCATACTTAAAATAAAATCGAAAAAACTCAATCGTAATATTCCCCAAGTGACAGCAAGTGTCATTCGAAAGCTCCAGGCATATTCCTGGCCCGGAAATATTAGAGAGTTAGAAAATTTCATTGAACGCGCTCTTGTTTTCATTGATGAGGATGTTTTTACTGATTCACTTTTTACTTTTACAGATATAGATAATATAAAAGAAGATTCATTTCAAATCCCGGACGGAGATCTGATACAAACTCTAAGCAAAATGGAACGAGAAATGATAATCAACGCATTGCATGAAACAAATGGCGTAAAGCAACGCGCTGCTAAAAAATTAAACATCAAGACAAGTACTCTTTATTACAAAATGGAAAAATATGATGTTAGAGAGGAAGAATATTTATAAAAAATTCACCCTAGAGAACGCAGAGATCACAAGGAATAGATTTTTAATTGGAGATTATTCGTCCATAATCCAGTGATAAAACAAATGAGAAAAAAATCCCAGCCTGCGCCGAGGTCTATCCGCCGTACAAGTACTTTGGAAGGCGGGCTTCGGCAGGCAGACAAATATCAACTACTTATAGTCTTCGGGTTCAATTTCGCATTAATTGTAGGAATAGCATTCAGCAGTAGTGCAATTCAAGAATATCACAATAAACTTATTCACAATATCAGCGAAATCATCAAACTCAAAAAACAGCATTCTACACCGGAAAATGCTCTGCAGAAATTAAATATTGAAACTAATAAATTAGAATCTCAAAATAATCCCAGCTGGTTCAACCGCAGAAAATTAGTAAAGATAACTGAAAAAAAAGCAGAATTAAACCAAAATGTAATATCATTTTATCAAAAATTGCTTGAATTAAAATCCAGCGCAAATCAGATATTTGAGAAGTATTATATCGTCCTGACTATTGAAATTGATTCAACCATTTCTGAACTGGAAAACAGGGCAGATTCAACAAAAAGAAAAAACAATCTTCTATATTTACTTGAACTCAAGCAAAGAAGAGACTGGTTGTTAAACAGTCAAAAATATTTTACTCTGTATACTCAAAATATCCTTCCCGAAGACGACACGTTTTTATCTCTTTTCATAAATCAAAAACAGAAAAAAGTCATACAGGAGGACTTAATAAAAATCCTCGAAAATAAAATTAATCAAATTGAACTAATAATAGATGCTGTAAAAGAAGAAGAATTGCTTCGAAAAAGGCTGTCTCAGTTCAGTACAGAAATGACAGCTTTATCAGGAGAATCGAATGTATATTCCACCAATACTTTTGAAGAAAACGGTCGTTCCTGGGGACCCTCTATAGCATACGAAAGTGACTTTGCAAACTATGCTGAACTATCAAACAATAAAGGGCTTTTACAATCAGAAACGCCGATGACTAACTTGTATACTGAATACCTGTTTTTATTTCAAAATATCCCATCCACTAATTTACCTAATTATATAGCACATCTGGATTCTATTCGTACTTCTTATTTACAGACAATCAAGGAAATTAAAGAATTCAATCGATAAGCAGTCCTGTTACAGCTAGTATGAATAATTAACTCAAGTTTTGCAGAAAAAATCTATTTTTAACAATTGATTTTAACAAGCATTAACCACCTCTTTTTCCACCGGCAGCTACCAGAAAGGGAAGAAGGGAAAGTAATTTAAAAAGATGTTTTTTGATTTTGTAAATGTATTAACCACCCCTTTTTCCCCTCCTTGCCAAGGAGGGGATTGAGGGGTGGTAGTATAAAAAGTAAAAACTAATGACTAAAGTTTTTAATAGAAAAAAAGAAACAAAAAGAAGAAAATATCTAAGAAGAAATATGACAGAAGCTGAAATTATATTATGGTCAAAACTCAAAGGAAAACAAGTTTATGGTTGTAAATTTCGAAGGCAGTATAGTGTTAGCTCTTATGTAATTGATTTCTACTGTCCAAAATTAAAATTAGCTATTGAAGTTGATGGTACGAGTCATTTTCAACCAGGATCAAAAACAAAAGACAATGATAGACAGAAGTATATAGAGACTTACGGTATTCATTTTCTAAGGTACATAAACACAGATATATATGAGAATCTTGAAGGAGTCATTGAACAAATAGGCGAGACTATTCAAGAGATAGAAAAGGGAAAGAACATTTCTAATCAACTTGGAATGAAAAATAAGTCATATTAATATGTCGAAGATATCAGCCAGTTAGCGGATAAGATGCTAAAGAATTATTTAAAAATCACCACACGTTGAATTTTAAAAATTCATTTATACTCAAAACTTAAGTAACTAACAACCACTTATATTGAATACTAAAAAAACGAAAAATATATTCTTAACAATTTTTTATTTACATGTCTTTCTATTCTGCAGTTCTTTAGAAGCAGAAATAATAAAATCTTTCTCATTTTTTCTTAAATCAGAATTTGCACAAGAAAGTAATATCTTCGAAGACAGTGAAAAAGAAGTTCTCGATAATAACGGTCAATTCTGGTGTGGATTAAATTATACAAAAACTAAAAGTAAAAAATTTTTATTGATAGACTGGATAGGGAATTTTGCTGTATATCAGAACAATCCCAGAGAGAAAAAAGTAACAAATACCTTTAACCTTCGAAATAAGCATGATTTTTCACCTTCATTATTCTTCTCAATTCACATCAATCTTTTTAATAAAATATGGATAAACAATAATGGAGATTATCTAAATGGCGAAATTAACGGAAGATTAGGATACAAAAAGGCTAAAACGATCTCACAAATCGGATTATATTATCGTAATAATTATTACGAGTCATTTAAACTATTCAATTCCGAACAAAAAGGAATTATTCTGGAACTTCTTCATTCTCTAAACCCGTACACTATACTAAACTGGAAACTTGATTATACTGAAGCCCGCTATCTTAATCGTACGATCTTTCATGAAGGAGATAGCGATGAAACCTCTAATCTACCTTTTCAGAAGGACAAAATATTATCTACCCAAATCGGTGTGGAATACAGAAAGAAAATGATAGCAGGAGCCAATTGCAGACTTCTTTTTACTGATTCCAATAGTGATTACTCATCATTTTATAACCTCTCACTCCAACTTTATGCAACAAGAAAAATATTCAAAACAATAATTCAAGTCATTACACAAGTCCAGTTAAAACAATATACAGATGATCCGACTGAACATCTGATGTATTACAACCCTGACCCGGAGCAAAACGTACAGAATCAATTTTTCCTCGGTTGGGAAAGACCGGTTATCGGTAAGTTATCAATGACAGGGAAATTAGCACTCATGAGGAATGAAACCAGATATATCGGGATCTATTATGATAAGTGGTTTTTATCTACTGGAATTCAGTATCGGTTTGAGTGATAAGTATAAAAATTATTGTAGGCGTTCACAGGTTCAGTGTTCGCCGTTCAGAGTGTAAAAACACTTTAATCTGTTGGATGTCAATGGAATAAGAAAAAGAAAATCCGGGAGTTACTAATGGGGGCTATTTATTAATTGCATTTTACAGTGAATTTATCTTCAGTTTTATCCTATTTTTATTGTCTATGATGTAATCCATTAAAATCCTTTAGAATCGTTTAATAATGAACAAGCCTGCCTGCCGTCAGGCAGGGAACATCGATTAGCGAATATTGAATTTTACTTCAAAAATCAACATTCAGAATTCCTTGTTCGATATTCAAGACGATGTAATCCATTATACGCTCTCCTTAGTAATATATCAAGAGGTGGCTGCATTAAGTCTTGAAAATAGGATTGTCAATAAGTAAATTAAAATTATGAAGAAAGTTTTATTTAAAAGTTCTTATCACTAAAAATTTCTCTGATGAGAAACATTGAAATTGTGAATTATGTCATATAATCATAGGATATATTCTAATCAATAGTAAAGTTGTGAAATAATGGATAATATTACTTTATTTATTGCATATATTTTTATTCCAATAATCGCAATAGCAATACCAATTTACATATACAAAAGGAAATTTCGTCCTGCTAAACTCAAACTTGAATATATAGATGCTTATGAAAAGTCTTGGAAAAAAACTTTTTACTCAGTGAAAGAACTAAATAAAGCAATCAATAAAGTACAACAATACTATAAGAGCAATGTATTAAATCAGGATTTAAATAATTCTACAATACCATATTTACAGAACTCAATTGAAAACTTTGCCAATAAAAAAGAACAATTAGATCGAATGAAATATGGAAGATTCTATTATGATTATATCATTAAGAATAAACTTCAAACTCTGTATAATAAATATGAAAATGTATTTGAAAAAAAATATTTATCTTTTATTTGGAGATGGTTTGACATTTCTAATTCTCGTTTATACTGGAAAAGCAATGAAATATTAAAAAGAGCGATAATTGAATCGAAACGTCTTAAATTCTATGAATTTGAACCTATAGAATGTAATATGAAATTTAAACCTAAAGAATTTATAGAGTTTGATATTCCCTTTTGTACACCTGCAATTTTAGATTTTAGATTTCGGAATATAGGTATGAAAACTGCACATATTACAAGTGTTGAAGCCGAAACCGTAGCTATTCAGCAAATAGGAGCCGGTTCAGGTTATTATTTAAATGCCACTACTGAAGCACCATATCAAATAACATTATCACGTACAAAAGACATTTCAAAAATAAATTTATCAGATATTGGTGATCCTGATGATATTATTAGAATTCTTGTTTAATTCTCAATTCCTAATGGATATGGTGATGGTGAAGCGTGTTTTTTAATACGCCTATTATTCAATTATGATGAAAATAAATCATTACTAATCGGGTATATTAGTTTTTCACCACAATAAAGCAAATGTTACGACTAATGAACAAATAACTCGCGTGGAGATATCGCCTTGAGCTATTCGATGATTTCAGAGTTTAGAACATTCAAAACCATTTTTAATTTTTAAATACTATGTCGCGTAAGGATAATTTAATCTTTCGTGTTCCAATCTATCGAGAACAACTCGAAAAATATCACGAGTACTTAACTAAAATTCGGGATCGCAGGATTGAACAAGAAAAGAAGAATGGATTTAATTACGATAGTAGTTATGAACAATACTTGTGCGATAATCCACCTCCTATTAATCCTCGGAAGATCTCTTGGAAATACAACCGCATTATTGGATGGATTGAATTTTATGCAGAAGAAATGCAAATCAAGGCGGATCTTTGGTTTTTTAGAGGTAAGCGAGTACCAAAGCAATTTAGTCGAGTTATCATCGACTATCGAAGCAAGATCGGTGATGTGACAGGAATCTCCAATCCCGACAACAAGGTTATAAGGTATAAAATTCGAGAATTCTTAGACAGGCTACAAAGTGGATTATATTGGAAGAAGCTTTCTAACTATTATATTGATTCCTCATTTCTGTTGAGAAATTTGGATTATATGGATGTTAGAAAACTTCTTACTGACTTGTTAGAGGAAGAAAATGAATAATGAAAAAGATGCATAACGAAACTGCTTCGCACTTGACGCCATATAAATAAAATAACGATATTCGAAAATCTTTAATTCGGCGTCAGAGTGCAAGCAGTGGAATCATTGCGTGGAGATAACGTCTTGAGCTGTTCAACGATTTAAGAGTATGAGCTATTTTCAAAACAGCTAAGAATTACCAAATGAAATCGCTTCGAAAACCGGCGTATCTCACGCATTGACTGTTAGAAAGACAAAAATAAAACCATGGCTCATAGCACAATCAAATCCAGTTATTCCAATCTAGCAGACAGATTGAATCGTTATCCTCAGGGCGCACCCTCTTCTGAACTATTATTCAAAATCTTGAAAATGCTTTTTAGTGAGAAAGAGGCCAAACTGGTTTCACTCATGCCTATCAAATCCTTCACAGCGAAAAAAGCCAGCCGTATCTGGAAAATGGATCTGACTAGCACTCAAAAGGTGCTGGATGAATTGGCTGGTCGCGCTATCCTGGTTGACATCGAACAGAATGGGGAGTCCGTTTATGCTCTGCCGCCTCCGATGGCGGGGTTTTTCGAGTTCTCCTTAATGCGTGTGCGAAATGACATTGATCAGAAGGTATTAAGTGAACTGTTTTATGAATACATAAATGTGGAAGAAGATTTCATCAGGGAGCTATTCACCCAGGGCCAAACTCAGTTGGGGCGTACCTTTGTCCATGAACCTGCCTTGTCCGAAGAAAATGCACTGTATGTTCTGGATTACGAGCGAGCGACTGAAGTCATAAATAATGCTACTTACCGGGGTGTTGGGATCTGTTATTGCCGTCACAAGATGCATCATATGGGCAGAGCCTGCAATGCACCGCAGGAAATATGCATGACATTTAACAACACAGCAGCGTCGCTTATTAAGTACGGTTGTGCCCGTTCGATAGAGAAGGAAGAATGTCTTGATTTATTGCAGGAAGCTTATGAACAAAAACTGGTTCAGTTCGGTGAAAATGTAAGAGAGAAAGTTAATTTCATTTGCAACTGCTGTGGGTGCTGCTGCGAGGCGATGATCGTTGCCAGACGTTTTGCAATTCTCAACCCTGTCCATACAACCAACTTTATCCCTATTGTGTCCGAATCTGATTGCAACGGATGTGGCAAGTGTGTGACCGCCTGCCCGGTAGAAGCAATGACATTGGTTTCATCGAACAACCCAGCCAAGCCCAAAATGAAAGTGGCGAAGTTGGATGAAGATCTCTGTCTGGGATGCGGTGTTTGCGTTAGGACTTGCACAAAGAACAGTATTCACCTGAAATCTCGACCAAGTAGAGTTATTACCCCCCTGAATGGCACACACAGGGTGGTGTTGATGGCCATTGAACGGGGTAAGTTGCAGAACCTGATTTTTGACAATCAGGTCTTATGGAGTCATCGAGCCATGGCTGGAGTTTTAGGCGTAATTCTAAAACTTCCTCCGTTCAAACAGGCCCTTGCAAGCCAACAGGTGAAATCACGCTACCTGGAAGCTCTGATTAATCACGCAGAAAATTAGAGTGACCTAAACCTAACGGAATCAAATGTTCAGGCTTTCTAACTAATTAATGAACCGGATAAATAAAGCCTTCACTGCTCCGCATAACGTAAACTGTATACATAATAGAAAAACCCTCCTCCAATCAATCGATGTAGGGCTTCGTATCATAGATGTCTCCACACCATCGAATCCTTATGAAGTGGGATACTATGAAACTCCTGGGGAGGCCTGTGACGTTTATAGCTATGCGTATGTGGCAAGTGTGTGTTCAGGCCTATACATTCTACAATTTACCCCTGTCAGTATTGATTCTGATGAGAAATAAAGACCACCTTTACCAGAAGAATTCTCCCTCTCCCATTACCGATCGCAATTTTTACGAGTAAAAAGACAATATATCATTCAGTATAGTATTTACATACCATTCATTTTAAAACATAGTGCATCATTTGAAACGTATTTATTATTTAATCTACAATGTTAAAATTTGTCATTTTTCTTAATTTTTTTATTGCAAAATGTTATCACTCAAGATTATATTGCTATGTGAAAAGCCGGTAAATACTATGTGGAATTGATGTAGGTGTAAAAATTGAAACTTTTAGACGGTAATTATTCTGACAAAGGGAAGGTCCGGGAAACAAATCAGGACTACTTTGGCTCTGAAATAACTTCTTGGGGGTACCTTTTTATAGTAGCTGATGGAATGGGAGGACACCGCGGTGGCAAAACGGCTTCACGGATGACTGTCAATATCATTTGTGAATCATTTAAGTTAAAGCCGGTTTTAAATCCGTCACTATTTCTCCGGTCAGCAATTTTAGATACTAATCAAAAGATAATATTTAAGGCTGCTGAGGACCAAAACTTCAAAGGAATGGGGGCCACTATCGTGGCAGTTTTAATTAAGGACAGTATTGCACATTTTGCCCACGTTGGTGATAGTAGAATTTACCTGTTCAGGCAGGGAACATGGCGTCAGATTACTAAGGATCATTCATTGGTACAGCAGATGGTGGATAAGGGTATTATCACCAATGATATAGCTGAGGTTCACCCTAATAAGAACTTAATTTTACAAGCGGTGGGAAGTGGAAATATACAACCTGATATTTCGAGTGAAAAACTTGAGAACGGTGATGTGCTTCTTCTGTGTTCTGATGGTCTTTCTGGAAAAGTAGGTGGTGAGGAGATGCTACGAATAGTGGAGAAGCATTCCCCAACAAATGCCTGCAAAGAGCTTGTCAATTTAGCTAATGAGCGCGGTGGTAATGATAATATAACTGTTACTGTAATTAGAGTTGACCAATGATCAGAATTTCAACTTCATCCAATCCAATTTACAAAATCTCAATTTCTGGTTCTGAAAAACATTTAGAACAAATAAAGGAGTTAATTCACTTTATTTCCACCCAACATGGTCTTGAAGATATGGAAGCAGACTTGGTTGAATTAGCCATTGGGGAAGCCTGCCACAATGCCTTCCGTCATGGAGTTAGTAGTAATCGACTATCCTGCGTTGACTTAAAAGTTTCAATTGATGAGAAAGCAATCAAAGCAGTAATTAAGAACAGAGGAGAAGCATTTGAATTTGATGATATTGAACAGTTTAATATTAATCAAGACTTCATGGCTTATAAGAATGGTGGTTTAGGAATCCCTCTCATAAAAGCGCTAATGGATGAAGTAAATTTTGAGAGAAAACCAGACAATATTAATGAAATTACTCTGATTAAGTACATTAAAAAGAAAAAAAAGGAGGAGAATAGCGAAATGAGGATTAAAGAAACTATTAAAGGAGATGTCACGCTCTTAACATTATCTGGCAAGATGATGAATGGTCCAGAAAGTATTCACTTACATCCTTATATCAAGGAGCTCATTGAAAAGAGTCAAATAAAGATTGTGGTAGATATGGGAAAAGTGAAATGGTTTGCTAGTACCGGTTTGGGAGCTCTACTTGCTTCCTATACTTCATTATGCAATGCTGGAGGTGATTTGAGGATTGCCCGCCCTACACGTAAAATTTACAGCGTCTTAATGACGACACAATTGGTAAAAGTGTTCAAAAGCTTTGACACGGTTGATGAAGCCATTGAGAGCTATGAAACAGGCTGAGGAATATCGACCTTGACTAAAAAGCATTAATCAGATCATGACAATAGATCCTCATGAAGTACATCGGCTGCGTGCTGCTGTTCAGGAACTTTCTATTTTGAATGAAATAGCTACTGCAGTAAGCTCCGCGAGAGAACTAAACCAGGTAGTGGAACTGATCATCCAAAAGTGTATCAAACATTTGAAAGTGGAACAGGGATCGATAATGCTTCTCGATGAGAAAAAACCGGATAAGCCTTTCCAAACTATGGTACGTAAGGTAGACTCGAAAGTTGATGTGGTCCCCTACCACTTTGGCATCCAACTGTCAGGGTGGATGTTAAAGAACCAAAAACCTCTGGTCATCAACGACTTTCAGAAGGATCAACGCTTCAGTATAGCTTATCGAAAGGATTTTAATATTAAATCGCTTCTGAGTGTCCCTTTATGCTTGAAAGGTCGTATGATAGGGGTGCTAAATATCTTCAATAAGCAGGCGAAAGAAGGTTTTACCGTTGAAGATCAGCGGCTGATGTGTATTATTGCCAGCCAATCGGCACAGGTTATTGAAAACGCCCGTTTGTATGAAGAAGAACAGATCCTCCTGCGTATGGAAGAGGAACTGAAAGTAGCCTATGAAATTCAGATTAACTTGTTGCCAAAGGAAAATCCTCAAATTGCTGGATATGACATTGCTGGAAAAAGTATTCCAGCTAAAGAGGTTGGGGGAGATTATTATGATTTTATTCGCATCGATGACCATCATCTGGCAATATGTCTGGGTGATATCTCAGGGAAAGGAATGCCAGCAGCGATGTTGATGGCAAACCTTCAGGCAACACTTCGAGGACAGACTCTCTTTAGTACCTCTTGCAAAGATTGTCTCCAACGGTCAAATAAACTCCTCTTTCAAAGCACTGACGTTCAAAAGTTTGCCACCCTGTTTTATGGAATACTGAATACCCAGAAAAACGAATTATACTACTCTAATGCTGGTCATGATTATCCATTTCTTTTCTCAGGAGACAAAGAACCTCGCCGATTGGAGACCGGTGGCACTGTTCTTGGTTTCCTAGAAAACTTTATTTTTAAAGAACAGGTGATTCCATTTAGTCCGGGAGACCTGTTGTTAGTGTACTCCGATGGCATCACTGAAGCTATGAATGCCGACGAGGAGGAATTCGGTGAGAATAGACTGGTAGAGGTTACAATGAAGCACAGGGATGAACTCGCAAGTACGCTGATTGAGAAAATCATAGCAGCGGTAAAACTTCATACTGGAGATGCTCCACAGATGGATGATATTACACTGGTAGTAATAAAAAGAGAAACATTATGATCCACCAAAAAGACGGCGTATATGCTGGGAAAACAATTTCCCACTTTCCGCATGTAGGTGGACCCGTCCATGGCAGGAATAGCTCTCGATAACCTATAAGGTATTAATATGGCGATCCCAAATGGGAAAGTAATTTCACATTATCGTATACTCGAAAAACTCGGCGAGGGCGGAATGGGCGTAGTCTATAAAGCAGAGGACACGAAGCTAAAACGCACCGTTGCCCTAAAATTTCTTCCCCCAGCATTTAGTCTCGATCCAGAGGCAAAGTCTCGATTCATCCAGGAAGCTCAAGCAGCATCAGCTCTTCAACACAATAACATTTGTACTATTCATGAGATTGATGAAACCGATGAAGGACAAATGTTCATATGCATGGATTACTATGAAGGTAAGACGTTGAATCAAAAGATCAAGAGTGGTCCTGTCAAAATTAAGGAAGCTATTGAAATTGCCATACAAGTTGCTCAAGGTCTCGCCAGAGCATATGAACGTGACATTGTGCATAGAGATATCAAACCGGCTAATATAATGATTACCAAGGATGGGATTGCGAAGATTTTGGATTTTGGTCTTGCGAAATTAGCCGGACAAGCAAGGCTTACCAAAACTGGCACCACAACAGGTACAGCAGCCTATATGTCACCTGAGCAGACGCGTGGAGAGGATGTTGATCACAGAACAGATATTTGGTCACTGGGTACTGTACTGTATGAGATGGTTACCGGACAATTACCATTTAAAGGCGATTATGAACAGGCAGTAATCTATTCTATTTTGAATGAAGAGCCAGAGACAGTGACGGGTTTAAGAACCGAAGTACCTTTGGAGCTTGAGCGAATCGTCAAGAAGTGCATCGAGAAGAATCCGGCCGAGCGATACCAGACTGCAGGAGATCTTGTAGCTGATTTACGTCATCTTCAGCGTATAACGGCTGCTCCGACTACACGAAATCGACCAGCAGCCCCGTTGAGGGCGGTTAGAAGACGGGCCCGACGATGGTTTTGGGTTGGTGGGCTGGTTCTTGTCGTGGCGCTTGCTGTTGGAATCACATTACGCTATTTCATCCCAATTGAAAAGGAGCTTGTGTCCCAAAGAAAAATGTTGGTGGTATTGCCCTTCGAGAATTTAAGCTCGTCTGAGGACGAGTATTTCGCCGACGGCATCACCGAGGAGACTACAGCCCGTCTTTCTGCAATCCATGGGCTGGGGGTTATCGCTCGCACAAGCGCCAGACAATACAAGAATACAGATAAAACCATCCAGCAGATCGGTAAGGAACTAGAAGTTGACTATGTCCTGGAGGGTACCGTTCGTTGGCAGCATTCCCCTGAGGGTCTAAGTCGGGTGCGCATCACTCCCCAGCTTATAAAGGTATCCGATGCTACTCACTTATGGTCAAGTGTTTACGACAAGGACATAGCCGACATCTTCCAGGTTCAAACCGACATTGCTGAGCAGGTCGCACAGGCATTGGACATCAAATTGCTTGAACCAGAGCGTAGGGCTTTGCGAACCAAGCCAACCGATAACTCCGAGGCTTACGACTATTACCTGCGGGGAATAGATCATAATGAACGCGGATGGTTATATGATGATCACCAAGAATTTGAAATTGCAGTGCAGATGTTTGAAAAAGCGGTCGAGTTAGACCCGGATTTCGCCCTAGCTTATGTTTCGCTATCTTTTGTCCATTCCTGGGAGTATTTCAGTGGATATGACAAAACCGAAGAGCGACTAGCTAAGTCCAAGACGGCCGTTGATGAAGCACTTCGTCTACAACCTGACATGCCCGAGGCATTTAATGCTCTAGCGTTTTACTACTACCGGGGTTTCCTGGACTACGACCGTGCCCTGGAATTGCTCATGAGGGTCCAGAAAGCGCGACCAAACTTTTCTCCGGTATTGATTGGTTGGATCCAGCGGCGTCAGGGTAGGTGGGAACAATCCGTAAAGACGGTAGAAAAGGCCTTTGAACTCAACCCGCGTTCTTCTATTATAGCCAATGAACAGGGTATATCTTATACTCGTATGCGCAGATACAAGGAGGCAGAGGAGTGGTATGATCGTGCTCTCTCGATAAATCCGGATTATCATTCAGCTCGACTTAATAAAGCCTGGAATTATCTTCTCTGGAAGGGGAACACGAAAGAGGCACGGGCTGTTCTGGAAAAGCTTCCGCAAAGCCCCATTGCTGATGATTTTTGGCTTTTGATTTACAGACTAGAGCGGAAGTACCAGGAGGCACTGGAACGACTTGCTACCTTTACCCACAATTCTTTTAAGGATCAAAATTCTTATTTTCAGAAAAATCTGGCTTATGCGACAATCTACTATCTGATGAACGAGCCCACGCTCATAAATGCTCAGGGAGATTCTGCGCGCATATTGCTTGAAAGAGAAGTACGGGATCATCCAAGTGATCCAAGATACCATGCTGCACTTGGCCTTGCCTATGCATACTTGGGCTGCAAAGACGAAGCCATTAGAGAAGGAAAGCGGGCTGTAGAACTTTATCCTATATCAAAGGATGCGTTAGCCGGACCTGCTTACGTTTTCTATTTAGCCCAGGTTTATGCTGTGGTTAGGGAACACGAGGCTGCAATCGATAAGTTAGCATACTTGTTATCTATCCCTAATAATGCTGTCTCAGTATCCTTGCTTAAGATTGATCCCACCTGGGATGTCCTACGAACCTACCCTAAGTTTGAGACGCTTTTGGTGGGAGGGAAATAACGTTGAATATGATCGGTAAAACCATCTCCCATTATAAAATCCTCGAGAAACTCGGCGAAGGCGGCATGGGCGTAGTCTACAAAGCTGAGGACACCAAACTCAAGCGCACCGTTGCCCTCAAATTTCTACCACCAGAATTAACCCGCGACGAAGAGGCTAAGGAGCGCTTCGTCCATGAGGCACAGGCGGCCTCGGCTCTAGAGCATAACAACATCTGCAATATCCATGAGATCGACGAAACGGATGATAGACAAACATTCATCGTAATGGCCTGTTACGAGGGTGAAACACTGAAACATAAGATCGAACGTGGTCCGTTTAAATTAGAAGAATCTATCGATATTACCATCCAGATTGCTGAAGGTTTGGCGAAAGCCCACGAGCAAGGCATAGTGCACCGCGACATTAAGTCGGCAAATCTCTACATGACCAAAGATGATGTGGTGAAGATATTAGATTTTGGCCTGGCCAAATTGCGAGGACAGACAAAGCTTACCAAAGAAGGCACAACCTTGGGAACAGCAGCCTATATGTCCCCTGAGCAGACGCGTGGAGAGGATGTTGATCACCGAACAGATATTTGGTCTTTAGGCGTTGTTCTTTATGAAATGCTTACTGGTCAATTGCCCTTCAAAGGTGAATATGAACAAGCGGTGATTTATTCCATTTTGAATGAAGACCCAGAGCCAGTGAAGGCGCTACGGACTGGTATTCCGATGGAGCTTGAGCGGATATTGAATAAGGCTTTGTTAAAAAATGCGGGCGAACGTTACCAACTCGTGGACAAGATGTTGGATAATATGAGATGGCTTCAAAAATCATTAGAAATAGGGATTATAGAACAACGACTAACCAAGATTATTTCTCCTTATAGGTACCGGATCGCGGTATTGCCTCTTACCAATATCGGTCCTAATCCGGAAGATGAATATTTTGCTGATGGCATGACAGAGGAACTCATTTCAACGCTATCTAAAATTAATGAATTAAGGGTTATTGCCCGTACGTCTATTATGCAATATAAAAATATAGCAAAGAGCGTCGCTGAAATTGGTCGAGAATTGAAGGTTGGCAATGTACTCGAAGGCAGCATCCGAAAAGCTGCAGATAAGCTGCGTATTACCGTACAGCTTATAGATTCACAAAGTCAAGAGTATCTCTGGTCGCAAGATTATGATCGAGAGTTCAAGGACATATTTACGATACAAAGCGATATCGCCCATAGGGTTGCAGACGCGTTGAGAGTCCAATTAATGGGGGGAGAACAGAAAC
>JADHYC010000035.1 GCA_016782645.1 Fidelibacterota bacterium | reverse complement strand
GCTGTAGTTTTGCCAGTGCCGCCGGCACTTGAACCCTGTCCGGAGGTTTGCGTATCCCAGAAGGAATTGCTGACGGTTGAATTATCATTATACCCCACCAGGCCGCCGACATAAGTACTACCACTCACACTGCCCGTGCTGTAACTGTTGCTGATGGTGGATGAACTATTTCGCCCCACCAGGCCGCCGACAATAATTCCACTACCAGTAACACTGCCCGTGCTGTAACTGTTACTGACGGTTGAATTATCATAATTATACCCCACCAGGCCGCCGACATAATTCCCACTACCAGTAACACTGCCCGTGCTGTAACTGTTGTTGACTTCGGAATTATTGTCATCAAACCCCACCAAGCCGCCGACATTATCATTACCTGTAATATCCACATTCGTCACGCCAAGGTTGCTAATCGTGGAGCCATTTGTGTAGCCGAACAAGCCAATATAATTTGTACCGGAGCGGTTGATGTAGAGATTATCAATGGTTTTGCCATCTCCATCATAGCTGCCGGTGAATTTTGTTGAATTATTCCCGATTGGCGAAAATCCGGCACCACCATCCCAGCCGGATGTAGTTGAAGCATCAATATTGGCAGTTTGTATGTAATGTAAACTCCATCTGCTTGTACTCTGAGTAATCCAGTACAGATTATTTAATGTGACAATTTGGTAAGGAGTACCAGAAGATCCATCACCACTTGCCGGTTGTGTAGCTGTCTGCGCCATCAAACCTGTGTTCAATGCCAATAGCATTATCAGCATAAATCCTAAAACTAAATTTGTTTTTTTCATTTTGTTTCTCCTTTTTGATTGTTCATTTGTTTTCTCTTATTGGTCTAACAACGTTTATACGACTCGCGTAACTGACTATATCTTACAATCGTATTGGATAAAATTCCAGCTACTCGAATTATAAGTTTATTAATTATAATTAAATACATTGTTTTTTCATATCATCTCTGGCAGTTTATTCAAGTCGCATAAAATCCCATTTGTCAAATAAACTTCCATTATTCAAAATATCATAATGTATCAGCGGGACTGATTACACCTTGCCCACCTTGTTGAAGAACATGCGTATAAATCATCGTTGTTTTCACATCGCTATGGCCTAACAGCTCTTGAACTGTTCGGATGTCATAACCTTTTTGAAGAAGGTGTGTGGCGAACGAGTGCCTGAATGTGTGACAAGTTATATGTTTAGCAATCCCAGCCTTTAATCGAGCCTCTTTTATATTACGTTGTAACACCCAAGCACCCTCGTGATGTCGGCGTTTTATACCCGACCTTGGATCAACGGAAAGTTCATTTGCCGGGAACACATACTGCCATCCCCATTCCTTGGCTGCGTTTGGGTACTTCTTCTCAAGAGCAGTTGGTAAATAAACTTGCCCAAAACCACGCGACAGGTCATCCTCGTGTAGTTTTTTTACTTTTTCAAGGTGTCTTTGTAACGGTTCCTTGACGATTTGCGGCAGCATCGTTATCCGATCTTTGTCACCTTTTCCTGCATGTACTGTTACCTGATTATACGAAAAATCGATATCCTGTACTCGAAGACGAAGACACTCCATCTGTCTGAGGCCCGAGCCATAAAGTAAATTGATTATTAACCAAGAAACCCCAGACAACTGATTAAGAACCAGCCTGACTTCTTCAGGAGTTAACACAATCGGAAGTCTTTTAGGCTTTTTGGCACGTATGACATCTCCCAAATCACCAATATCTTGATAAAGAATCTCTTTATATAGAAATAGAAGAGCACTTAATGCCTGATTTTGAGTCGAAGCAGCAACTTTGTCATTATTGGCTAAATGGGATAAAAAACTATTAATTTCAGCCGCGCCCATCTCTTTAGGATGTCTCTTATTATGGAAAATAATAAACTTTTTTATCCAATAGGCATAAGCTTGCTCTGTTCGTATACTATAATGTTTGGCCCTTACTACAAATCTAACCTGATCAAGTAATCTGTGTTTCTTTAGATTAGTGCTGTTTTTTAAATAATTCATTTGGTCACAATCAAATTAAAAGTTTCTCTACGGAGACCCGTCCGGGATAGACAAACTTTTTAACCCACTTCTTGGATTTCTATTCATGTTGTTCTATTTTAATAATTAATTATTCTATTGTCAAGTTTAATGAAACAGCCTCACGATATGGCAATTCTCAGTATCCTTCTTTCTTATTCCATCTACATCCAACATATTAAAGTGTTTTTAAACTCTGGACGGCAAACCCTGAACCTGTGAACACCTACAATAATTTTTGTACTTTTCACTCAAACCGATACTGAATTCCTGCAGGCAGGAGAGAGCTCATACCGGAACTGTTAAGGAAAAAATACCAAAATCATGCAATAATAACTCTCCTGGCGGGATCTCTTATGAGATAGGCGTTACATCCGAAACATTTTAACCTGAATAATTCATAACATATTTTAATATTGATGCTAACAACATAAAAAACAGGATTTTAAATTTTCATGAAATTTTCAACAAGAGACAATGTACCAACAAGAATTATTCAGGTTAATCCCGATAGCGACCGAAGGGAGTGTATCGGCACGAAGTGGGCATTATTCATTTTTATGAATAATGCAGGTTAGAGACAGATAAACTTATACCTTATAGTTCGATAACCTAAATATCAGGTGTTGGCGTTTCCGGGAAAGTAGACGGCAGTGTCGGTGATGGCTTTTCAATTACACGCATGGATTTCCATTTTCCGCCCTTAAATCGAATGAAGAATCCAATTCCCAGAGATATGATATAAGTTGAAGCAATACCCCAGCCCACATATATACTCATTTTAAAAACAACAAGTGCAAAATAACTTGGTATTACAAGTATAAAAAAAGATAAAAAGAAGAGCATTACCATAACGAAACGTGTATCTCCTGCACCTTTTATTGCGGCAGCGAAAATTATATTGAGTGTATCGAATATCGAGTAAATAGCTACAAAGCGAAGTAAAATAATTGTAACCTCACTAATTGGGGCGAAACTTTCGGGATCTGAGTGCGACGCAAATAGTTTTAAGTAGATTCCCGGGACAAGTATATATGAAGAGGCTAATAATACCATATAGAGAAAAGTCAGGTAGAAGCCGGAATATGCACTTCGTTCGGCAAGGTCTGGTCTATTATTTCCGAGATGTTGACCAACCAGGACAGAAACCGCAATTCCAAAACCTATCATGGGCATAAAAGCCAGATTATTTATATTAAAGGCAATGTTTGTTGCAGCAATTGAAGTTGTACCTAATCGTCCCATTAATAGTAGAAAAGTAGCAAATCCTGCGATATCGAGGAAAAATTGAACCCCATTTGGAAAACCGAAACGAAAAAGGCGTGAAAATAATTTTTTATTGAATTTTAAACCCCGAAAAGTATTAAACCGCTGATTATAGGATGGTCGGGAAATCAGGATCAAGTATACAGTAAGGGAAAAACATGCAGACAGTACTGTTGCTATTGCCGCGCCTTTTACTCCCAGTTCAGGAAAACCGAATTTTCCAAAAATCAACGTATAATCCATTATTAAATTTACAGCAGTTGCCAGGATATTTACCCACATGATGGGCCATGTTCTGCCTCTTCCCGCAAAGAATCCGGAAAGTGAAGATGAAGCAATGGCTGGGAAAGCCCCGAAACAGAGATATTTGAAATATGTCGTTTCGTATTGTAGAACCAAACCTTTGTGTCCAACAAATCTAAAAATTGGTTCGGCTAATGGAATCATAAGAAAAAGGGTCAAGCCTCCTATGATCGCAATGTAAATACCTTGCCATACGATTGGTCCTACGTTTTTGTATTTTTTTGAACCATAATATTGAGCAACAAAAGTGTTGACGTAGCTAGCTGTTCCTATGAATAAACTCATAATAGTAAAATTTAGCATACCAGATGGCATTGCTGCTGCGATGGCTTCCGGTGAATACCATGTAAGAAACATTCTATCGACGAAATGCTGAATAGACCAGGCACCGGTGCTTAGAATTAATGGTATAGCGATTTTGAGTAAATCTCGATAGCCGCCTTTACGGTACCAACGATTTGATATAAATAATGCAATTTTTTTAAACACTACTCTCTACTTTATGTTAATCAATTTCCGATAGTAAATATTTTTAAATGCTCTTTTAAATAACAGTTAAATGACTATCAAAGTGCGGCGAAAACCTACATTAATAGTACTAAAAAGTCAAAAGGTTAATTCTTTTAGTTTTATAGTTTTTAGATGCCGAATACCTGCCATAATTGAGTTGTGTAGTTGATAAGTTAGTAATTTGTTACAGCTAATTTATAGTGGAATGAATTGCCTTTGTCTGTTTAGAAAAATCCGCATAAAAGATATCACTAAGGATAAAGTAGCTTTAGCCAGGACTGCCTTCTAATCTGCCTTTGCCTTCTTTGTGATTAGTCTTCGTCAGTTATCTTGGGTATAAATAATTCCTGTTTTTGGAAAACCGGTTTACGTATATTTAGACCAAAAGTTGGTGCTTTTAATGTTTGATTTCAATATAAATGAATTGTAATTTCAGTGTGTTGCTAACACTATTTTGATTAAATATTTGAAGATGAATGATAGGAAACGAAATATAATATTTCTGCTCAGTAAATGGATTCAGATAATAAGGATTGGTAAGGAGGGGAAAAACTTTGTAATTGAGGGATATATTCTGCCGGGATATTCTTTGAAGGAAATTGAGAAACATCTAAAAGGTAAAATTAGGTCAATCAGAAAAATTTCTTCAAATGGCAGAGATTTATTTTATATTAAATCTGCAAAAGAGCGGATAAAAATTCCCAGAATAAATCTCATTTTATTTATAGCGACAATTTTTACAACATTATCTGCCGGGGCACTCATGGAGGGTGTTAATCTGTTCGAAAACCCTCTGTTGATCATAAAGGGAGTGCCTTTTTCTTTAACATTGATGCTTATACTTGGAATCCATGAATTGGGTCATTTTACTTATGCAAAAAAACATAAAGTTGATGCGACTTTACCGTATTTCGTTCCGGCTCCTACTTTTATTGGAACTTTTGGAGCATTTATCAAAATGCGATCTCCAATAAGAAAGCGTTTAGCGCTGGTTGAGATTGGAGCTGCAGGACCAATTGCTGGATTCATTGTGGCATTGTTTGCTCTCTTTATTGGACTTTCGCTTTCCGAGATTGTGGTAAAGATGGAGGGAGTAGGAATACAGTTAGGAGATTCTCTGATAACAAAAATTGCTACTTCTATAATCTATCCCAGCTTACCAGAAAATATGGAACTGTTGCTACATCCGGTGGGTTTTGCTGCCTGGATTGGGATGCTGGTAACAATGTTAAATCTGTTACCAATCGGTCAGCTTGACGGTGGACATATAGTTTATGCGCTTTTAGGAAAATGGTCTTCAAAGATAGCATGGGGTGTATTGGGCGTGGTTATTTTATTAGGTATTTTTTCTTTTAATTGGATAATATGGGCATTGCTTGTTTTTTTCTTGATAAGGGTAAAACATCCACCCGTTTTAGATGATTATACTCCACTCACAAGGAGAGAATTAGTAATCGGATTAATTGCTTTATTAATTTTTATTTTAACATTCATACCAGTTCCATTTCATGTATGACCCCAAAAACGCAAAAACTATCAGTTTAGGAAGATATCAGTATCATTTCATTTATATTACAGTTTTCATCCCGATATATCAGGCCTGCATTTTTCGGGATATAATTAGATTCAGATGAAAAGAATTCTACAATCACTTAAGGGATATTTCCAAAAAATATTTAGCAATAAGCGAATTAAGGTGCTATTGCCTTATTTGCTTATTATTGGTGTTATCGTGATTTCTCTCTTTTCTTTTACAATTTTGCTATTATCCTACCCGATAAAATTAGAAGATTCTCAAAAAGAAATAGTTATTCCCAAAGGGGCAACAGTTCTGAAAATCGCAGACATTCTACAAAAGCGAAACATTATTGAAAGTAAAAATACATTTATACTGGCTACCAAGTTAATGTTGAAAGGGAAGTCTCTTAGAGCAGGACATTTTTATTTAAATAATGTTAAGGGCTATAGAAGCCTGATTAGCACTTTATCAAATTCACAGCAGCATTCCTTCAGGATTACGATTCCCGAGGGATACCAATCGAAAGAGATTGCGCAATTAATATCCTCGAAACTGAATTGTTCATACGATGATTTCATGGAAAAAGTGAAAGATGAAAGATTTGCTGAGCAGCTGGGAATAGAATCTCCAGATCTTGAAGGATACCTTTTTCCTGACACTTATCATTTTAGCGAAAGTGATTTTGCTGAAGTGATTATCAGGAAGATGGTTTCCCATTTTATTGAGATGATAAATGATTCTATCCGGGAAGGAATAGAAAAATCTGGTAAAAATCTTCATGAAGTTTTGACTTTAGCTTCCATTGTAGAAGGTGAATGTATAATTGATGAAGAACGTCCATTGGTTGCTTCTGTCTATATTAACAGATTAAAAAAAGGCATACGCTTGGAATCAGATCCAACTATTCAATATATTATTCCTGACGGTCCCCGAAGATTATTGAACGAAGACCTTAACATCCGCTCACCTTACAATACATATAGGTACAGGGGTTTACCACCAGGACCAATTAATAATCCGGGAATTAAATCTATAGTTGCTGCTATCTGGCCAGCAAAAACAGATTATCTCTATATGGTTGCTAATGGTGATGGGACTCATACATTTACGAATAATTATCGGGATTTCCTTCGAGCGAAACGTAAATTTCAAAAGTTAAGAAGAAGGGTTGCTTCCGAGTTAAAAAAGGAGAAAAGCAATTGAATTATATAGCCGGTTTAAATCCTGAACAGCGTAATGCGGTTGAATTTATTGATAGCCCTTCTCTTATCTTTGCAGGAGCAGGCAGTGGGAAGACGAAAGTACTAACTCACAAAATTGCTTATCTGATTGAAAAAAAGATTGTAGCACCAAAGAACATACTTGCAGTTACTTTTACTAATAAAGCGGCAAAAGAACTGCGTTCCAGAGTAGAAAATTTTATTGGGAAGAAAGTTCATTCCATTAATATCGGGACATTTCACTCAATATGTGCAAAAATTTTGCGCAGTGAAATTTCACATTTGAAGTACTCTCGACACTTTACGATTTACGACGAAAAAGATCAATTATTGTTGTTAAAGAGGATTATAAATGAACATTCAATTATATTAGAGGGTGTACAACCGAAATCTATTCTTTCAAAGATTTCTTTGTTAAAGAATAAGATGATTGAATCTGAAGATTTTAAACCAAGAGATTGGGTGTTAGTGGATAAGCAGGTGAAAATATTGTATCCACTGTACCAAAAAAATTTAAAAAAAGCCGAAGCAGTAGATTTTGATGATTTACTCATTTTACCACTGAAAATATTTGAAAAATTTCCTGAGATTCTTCAAAAATATAGGAAGCGATTTCAATATATACTTGTTGATGAATATCAGGATACAAATCGTCCTCAGTTTCTTCTGATATTCAAACTTGGGAGTGAACATAAAAATGTTTGTGTTGTTGGTGATGATGATCAGAGCATTTATGGTTGGCGTGGAGCAGATGTAGAAAACATTTTAAAATTCGATAGTGTATTTCCCAATTGTAAAACTTTCAAACTTGAACAAAACTATCGTTCTACAAACAATATTCTTAAAGCTGCTTCTTCAGTTGTTAGCAATAATATTAGCAGGGCTGATAAAAATCTATGGTCAGAAAAAAAAGATGGTGATCTTATAGTTAAAATTGTTGCTGATAGTGAATATGATGAAGCTGCTCGTATTGCATCGCATATACGATATGAAATATTACACTCTAAAAGAAACTTCAAGGATTTTACTATTCTTTATAGAACTAATGCTCAGAGTAGGGTACTTGAAGAAATTTTGCGCAGAAATAACGTCGTTTATGTAATTGTTGGTGGAGTTAAATTTTATGAACGAAAAGAGGTAAAAGATATTTTAGCATATCTACATATTTTTTCAAATCCGAAAGATGATATTAGTTTAATCCGAATAATTAATACTCCACCACGAGGTATAGGGAAATCAACGCAGAATGTTTTGGATAGGTTTGCAAAATCTAAAAATATATCAATATTTGAAACATTAGCATATATCGATTTTTTAGATCTGGGTACAAGAGCTACTAATGCAGTAAAAAATTTTTATCAATTGATACAACACTCCCAGGATTTAAGAAAAGCTGTCTCATTTGAAGAGTGGTCAAGGGTTATTGTAGATGAGCTGGGAATTCGTCGCCATTATAAAGAAATTGGGGGAGAAGAAGCAAGGCAGAGGTTGGCAAACGTTGACGAGTTACTAAACGACATTTCGGATTTTTGCGAAAATACCGAAAAACCAACTTTAGAAGCTTACTTGGAGATTGTATCACTTAGCACTGATATTGATGTTTGGGAAGATCAAAAGAATGCTGTTTCTTTAATGACGTTGCATAGCGCAAAAGGTCTTGAATTTCCTGTTGTATTTATATGTGGATTAAACCAGGGTCTGCTTCCGCTACAACGTGATTTATCTGAAAAACATGAAGATGAAAAACAAATTGAAGAAGAGAGACGCCTCTTTTACGTCGGTATGACAAGGGCAAAAGAAAAAGTTTTTCTTTCAACTGCTCTGAGAAGGGGAATAGCAGGTGAAATGAAGTGTTTACCGGAATCCATTTTTATTAAGGAGATTCCTGAAAACCTTATCAAGAGTAGTCATTTCCTTGAAGGTGTTATATCTTCAAAAAGAGCTAGAAGAAAGATTAAAAGGACACTTGATATTGGAAAAAGAGAAGTAACTCAAGGAGTAACACAAACAAGAAAACCTAAACCCGGTCTATTGGTTTCTCATAAAATTTTTGGACTTGGGAAGATATTAGAAATTGACGGAGCTGGGAAAAATGCAAAATTAAAAATATATTTTAAAGATTTTGGTAAGAAGACAATTATTGCGAGATTTGTGCAGGTTTCAGGGTGATAATATACTAATCATATAACATAAAGATGGTAGAATCAATTTTTTATTTCACTTCGGAAGTTGCTTTTTCTTTTGTTCTGCAACATAAATAGAAGGAATTCAGTTTAAAGTTTATCCGGATCGGATTCAAAGCCTGTTTGATTAATATCAATAACCTCACCCGTTTTACCATCTAGTTCGAATACTTTCCAGTAATTTCCCTGTGTTCCTCTGGGTATACGGTATTTTTTTAGCAGTTTATCACCATTATATATTCTAACTTCAACATTTCCCTGAGACATTGCATTGCCGGAAGTCTCATTTCTGCCACTATAGTTATGAACAGTATATGTATATTCCCCAGGGTTGATACCACGTATAGTAATAGTTTCAGGTCCATAAGAATATCTATCATCGCGGTCTAAATATTTTTTACCTTTTATTAAAGTTCTTCGGTTCCAGTAGATATGGAAGTCTTCATGACCGGGATTAGGACCTTTCAAATGAGCATCCAAATCAATAGGAAATCGTCCCCAGGTAAGAATTATTCTATAATTGAGGTTAGGAATTATTTTAGTTAACACGGCTTGAATAGATCTTGGGAAATCGTGTATGACATCAACGTCGAATTTATCCGAGATATATGATTTTTTTCCAATATATACTACGTATCTGCCGGGATCTACAGTGATAACAAATTCCCCATTTTTATTACTTATTACTCTTCCTTCAGTTTCTCGAGTATCTCTATTTTTGACAATAATTAGGGCACTATCGAGCGGATTACCTGTAACAGCGTCAGTTATACTTCCATGTATTGCACGGAGGTGGTCGTAGAATTTATTAACTTCGATTGGTTTTTTTGTTGAGCCATCGATTTCTAAAGGAAGCCAGACAAGACCGTGTGGATTAGGACTTAAATTAATAGTTTTAATTAGATTACCACTGTCAAAGATTTCAATTTTAGCATTTGAATTTGAGAAGATAGAAAATTTCTCATCATCAAAGAAATCTGTATCGCCGAAGCCTTCTTCAACAAATTTACTTTTCACCCAAAGCTGATAAGTACCCGGACTGAATTTTCGTATAGTGAAGGTTTCCTGTGTTATTGAAGGCTCTGGGGGAACATCTCCAGTTGAAAAAACATATTTATTTGAAGTTTCACCGGGAACACTTCCGGAAAGAGGTGTTCCAACGCCAGTTTCAACATTGGGAACAATTAAAACTGCTTCAAGTTCAGATTCAAAGGTTGACCAACTTAGTACAATGCGATAATCCTCCAAAGGGGTAAGCGGGTCACCGAGCGCTGTACTAAATGTGAACAGCTGGATTATTAAATAAACCGGTGATAAAAGTGAGATAATGTTTTTTCTTTTCATACTGTCACCAAATGTGTGTCAATTTTCGATACAAGAAATTAGACCAACTTAATTTCCGATAGTTGTCTCATTTTAGAAATATGCTCTAATCCATATAATTTTAAAAAGTGAAATTACTGAGTCTGTATTTTAATGCTTTTATTTCGAAGTAGAGTCAAATTCGCAATTTTACTTTAAGGTTAATTCTATACTTCCTGCTATTAAAATTGAGCATTCGAAATTATTCTATCATAGTTCTCTTTTGTCTTGTCGTGATAAATTGCCTTGCAATACTATCACAAAGATCGTTCATTTCATCACCTGTATGTCCGGCTACATAGAGCCATTGGATACCGGAATGATTCAGAGAATCTAAGGTTTTCCAGAGGTCCTGATTTTTTACTGGCTTTTTGTTAGCAGTTTTCCATCCTTTTTTCTTCCAGTTATCGAGCCAAATTGTGATACCTTTTTTTACATACTCACTATCCGTAAAAATTTTAGCAGATTCGTTGGGCTTTAAATATCCAAGTGCTTTTATTGCTGCTTGAAGTTCCATTCTATTATTTGTTGTGTTTCCCTTAAATCCGCCCCATTTTTTAACAATGTGACCATTCTCAAGTGCAACTACTGCCCAGCCTCCTGGTCCAGGATTACCGGAACAAGCACCATCTGTATAGATTATTTTCATGTATTTAATTTAAGGTTATATCAAAGAAAATGCAGTATATTTTGAGAGAAAAGAGTTTTTTATATTAAAGGAGTCGTTATATTTTTAAGTTTTGACTAGTCTAATTCAAAGTGAATAATTGTTGGCTTTACAAGATTTTCGTAATCGGAAAACTTCATTTTAATCAATTCTACATGATTGCCAGCATTGAAAGCGATATTTCCCTTATCTGATATATTAGATGCAACATAGGTTGATAAATTATAGAGGTTTCCGAAGGGAGGCATAGCTCCTGTCTCGCAGTCAGGAAATAACCCACGGAAATCATCTTCGGATGCTAATTCGACACTTTTTGCCCCTAATGTATCAACAAATTGTCTGCAAGATACTCTATCGGATGCAGATAATACGGCGAGAGCGAATTTTCCATCGATTTTTATTACAACAGTTTTAGCAAGTTCCTTTCCGGGAATATGTGAACTTGATGCAATTTCCTGAGCAGTGTATGCTTTCGAATGAGTGATGATAGTGTATTTCACCTTGTTTTCATCTAAAAATTTTTTGAGTCTTTTAGCTATTGACATTTCACACCTCCTAAAATTTGTTTTTCTATCCTAATATAGAGTTTGATAATTTATTTAGCAAGTTATTGGAGCTGATGAACCTGTAGCTACATTGTACATAATGTGTATTTTGAATGAATTTATCATTTTTTTATTTGCAACTTTAAGAATTGAATCTATTTTATCGAAGAAAAAGATATTAGTATTTTAAATGGTATGTCTGGAGTGAATAGTTGTGTTTGTAGATTTTACTAAAGTATTTGTGAAACCCGGTAGTGGAGGGAAGGGTTGCGTTGCATTTCGACATGAAAAACATGTCCCAAAGGGAGGACCTAGCGGCGGAGACGGTGGGAATGGCGGAGATGTAGTTATCAAGGCTGTTCCAAATATGTATACTTTACAAGATGTAAAATATCACAAAAGTTACAAGGCTAAGAATGGAAAACCCGGATTAGGATCCTGTAAATTTGGAAGGAATGGTGATTCTGTTGTCATTCCTGTACCTCCTGGTACTGTTGTTATTGATGAGACGTCGGGAAAAACATTAGATGACCTTGTAAAAATAGGGCAGAGCGTAATAGTAGCGCATGGAGGAAAGGGGGGACGTGGAAATGCAAATTTTGCAACTCCTACTAACCGTGCTCCTCGATATGCTGAGGATGGTATTTCAGGTGAGGAGAAGAGATTAATTTTTGAATTGAAAATACTATCTGATGTTGGATTGGTCGGCTTACCTAATTCCGGGAAATCCACTCTTATTTCGAAATTAACTTCAGCTCGTCCCAAAATTGCTGATTATCCTTTTACAACTTTAATTCCTAATCTTGGAATTGTTAAATATGGTGAGTACAGAAGCTTTGTTATGGCAGATATTCCAGGACTTATCGAGGGAGCACATAAGGGGAAAGGTTTAGGACATAGATTTTTACGTCACTTGGAGCGTACGAGAGTTTTAGCATTTCTGATAGAATCAATAGATCCCGATCCGGTCGCTACTTATAAATTACTCGATTCTGAACTAGAATGTCATTTTTCTGGTTTTAAAGATCGTCAAAGGATTATAGTATTAACAAAAGATGATTTGGTAGAAAACCCGCCGAATGTAGATATAAATGGTATCGAAGTTATTTCAATTTCAGCAATAGTAGGTACGGGATTGGAAACTTTTGTGAATAAAATCGTTAAATTCTTACAATGAACAATGAACAATAGACAATGATCAATAACCAATGACCAATAATCAATCAACACTAATAAGCTTGTCAGTCGTAACGGAGTGTAAACGGAAGTATAGACTGATCGACAATTGACAATCAAAAGTGCTTAAAGTGAATGGATAAAAAAAGAGCAGCTCTCAAATTGCTTTCAATAAACGGACTTGGTCCGCGCAGGATTCTTAATTTACATTCTACATTTCCCCAAATAGAGGAGGTTTTCAATGCTTCTGTTAAATGTCTCTCTGAAATTCAAGGTATAGATTATACATTGGCAAATAAAATTCTAAATAGGTGTGATGGAGAATTTGTCGATTCACAGCTTTCTATAATGGAGAAAAGTCCTTTTGATATGGTTACTATCTTTGATAAGGGCTATCCTGCGAGATTAAGAAAAATATATGATCCTCCTGTTATTCTTTTTAAGCAAGGTAATTTCAAAGAAAGCGATGAAGACGCTATTGCAGTAGTAGGAACCAGAAAGTCTACTAACTATGGAAAAGAAGTTACAGAGATATTAGTAAAGGGTTTGGTAGAACAAAATATTACGATTATTAGCGGTTTTGCCAGAGGCATTGATTCCGAGGCACATAAGGCGGCACTAAGGGCTGGTGGTAGAACTATCGCAGTACTTGGAAATGGAATTGATAGAGTTTATCCACCGGAAAATAGGCGTCTAAGAAATCAAATCGTTGAAAAGGGAGTGTATTGCTCTGAATTCCCTTTTGGTACCAAACCTGATGCAGTGAATTTTCCTCGTAGAAATAGAATTATTTCCGGTCTTGGTTTAGGCGTAGTAGTTATTGAAGCTGGTGAAAAAAGTGGTGCTATATTGACTGCTTATTATTCATTGGATCAGAACCGTGAGGTTTTTGCTGTTCCTGGAAGAATATCAGATATAAAGAGTAAAGGTACTAATCGTATTATCCAAAAAGGTGCAAAATTAGTTGGTAATGTAGAGGATATTTTATCTGAAATTGAATCAAATCGGAAGTTTCCAACTGTCCCTCATCAGATTGAAATAGACTTTAAGTTTGAAGGCGAGGAGAAAAAGATCTATGATGCTCTTTCTTACGAACCAATACACATTGATGAACTATCAATAAAAGTTGCAAAAACTTCCTATGAAGTTCTTTCAATTCTTCTATCTTTAGAATTAAAAGGAGCGGTACGTCAATTGGCAGGTAAAATGTTTACTAAAATAGGATAAATGGTAAAAAAAGTAAGTGATCACAATTTATTTGAAAGATATTTCAAAACTACGGGATACCATTTAATGCAGATTATTTATGTGTACTTTGATTTTTTACAAAAGTCACTCTGTTGTCATCTTGCTTCCTATTCATTGAGAGATAAACCTAATAAATTATTGATGCTAATAGATTCTTCACTCCGGGTTTATTATGAGATTATAAATAGATCACTGGCTCATTTTTGTAAAAGATTAGTTCCACTATTTTTTATTAATTTAGTTCTATTAAATGTCAGTTTTGCTCAGAATGTACCCATTAATCCAGTTAGAATTTATAAAATGGGAGATTGGGTAACTTTTAAGAATTGTAATTATCCAACAAGTTTAACAGAAGGTGTAGAATATAATTACTTTGGAACAAGTGGGGGTGTAATTCCTTATCAGCGATACGGAAGATATTGGGAGGAGCCATATACTGTAAGTGATGGAATGGCAGGCGATTTTGTAACAGCTGTTTTATATGATAGATCAACGAATTATTTATGGGCTGCTCATGAAAAGGGGCTAAGTTATCTTACACTGGCAGCTAATCAGTGGATGAATATTTCGAAAGTAGATATTCATCTTCCGGAGCTTAATCCAATCGATAGATTGGGAACGGATGGTACTTCTATATGGGTACAGGCGCCTGGCGGGTTTCTTTTTACTGTAAATAAAATTCTGGGCTTTTTCCAATCAATGGAAACGACTATTCCTGATAATGTTGTTTGGAGTCCGAATTCATTTGATCCTTTACCTAGTTTCCCAGACTATATAATTGACTCAAATTATCAATTTGAGAATCGGGGCTTGATTATTGATAATGAATTCCGGGAGTTTCCAATAAGTGTTTTTATTACAGATAAAAGTCGTGATGTTTATGGAGGAGTATGGGGACTTGGTCTTATTGAGGGTGATAACAATGTCAGAAGGTTAAGGATTCATCCGTTCGGACCGATGCAAAATCATATTAATGCTTTAGCTATTTCTAACAATGCATTATGGATGGGTGGTGAATTTAAAGACTCGAATCCAGTTTTTGATAAGTCTGGACTCTCGAAATTTTACTTTTCTGATGGAACATGGGAATATTTCGAAGATGACTTTATACACGAATTGAATACGGATCAAATTTTTGACCTTGCTTTTAAAAATAATCATTTATGGATCGGTACAAATCAGGGTCTGGCTATTTATGATGTAAAAAAGAATAGATGGCGAGGACTTAGCATATCAAAAGGTTTGTCCGATGAAATTATTACTTCAATTGCGTTGGAAGATTCGATTGCATGGATAGGAACTCCACTTGGTTTAAATATTATATCAATTCACGATTTAAGAGTAAAACAGGTAAATCTGCATCCTGAAGGATATCTCATAAAAATTCATAAAATTTCTATTGGTCCGGAACAGGTTTGGATAGGTACTGATAATGGTTTATATGCTGTAGATAAAGCCACTCATATTGTAAAACATTATGATATGTTTGGTAATGAGATATCTTTAAAACAAACTGTAGCGTTTATGTATAATGCGATTGCAGTCTCAGATTCTATTTTAATATTTGAAAGATACAGAGGGCTTATTAAATATTTAGTTTTAAATAGAGAATGGGAATTGTTGCCCGAGTTTGGTTTGTCGAATGAGTTCTATATTTATGATATGGCTATAGATGATGGATATTTATGGATAGGGACAAGTGGAGGGGCAGTTTTAGTACGATTAGCGGATTTCTATACGGAACATTATACAAAAGCTGATGGTCTTGCCGGTGATCAGGTTTATAAGGTAATAGTTGATGGTGACTGGGTGTGGTTTGCTACGGATTATGGTTTAACAAAATATCAATGGAGGAAATATGCTTCAGAGGATAAATAAGATATTTTTAGCAGGGATCATTGTTAGTAACATTATTCTTGCGCAAGACTATAGTAATATGAAATATGATAAAGATCCTGCTATTCCTTTATTCTACTATGATGTGATTAATTATCCAATAGAAACAAAAGATTCAATTCGAATGGATATATTAATTAAAGTGCCTTTTAACGCCATTCAATTTCTAAAAGAAGGGAATAATTTTGTCGGAAAATATGAAATTTCAATTTTATTGTTAAATGAGGATGAAGTACAAGCAGCTTCTAAAATTTGGGCTCGAGAAATAAGGACAGATTCCTTTGAAGAAACAAATTCACTAGAGCATTTTGATATAAACAAGGTCAGTTTTAATGTAATACCAAGTAATTTTTTACTTACAATCGGTATTATGGACTTGGACACAAGGAAAAGTAGTTACAGAAAAAAGGGTATTGATGTATGTGATTATTATAAAAGACCTGTTACACTAAGTAAAATCAACATAATAGAGAAAGTTATTGAAAGTCCTGATGGTAAAGTTGAGAATGTTCCTTCTGTAATGAGCTCTATTTCTAATGTTAAGCCTGAATTCAGTATAGCCTTTGATGTTTTGTCTGATGGGGGAAAAGGGAGCATAAGCTATTCCATTTTTGATATGAATAAAAAATTGATATTGAATGACCTTTATGAACGTACTTTTGAGAAGGGAATATCACATGAAACAATTTCTATCTCGAAGCAAAAATTGGGTTTTAACAAATACCGTTTAAAGGTTACTGTTCAGGTTAATGATGATATCACTTCCAAGGAGAGAGTATTTCAACTGCGGTGGCAGGGCATGTCTAATTTTATAGATAATTTAGAAGATGCTATTAACCAAATGAAATATATTGCTTCACCGAAAGTTATAAAAGCCATTAGGAAGGGGAGGCAAGAAGAAAAAAAAGAAAAGTTTTTGAAGTTTTGGAAGGGGAAAGATCCAACTCCAAATACTCAAGAAAATGAGCTAATGAATGAATATTATAAGCGTGTTCACTATTCAAACCAACATTTTTCAGGTTTTCAAGCTGGATGGAGGGCTGATATGGGGATGATATTTATACTTTTTGGTCCTCCAAGTGATATTGAAAGACACCCTTTTGATATTCATTCTAAACCTTATGAAATATGGTATTACTATGAAATAAATAGAACTTTTGTTTTTATTGATGAATCCGGATTTGGTGAGTATAGATTAATTTCACCCACTTATGACTATTTAGGAAGGTATTAATGAAAAGATTTCGTATTGCTGTTATACCGGGAGATGGTGTTGGACCTGAGATAATTGCCCAGAGTCTTAAGGTTATTAATATGCTTAATAAAAAATATGATTCTGGAATTGAAACAACAAGGTTCCCTTACAGCACTGAATATTATTTACAAACAGGTGTGGTGTTACCAGATGAGTTTGTTATAGAATTAGAAAAGAACTATGATGCTGTTTTAATAGGGACACTTGGAGACCCAAAGATTTCTGGCATGAAGCATGCCTGGGAAATGATATTAGGACTTCGATCTAAATTAAATCTTTTTCTTAATATACAAACTGTGAAACTTTATGAAGAATGGCTTTGTCCATTGAAAAATATCCAATCGGAGAATGTTGATTTTATGATATTTAAAGAAAATAGAGAAGGTTTCTATGCAAATTCCGGTGGGTTTTTAAAAAAGGGAACTGATGAAGAAGTAGCAATTCAATCTTCAGTTTATACACATAAAGGAATTGAAAGATTTATCAAGGAAGCTTTCGGATTTTCTCAAAAGATGGGAAGAAGAAATATATGTTTAGTTGATAAAAGTAATATTCTTTCATATACACATGATTTGTGGAAAAGAATATTTAGTCAAGTCGCTAATGAATTTCCTAATATGGAAACAAGTCATCTTTATATAGATACTGCTGCTCTTCACATTATGCAAGACCCATCAAAGTTTGATGTGATGTTGACGACCGGCGTTTGTGGTGACATTCTTTCCAATATTGGAATATTTCTGCAAGGTGGGCATGGATTAGCGTTTTCTTGTGATATTAATCCTGGTGTAATAGGAGTATTTCGTACTATTCAGGGCTCAGCCACTAAACATGCAGGGCATAATACAGCAAATCCAATAGGGGCAATTCTTGCGGTTTGTAGAATGCTCCAATATCTGGAACTTGATAATGAAGCTGAAGTGTTAGAACAATCTGTTTTAAATTCCCTTAATAAGCACTGGGTAACAATGGACCTGGGAGGAATAATCGGTACTGAGGAAGTAGGGGATTATATCATTTCTTTTATTGAAGAAAAATTTTAGGTCAAATAAAGAATTCGACAAATTTGCTCTGTGATTTTTGTAGTTAGTTTGTAGCCATTTTTCATTGCTTCTTCAAAGGTAATCGGTCCTTCACAAATAGAAAAAATTGCTTTCATTCCGTATTTGTATAATTCATTGATATCATTATCAACTTTTCCTGCTATAGCAATAACCGGGATATGATTTTTCTTGGCGATTTTTAGAATACCTGTAATAGTTTTACCGAAAGGGGTCTGATTATCAATTTTTCCCTCACCTGTGAATATTAGGTCTGCATCTTTCGTTTGTTTTTCAAATTCCACTACATTGAGAACAATATTTACACCACTTTTCAACTTTGCGGCTAAAAACGCTATTAATCCTGCTCCGAGACCTCCGGAGGCACCTGCTCCGGGATATTCTATAACTGATATGTCAAGAGTATGTTCAACAATACTGTAAAAATGTTTCATGTTAGCTTCAAGGATAGGGAGCATTTCCTCAGTTGCACCTTTTTGAGTGCTGTAAATATAGACTGCACCTTTTGCTCCTAATAATGGATTGTCTACATCGCAAGCTGTAGTGAACCGGCTATTCTTCACTGCTGGATGTATATCGTCCATCGTAAATGACTCACATTTACCAATGAGTTTACCGTTCATAGGATAAGTGATCTCTTTTCCAGTTTTATTAAAAAATTTTACTCCAAGCGCTTGAGCCATTCCTGATCCGCCGTCTGTCGTAGCAGATCCACCTATGCCAATTATAAAATTCCTGCAGCCGAAATTTAAAGCATCTAAAATCAGTTGTCCTGTTCCATAGGTAGTAGTATGAAGAGGATTCAGTTTTTCTTGAGGAATTAATTGTAAACCGGAGGCAGTAGCCATTTCAATAACCGCTATCTTTCTATCTCCAAGTATGCCATATTTTGCAAGGATTTCCTCTCCAATAGGATTTAACACTTTACAGGTTTTGAATTTTCCTTTCGTTGCAGAAACTAGAGAATCAACAGTTCCTTCACCACCATCAGCCATTGGAATAGATATGATCTCTGCATCTGGGAATATTTTTAGAATTCCTTTTCTCATGGCATTACAAACATCAGTAGCTTTCATACTTCCCTTAAAAGAATCTGGAGCAAGAACTATTTTCAGATTATTTTTTTTCATTAGTGATTTATTCTAAGAGCATTTCAATAAAATAATTCGAAACCAATTTCGTCATCCAATAACTTAACAATTTAATGGTTAATATAAATACAAATGCTTGTAGAATACATATTGAATTGCTAAAATTCACACAACCAAGAAAGGAGTTTTAAGATATGAAATCATTAACAAAGCATGTTACAATGAACATACCTAAAAGAAGGGCTTTTGTTAATATTACACCGGAAGTTGAGAAGGTTGTAAGAGAGAGCGGTGTGGAGGAAGGTTTTTGTCTTGTCAATGCTATGCATATTACAGCAAGCGTTTTTATTAACGATGATGAACTAGGGCTTCATCAAGATTATGATGACTGGCTTGAAAAATTAGCGCCTCACGAGCCAATTTTGGGGTATCGTCATAATCGAACGGGAGAAGATAATGGAGATGCACATTTAAAGAGACAGGTAATGGGTAGGGAAGTGGTAGTTGCCATTACTAGCGGCAGACTTGACTTCGGTCCCTGGGAACAGATCTTCTATGGGGAATTTGATGGAAGAAGACCAAAAAGGTATTTGATAAAAATAATTGGTGAATAAAAAAGGGAAAAATAGTAATTTCTTTACTTGGTTTTAAGAAGAATTATTTGCAAATTATGGTTGCATTTTAAAAATTGATTGCGGGGTGAAGTCCCGACTTGTCGGGAGTAGCTCGTTTGCCTTTAAGCAGACAGGTTGGGCTCATAACCTGATATTTTAAATTGATTGTGGGGTGGAGTCCCGACTTGTCGGGAGTAGCTCGTCTGCCTTTAAGCAGATAGGTTGGGCTCATAACCTGATATTTTAAATTGATCGCGGGGTGGAGCAGTTGGTAGCTCGTTGGGCTCATAACCCAAAGGTCAGAGGTTCGAATCCTCTCCCCGCTACAAATAAACCCTGCTTCGGCTGATTGGAGGAGGGTTTTTCTATTATGTATACAGTTTACGTTATGCGGAGCAGTGAAGGTTATGTTTATATTGGTCAGACTAATGATATAAACCGACGACTTGCTGAGCATCGGTCTGGAAAGTCGAAGCGGACGAAGAGGGGAAGTAGTTGGGAGCTGATTTACAGTGAGGAATATCAAAGTAGATCAGAGGCTGAAGCCTAGCGGAAGTACGCCAAAGGCTTATTCGCCTGAGGTGGATCCGCCGTGGCGGATTATGGGATATTGTTTTGTCGACCTGTCCCACCAGCCTGTCGACCTTCTTCCTGCCGGAAGGCGGGAGCTTTTCAAGGATCTTATCCGGCAGTGGCCGGATCCGGTCTTCGACGGATAGTGGGAGATGGTTTGAGCGATCATATCTGGTCCAACATCTTTTGCATCTCGTCTATCCTAGCTTTGGGCTGCGCCATCATCTTTATGAGCGCCTCATCGTGCGAAGATTTTGTAGCAGTGCATCCCTCAGACCCCTAGGATAGAGACGTCATGAAGCATCCAGTGCTCTTTCGAGCCACTTGTATGCCTCTGCCTTGATGGCTGGATAGCGCTCTCAGAATACACCAGAGACTATCAGAATCGGAATTAACACTCCAATCATAGCTTCACCGACTATTCCTCCTGAAGCCAAGGCCACAAAGTAATTTTTCATCCAATTGGGGAATTTCTTTTCGAGTAAATATCGAATGATTGAACCCAAAAATATTGAAATGGAAAAAAATGCTGGCAGAAACATTGCGATTCCAATTCCAAAGGTAGAAGGTAAGCATTTTTTCCATTTTGGGATGGATAAGAGGCTACTTCCTAGTATTCGAATCAAAGGCAATTAGCCATTCGTATTCGGTAATGTCTTTGCCTACCTCTTCCCTTTGTAAATGCACCCGGACTAATGCATCCTTGAGTAAAGATGGGTTAAATGTTTTTAGTCTTACCCAATCAATCTTCTTCAATTATCATTCTTGGAGATGTGTTACCCTCAGCAAAGTCATTACTATTTTCGCAATAGACCGCATAAGGATATTCTTTGCCTATCCGTAGCCTAGGCATCACCGTAAAAGTTTCTGATTTGCCACCACTCTCTATATCAAATACCAGATGTTCCCCTCTTCCAAATAGCTCCTCAGCATTTGGAATCCAAATGGTTGTGTTTGTGTTTTCAGCTTCGAATATTACTTCTTCTCCACTTTTTACACCCAGACGCCCAGGTCTAGCAAAGCGTGGTTTTCTTACGCTACGTGAGTCAAAAATTATTTGTACCCTTTTTTGTTTTGACGCTTTCATAATCTCATCCTCCTCTTCGTGTTTTTTTGTTTGAGACAATTAAAAATGTATAGTATCTATTAATTACTCCTCCTATCATTATGACTATTTGATTACTCAAAATTCTCTTACATTTCTTTTTTAATATTTTTTAGTAACAGCTGAAAGCGCTCATCAGCTCGTAATTCTCTTAAAAAAGGGTTGCACTCAGCTTCTGTCACTGAGTAGCCCTTCTTTAATGCCGTTTCAATCCACTTTAGGGCGGTTTCACGCTCACCCAACTGCTCATAAATTTCTCCGATGCGAAACATAACCCCCAAATCAGATGGCTCCAAGGCCAGCACTTGCTTTAGTAAAGATAGTGCCTTTGGACTATTTTCCATCATCCCGTAATAATCTGCTAAATCAGATATTACTTCTGGATCTAGTGGATTTGCCTCGAGTTGTTGTTCGGCTAAATAAACAGCTTGTTTATAGATTGCCTCAGCCCTGTCTCTTTTGACAGGAGTCCAGTAGTAGGAAGCGGCTAAAAAGCCCCAAACACGATAGTCATCATCTTTTAACTCTAAAGCCTTTTCATACATCCGCACTGCATCAGCATAACGAGCTTCATAGTAGGAAAGAGTTCCTAATTGCGAGTATACGGTGTAATCTGGTTTGATAGCCAACGAGCGCTCGAACATCTTCCCGGCTTCTTCCCAACGTTCCAGTCCAAAATAAAGTCCCCCCAGATTATTATAACCGCGGGTGTTACCCGGCGTTAGTGTCACTACTTTCTGGAATTGTTTGACTGCCTCCTCAAAGCGACCCTGCCGATAGTAGAATACTCCAAGATTATTGTAAGTAGACCAGTATTTTGGTTGCAATCTAATTGCTTTTTGATACTTCATTTCCGCCTGATCGATCTTTCCCATTCTTTCGTAAGTCCATGCCATTCTTTGATAAGCTTCTGTATTAACTGGATTAAGTTCCAGAGCTCGCTGAAAATCTTGAAGAGCCTCTTCATAGTGACCACAACTTATGCGAATTAAGCCCAATGTGACATACACTGGTGCTATTTGGTCATTTAACTTGATGGCACGATTACAGCAACTAATTGCACGCTTCACCCATTGAAGATCCTTACTACCATACCTTTGCCAATAGGCTTCCCCCAATCCTGCATATGCCAAGGCATAAGAGGAATCCTGCTCGATCGCCCGTTTGAATAAGTTAATTGCAGTGTCGAGGTTTCCCTTCTCCTCGTAGCGCAGCATATAGCCACGGCCACGCAGGTAGAGTTCGTATGAGCCCGGCACAGTGGTGCCCCCGGCAATCAGTGTACGCCGCATTCGCGGTTGTATCTCAATGTCCAGCAACTTAGCCAGTTCGATGACGACACTCTCCTGCCAGGTAAATAGATTGGCAATGGGATCAGTAATGGGCTGGGAACTTAGTTGATGTGGAGTCTTCTTGTCAACATCAACTCGGGTCAACGTCAGACGAATTATGTCGCCGAAGCGTTGCATATTTCCAGTTATAACCATATTAATTCCAAACACCTGCCGGGCTTCGCGCATGCTGGTGATTCTGCGCTTACGTACTACAATGGCAGGCACGACCCATAGCGACCTCCGGAATTGCCCCAGTTGGGTAAGCTTACTTGTCAAACTTGCGGCCATACCATCACAAAAAGCCTGGTCCGCTGAGTCACCACCCACAAGTGTAAAGGGTAGTACTACAAGACCCTCCTCCCCAAAACCTAACCAGCTCTTCACAACATGCAGTCCTGAGGGTAGCAAAAATAATAATAGTAGTACCAAAATCACACCACCAAGCGGGACAGCAATCCTGCGTATAAGCTTCGGGAAAGGGTGGGGTACAGCAGTCATTTCGATATGGACAGCAGCTTTTCCTGAACTTATATCTTGTTCAACACGCTTCAGGTCCGCTTGCAGATCAGCTGCAGCCTGATAACGCTCTTTTGAGTCCTTTGTTAAACACCTTTTTACAATTTTTTCCAATTCCAATGGGAGGTTGCTGCCGTACTCAATAATGGATTCCGGATCCTCATTTAAAATAGAATATATAACCGCCTGCTCATATTCACCCTTAAAAGGCGATTGACCGCTAAGCATTTCATAAAGCACAACACCAAGAGACCAGAGATCTGTTCTGTGATCGACGACTTCACCGCGTGCCTGTTCAGGGGACATATAGGCTACTGTTCCCATGGTCGTGCCGATCTTTGTCATCCCAGCCCGTCCGGCAAATTTTGCCAGGCCGAAGTCCATGATCTTCGCCTGACCCTTTTCGGTTACCATAATATTAGCGCTTTTGATATCTCGGTGAACGATCCCTCTCTCATGAGCATCCTGCAAACCCCCAGCAACCTGCACAGCAATCTCCAAAGCCTCGTCCAATTCCAACGGTCCAGATTCGATTTTCTCTTTCAAACTCTGCCCTTCAACATAAGCCATAGCTATGAATGTTCGATCATCTGCTTCATTAATCTCATAGATCGTACAGATATTGGGATGATCCAATGCTGCTGCAGCCTGGGCCTCGTTGACAAATCGGGCTCTCTCTTCCTCACTCCCCAGGGTTTGAGATGTGAGGAACTTCAAAGCAACGGTGCGTCTGAGCTTGGTATCCTCAGCTTTATAGACTACGCCCATTCCACCCTCGCCGAGTTTCTCGAGGATTTTGTAATGAGATATGGTTTTACCAATCATATCCAAAGCTATTTTTCCCCCTCTAATAGCCTCTGAAAACGGGGATGCTCACGCAGCGGATTCCATACCGGATTGATTTTAAGTGCACCAATATGTATCCCAGCAGGGATTGTTACTAAATACTCAAGCCTGTCTATGGAAGCGTTATAGTCTCCCACTATCGTGTAAATTTCAGCCAGGTTAGCTAAGTATTCAGATCCTATCATTGCATCTCGTGAAACAGGTATCAGGTCAACTGCTGTCTTTCCTTCATGAATTGCCTCATCCCTAAGACCGAGGTGGGCATAAACCTTGCCCAGTTCAGCGTGAATCCGGGCATCGTCAGGCCGTTCACGGACCATTTTCTCCAGCAATGTCCGGGCCTTTTTGTAGTGACTAACCGCTTGATCCGGTTGTCCCATCAGCTCGAAGATCAAGCCTCTGATTGCATCTTTCGGTGTATAAACCGTTTGCCCCTCATTTACTTCTTCCTGGATGGATGCGAGTCTATTAAGAGCATCCTGATAATGTCCATCATAAATATCAAAGTAAACTAAAGTCCAGATAAAATCTTCCAAATCGACACGCTTCGACGCGTTATCCAGAACCTGTCTGGCACTTTCTGTAGTACCCATTTTGTAGATGCGTGTCCCTGCCTTGTATATGTAATTTTCTGCTATGTCCGGGGCAAGTGTGATTGCACGGTCAAAATAGCCTTCCGCTTCTGTGTACATGCGAAGATCCCGGTAGGTGACGCCGACTTCCCATGCTCGCGAGTTTAATCGGGGATCGTATTGGAATGCAATTTTCAGGTTTTGTAATGCGTCCTCAAATTTGCCCAGGCGGCGCTGAATATAGGCGATACTTGCGTTATATAATGCATTGCCGGGTTCTTTTCGCTGTGCGAAAGAGAACTCATCTAAAGCTCTTGCATAATCCCGGAACCCATAGTAATAGTAGTAGCCATTTGCTACCCGCACCAGTGGTTCATCGGGTTTTAGATTCAGAGCTTTATCAATGGCTTCTTTTGCCTTGGCTAAACGTTCTTGAGTTCTGTCATGACCGAACCAGAATATCCGGCAATGTTGATGAGCCATACTTGCGTATGCCTCGGCAAAGTCCGGATCTTCTTTGATTGCCTTTTCAAATAGCTCAATCGCAATTTCCAAATCTTTTCTTGCGTAACTTCGGAATGCATATTCCCTACCTTGGAGAAAGTAGTCATAGGCTTCAAGATTATCTGTAGGCTTCTGTTCAATCCGTTCTTTTTCTTCAGGAGAGAGTGTTGCTTTTAGAGCACTTGCAATCTTCTGGGCCACATCACTCTGGATTGCGAAGATATCTTTCAAGTTCCGGTCGTAGGTTTCGGCCCAGATATGCTTATCGGTCCGTGCATCCACCAACTGGCTAACGATGCGAACCCGGTTATCAGCGCGGCGAACACTCCCTTCCAGAATTGTGGCAACGCCCAGCTCTTTGCCGATCTCTCGAAGGTTCTTTTTGCTGTCTTTGTACAGCATTACTGAAGTGCGGGAGATAACCTTCAGATCACCGATTTTGGAAAGATGGGTGATGATATCTTCGGTAATTCCATCACTGAACCATTCATTCTCTGGATCGGGAACCATATTCTTAAACGGCAGCACCGCGATTGATTTCCTTTCAATAGAAGGTGGCTTGGACAGAAAGAGAAAATACAATGCGATTAGAGCAATAAGGAATAGACATGCAACGCCTTCAAACAAAAATTTCTTCTTGCTCTGTGCTGGAGTCGTTGTGATTGTTGGTTGTTCCTTAGCTCTAGATTTGAGCTTATCACAGAGAGATTTCAGATCAACCATTATCTCATCCACATGCTGGTAACGTTCACCTGGACTTTTGGCTAGAGCTTTATTCGTAATTCGTTCCAGTTCCATGGGCACCCCAGTTCGTAATCCTGTCACCGGCTCCGGGGCTTCGTTCATAATGGAATACATGACTGCCTGTTCATAATCACCTTTGAAAGGCAATTGTCCTGTGACCATCTCGTACAAGACAACCCCCAGAGACCAAATGTCTGTTCTGTGATCGACGACTTCACCGCGTGCCTGCTCTGGCGACATATAGGCCACGGTTCCTAAAGTTGTTCCCTCTCTGGTAAGATTTGTCTGCCCACACAGTTTGGCCAAGCCAAAATCTAATATCTTCACCACATCATCTTTGGTCACGTAGAGATTTGCCGACTTAATGTCGCGGTGCACTATGCCTTGCTCGTAGGCCTTAGCCAAACCTTCAGCAACCTGGATCGCAATGTCTAAAGATGCCCCCAGCTTGAGCGGTCCCTGTTCGACCTTCTCCTTCACCGTCTCGCCCTCATAGCAGGCCATAACGATGAACGTCTGACCATCCTCAGTCTCGTCTATTTCATGGATATTACAGATGTTATTATGCTCAAGACCTGAGGCAGCCTGCGCCTCGTGGATGAAGCGCTCTTTAGCCTCTTCATTTCGGGTTAACTCCGGCGGCAAGAATTTCAGGGCAACGGTGCGTTTGAGTTTGGTGTCCTCTGCTTTGTAGACCACGCCCATCCCGCCTTCGCCTAACTTTTCGATGATTCGATAATGTGAAATTAGTTTGTCAATTTGTATATTCTTTTTCATACCTTTGGGTCTTTCGAAGATTTTGCCCAACGCAGGCGTATCTCGCCTCAATGAGTCGCCAAGGCGACCGCCCATAGAGGATAATGAATTATGGTTTTACCAATCATAACAAATTCCTTTTAAGCGGATTTCACTTTTTCAAACCCACTTTTTTTAGCAATGTTTTGAACCTATGGTCAGACCGCAGGGTGTCGAACTTCGGATCAACTTGCAGGTAGATTAGCCGATATGAACGTTTTGAATATGCTCTTTGGAGCCATTCAATTGCTTGATTCTTGTTACCGAGACCAGCATAAATCGCTGCAATGGAATATATAGAATAGGATGAAATCCTATTTAGCTCAGTAGGTTTTTTAAATTTGCCTAATATCTTTATCGCTTTAGTTTTTTTGCCCGCCCCGGCGTAAGTACAGCCCAGCTCAGCTATCATTGCTGTACTGTCACCCGAAAGTGTGACCGCTTTTTGTAGGGCGCTAATAGCTTCCTCAAACATTGCCTTTTGTTCATACGCCCAGCCCAGGAAAAAGTATGCCACTCCAAAATTGGGATCCATTTCGAGTGTTTTCTTGTATTGTTCAATGGCCTGTTCATAATGACGCGCATAGTAAAAAACAAGTCCTACAGTTGTGTTTATAATAAGTGATAAGGGATCGAGATCCTGAGCCCGTTTTATATTTACAATGGCTTCCTCAAATCTGCTATTTGGTATTAAATAATTGATAGAATACCAGTGATATGCAGTCTCATATTTAGGATTAAGTTTGATGGCCTGTTTGAATTCGCGTTCAGCTTCTTCCCAATCCCAGTCGTATATGGATTTCACGCATCCCAATGAGGTGTGTGCTTGAGCCAGGGTATCATCAATCTTCAGTGCCTTTACAGCAGCGTTTTTCGCTTTTGAATAAGCTTCTTCTTGGAGTAAATAATTATAATCACCAAGAATAATGTAGGCATCGGCCAATCCTGCATATGCTAAGGCATAGAGTGGATCCTGTTTAATCGCTTTCTCCAAACACTCGATACATTTTTTTTGTCCTTCTTCGGTTCTCTTGTTCCAGTAATACCGCCCTTTTAAATACAAGCGATATGCTTC
>JADHYC010000034.1 GCA_016782645.1 Fidelibacterota bacterium | reverse complement strand
CTTCGACATTCAGCCATAGAAATGAGAATCCCAGGAACCCGGCAACTATACTGAAAAAATAGATAGCTTTAACAGCATTTTTATGAGAGAACCCTATGGTCATTAAGCGATGGTGGATATGTTCCTTGTCCGCCATAAACGGGTGCATCCTTTTGCCGGCTCGCCGAAAAAATGATATCATAGTATCGAGCGCCGGAACAGCAAGTACGGTCAATGGGATTATCAAATTCAGACTGTTTGAGTCACCAATCCGACCGATTTCCAGCGAAATAACAGAAATAGAAAAGCCCAGAAAAAGTGATCCGGCATCACCCATAAAAATAGATGCAGGATAAAAGTTATATCTTAAAAAACCCAAATTGGCGAGAATGAGAATTATATTTAAAAGAGCCACCAGGGTCCGACCGGATTGGAGCGCAATAATTGCAAACATAGCAAATATAATCATTGCTACTCCCGATGCCAGACCATCTAATCCGTCAAGCAAATTCATCGCATTTGTGATAAATACTATCCATAAGAGCGTGAAAATAAATGATAATGCGCCCAAATGAATACTACCAAATACGGGCAGGTAAATCGTATCAAATTGAAAACCGCCTATGACAACCAGGATCGCAGCAGCAATCTGACAATAAAATTTAGTTGAAAATTTAAGACCTTTAATATCATCGTACAATCCGACAAGCGTAATAAACGTGCAGGCAACTCCTAATATATAGTAATGGCTGGGGACCTTTCCGGCAATAATCGGAACAAGAATAACCGACACTGCGGTACCAATGATAACGGATAATACAATCGCCACACCACCAAGATACGGCATGAAGCGCTGGTGAACTTTACGGGGACTTGGAGTATCACCGATCTGGTATTTTATGGCAAGTCTCCTCGCTATTCTTGTAAGCAATAAGGAACTTGACAGTGTAATAATTAATATAACTAATAACTGTAAATACAATATTTACCCTAAAAGATTGACATTCATTTTTTAAATTCATGATTGATTGATTTACAGAGTAAACATCCTGCAAATCTTCAAAATTTTGACTGGTAACTTATTTAAGGATTTATTTTACGTAGCAAATAGAAGTAATTCACACCCTCAATATTTCTTCTGTATGAAATGTATAAAACATTTTCCTTCATGGCAAGATATATTTATTAAACCCAACCCACTTCGATAATAAACAGTAAACGGTATTAACAAACATCTAATATTAATTCAAGCATTTTTCGGGCTAAAGAATCCCGGTTAAAAAACTGATAAACTGCGGAATATCCGTTTTCACCAAGCGTGGCTCTTAAGTCGGGATCATGATATAGTTTTAAAATTGCTCTTTTCAACTCCGCAGGATTTTCAGGTTGAACTACTAAACCACAATTATATTTCTGAGCAATTCCGGTCGCTTCACCCTTTGGAACCGATACGATGATCGGTTTCTTTTTAGCCATATATTCAAACATTTTTGATGGAATCACAGTCTTGAAAAGTGTATTGTTTTTTAACATGATTAAACCGGCATCGGAAATTTCCAGAAAATAAGGAATCTTATCTTTCGGCTGGAGTTTCAATATCGTCACATTGTCAATTGACATATTTCGTTTTACAGTTTCAAGGTGCTTTCTATCAGCGCCATCACCAATTAATAAAAAATGAATATCTTGCTGTGTTTTCAATAATTCCGCAGTTCTTAATACTATCTCAAGTTTATGCGCCAATCCAAAAGTTCCGATATATGAAAGGATAAAACGATCCCTTTTGTCAAATAGATCAAGCCCCGGTTTTTCTATTGACATCCTGTGAAAATCAATACCATTTGTAATAGTTTTCACTTGGCATTCAGAATAACCATATCCAACAATATGTGCCTTAAAAGAATCGGTTAATGTTATTATCTTAGATGCGGAAAAATACATCCATTTCTCAATTCTAATTAATATTCTTATTAGAATATTTTTCCTAACTGCATTTACGGCGGTAATTGAGTCCGGCCATAGATCTCTGATTTCAAGAATAAATGGTTTGCATTTTATCCGGCTGATCAAAGCTCCGGCAATTCCGCAAAAAAACTGAGGACTGGTCGCGATAATTACATTAACTGATTTGATATAAAATGATGCCCATATTGACATTACCATATATACCAGAAAATTAATAGAACGACGAATTTTCCCCGCATTGGGCGTTAAAAATGTTTTAACGCGGACAACCTTGATGCCTTGAATTTGTTCAGTAAAAAACCACTGGTTTTGATATCCTGTATATAGTTTCCCGTGTGGATGATTTGGGTAATTTGTTATTACAGTAACATCAATATCATCTTTAACCCATCGAATCGCATGTTCAAATGTTCGATTTGCCGGTGCATTAACCTCCGGTGGAAAATAATGGGTTAAGAATAAAATGTTTTTCATTTTCGGATTATGGTCTCTAGCCGGATTCTATCTGTAAATTCACCTTGAATTATTATCGTTTTTTTATATCTCTTAACATACATTTCCGGATAATGATCAGTTTTGACAACTGTCACCTTTCCTTTCGGTAATACTATTTTTAGGTGACTTAGATCAAAATGAATTTCTGAACCAGGCAAATTAAAATGTAAATCCGGATTTACGTGAAAAAATACTTTATAATGGTGAGCGCCGGAAAATATTACGTCATCCGTAATCAGGAATCCATCCTGTACCAAAGATATTTTACGCTTATGTTTGTACTTTCTATATGAAAAAATACTGGTCATTTCATTTGAACTGATGTTTGTATCATATATATCTCCACGACGTCCTACTCTAAAAACATCCCAGATTTCCGCCTGTTGGAGATTATCTATTTGAATTGTGTTATGTGCTTGTACTGAGCGAGTATATTGTCTTTCTGGTGTTAATTCATAATTGTGATTGCCTGTATCAACTAAGAGAGGTTTTTTTTTATGCCATAATAAAATCGACAACTTATCACAATGAGAGTGTGCCGGATTATAAGAAGGATTAAACGGCGCATTCAGCAGCATTATTTTTAGTTCATTGTTTACTAACCGGGGGAAATATTGCTGTTCATCAATTTTACTATCCGAAGATATACCTAGCTCTGAAGCATATTGATTTAAGTATGCTTTGGATGGACATCCTTCAAAATTCACATCGCCGATAGGTATATATCTATCACCGTCAGAAAAATAATTAATCCAAAACAGACTTTGCTCAATTTTTTCCTTTAAAGTTTTTATTAATGCTCTCGTAATATTTTTATCAACCTGCTCCAGCAAATTATATATATCCAGCAAATCTTTTACAAATAACGCATGATATGTTGGTGAGAATTCATAGTGCAGACCTTTATTTTGTTGCTCAACAGTTTGTTTTTTCAGGTTATTAACAGACCACGTAAATAATTTGTTATCCTGGAAAAATATGCTCAAATACAGGAGCGCTACGATGTTTTTAAAAAAATGATTAGCAAGAAGGTGCAACTCACGATATTTGAATAGCACGTTCTTTTGTACAAATAGACTTTGTACTATTTGGTCATCTGGTTTAATCTGATGTTGAGAAAAATACTTGATCCAATTTACTACCCTTAGTGAAATCGGGTATGGTTCCCAACCATCTAACCTGCCAAGCAGATTTTTTTCGATCCAATCGTATATTATATCCAAGCCAGTATCTTTAGCGCAATTCTCCAGATAATCAAAATAGTGTAAATGGTAGCGCCAGAGCTTGGGCTTGCTTTGTGCATCCCAATTCATCGACATAAAATCAATATTCTCCGAAAATATTTTTAACTTTTTAATTATTTTTGATCTATCATTTGAAATAACTTCTAATTGAGGTAATTGTTTACCGGTCCATCTCTTCTTTATCTTTCGAACTGAGAACGATCTGTTTATTATCAGGTATATTCGCCATAATATCTGGCTTGGTTTTTGAAAACCAATGGTTCGTAACATAATCGGGATTTTTTTTATCAATGTAAAAATAATTTTAATCCGGTCTGAATAGATTCCAAAGCCCTGAAAGTAACTAACGTCGTCAAATACAGAGATCCAAATGAGATTGGAGATTCCATCTCATCGATTATTGCCTTTTCGAAAGCCTGATATTCTTCTTTAAAGCCCTTTTGCTGTGCACCAGTTTTAAACTTCCGCAATTTACCGAATCCGGCGATTTGAGTCATCCTGAAATCATGCATTTTGACAGTATATCCGCCCCCGGCCAATTCAAAATATTCCTTTGGTTGTGAAGTATCTCCAAGCGCATGATATGTAATATTACCGATTGATCCATCTGCAAAATCGATCGTAATATGGAGCGAATCATTATTTGATAAATTTTTATTTTTCGTTGTAATTGATGTCGCGTATACTGCCACCGGGTTAGAACCACTGATATATTGGAGAAAATCCACAAAATGACACACTTCTCCGATTATGCGCCCCCCTCCGATCTCAATATCCTGAATCCAATGATCAACCGGAATTTGCCCGGCATTAACGATATAATTCATAACAACTGGAGTATCAATCTTTTCCACAACTTTTCGAATTTCCTTTGCATGTGGTGAAAAACGTCGATTATATCCTACCATTAATACATTTTCAGTTCCTTTATAAACTTCTTTGATAGAATTTAGTTCATCTTCATTTATTGATAATGGTTTTTCGACAAATATATGTTTATTACTTTTCAACCCCTTAATAACATACTCTGCATGCATCGAATGAGGAGTCGTGATAAAAATTGTATTTATTCCTTTATTACCAAACACATCTTCAGATTTTGTCGTTAGTCTTCTAAAACCATATTTCTGAATAACAATCGTTGCGTTTACACCGTTCGGCTCTAATAAAGTATCAAAGGAACATTTTGTTTTTACCAAATTTGGTAAAGTTATAGCCTGAGCAAAGCTTCCAGCTCCAATAAAGCCAATATTTACATCGGAGGTTTTCTTCTTTTTCTTTGTCTCAATATTTATTGAGGATACATGTTCTTTATTTTGATGATATTGCAGAATAATTCCTAAATAGGGTTCCTGGATTTCTCCTTTAACAAGTTTATAAGCATCAAGAACATTGATAAAATCATACCGATGAGTTATAAGACTTTTTACATCTAATTTTCTTTGTGCTACCAGATTTAATATAGTTCCCATATTCCTTTGTTCGGTCCAGCGCACATAACTCAACGGGTAATCTATTCCATCAATTTCATATTTTGGATCATAGCGCCCAGGTCCATAAGACATTGAAAGTCTGAAATCCAGTTCCTTCTTGTAATAAATATCCCTTGGAATATCCATCGGAGTTAAACCCACCATAATAACACGACCTTTTAAACGGCAAATTTCTCCGGCATTAACAATAATCTGATTAGATTTTGAAGAAGCAGCAATAATAACACCGTCAACACCATATCCCTGTGAAAATTCCTCAGTTGCAGAAAGTAATTCGTCACTTGTACAAACACAATCAGCTCCCATATATTCCGCAATTTTAAGTTTATTCTTATCAATATCAACAGCGAGTACATCACATCCATTGGCCTTCAGTAATTGGACCGTTATCAATCCAATCAGCCCGGATCCGATAACAGCAATTCTCTCTCCGATAGTGGGGTTTAGTTGCCGAACGCCCTGCAACGCAATAGATGCAACAGTTGTGAACGCCGCTTCTTCATCACTAACATTATCCGGAATTTTTGCGATAAGATTTTTAGGCACATAATTCATTTCTGCATGATTTGCGAATCCGGCCCCGGCACAGGCAACGCGCTCATCAACCTTTATTCCGGTCACAAATTTTCCGGTGAACAAAACTTCTCCGGCACAGGAATAACCCATTGGAATTGGCACCTCCAGTTTTGTCATTACTTTCTGAATGGTCGTTTTCAAGCCCTCTTTTTTTACTTTATTCAAGACCTGCTTAACAAGATCCGGTCTGGCTTTTGCTTTACCAACAAGGGATTTACCGGCAATATCAATAAGCATCTTTTCCGTACCGGCAGATATTAACGAAGCTCCGGTTTTTACCAATACACCATTATCTCCACAATTTGGAACCGGAACTTCAACAACTTCCATTTTACCTGTTTTATAAGATTGGATGATTTGTTTCATTCATTTACCTCATATTTATTCTTTATATAACGCTCTCTAATAATGCAATATATTTTTCTTCTTCATTTTTCCACGAAAATTTTTCATTGGCTATATTTTTAATATTTTTTCTATTTATTATATTATTATTTACCATTACTAATAATTGTTCTACACCGTTAGCAAAACTTTTATAGTTTGAAGAATCCACCGCCACACCTGCCCTATATTCATAAACAATCTTTTCAAGTGTTGTGTCTTTTGGTACGATTACTGGTAATCCACTATTAAGGTAGTCAAAGAATTTATGAGGTTGTCCTATTTTATTATTATAAAGACTTATTTGAAAAAGAATTAATCCTATTGTAGATATTGTTAAGTAAGAATTTACCATATTAAAATCAATCCAATCAATAAATTTTATATTATCTTGAATTTGTAATTCTTTAATTAGGCTTAATACCCTATTCTGTTGGGACAGGTTGTCAGTATTTTTTCCTATTATAAGGTATAAAATATCAGGGAATTTTTTCTTTAATATTGCTAAACCACCTAAAATAATTTCTATACCTCTATCGATACTAATCAGACCTATACTAATGAGGATTGGAAAAGATTTCCGTATTTCATTTAGGTTTAACTGAATTGCTCCACTTTTTTGAATATTCGAATAATTATGGATTACATCAACCGGACATTTTAAAAACTTATACTTATTCATTAATTGTTCAGAAACTGTTATAACCATATCTGTATATAGAGATAGCATCTGCATTATTACCTTAATTAATAAACTCAGGTGTCTCTCAAAAAACGGTTTTATTTTATTTTCAAGTCTTGACGGATAATATTCGTGTGCATCAAAAATGACCGGAACTCTCTTTATTTTTCCTACAATAATACCAACAAACCATGAATTTATTTCATTGCATTGATAAATATCAGTTTTTTCACTTAATGCGCTAACAAATAGCTTTATAATTATCCAAAAACGGTTAAAAAATCTAATTTCCCCCAAACCTTTAATAATTACTCCGTCTCTTTCTTCAAATCTTTTACAATAAGGTCCTAGAAAAGTAACATTATGCCTATGATTTACTATAGAAATTGCTTCCTTATAAAATAGTCGTTTATCATTTGCAGGATGTAAACTATTTAAAAACGTAATCTTCAAAACTATCTTCCATTTTATTAACAATCATTCATTGATACTATATCTATATCAATATATTTCACGATATATTTTAGAAATAAAATAACAAGTAAAACCAGCAATAGCCCCCTTGTTAATAAAATTGAAGTGAAATTCGTAGAGACAAACGTGAAAGAAAATGCCATCACTGTCGCAGTGGTGAATGTCACATAGAAAATATTTTTTTGATAATTTGATAGTTGAAGCAATTTATAAAATAAATAATGGATAAAAAACCCGACACCAAATGATGATAAGATAACTCCAATCCACCCAAAATCCGCCCAGAAATACCCTATATATACAGAATTTGCATTACCGGTTGTGAATGGTAATTTCCACCATACTTTTGCGACATAATTTGCTAAATTGAACAATCCATCCGAATAAAGCCAGGAGAATAGATTAGAACTTCTCCCAAGCAAGAACTCATGACTTGTCGGAAAAATCTTAAAATACTCGAATAATACTTCTGCTGGAATAACAAATACTCGTAGAAGCATACTATTTAATAGATTCTCAGGTGATCGAAACTCGGGACTTGAGACAAAATGATATACGACATAGGGAAAAGTAAAAATTAAAATAGTAAAGAAAAGAATAAATTTCAAACTGATTCGTTGCTGTTTCAAAAAAAACAATGCGGCAATTCCTAAAAATAATGCTGCAGTTGGCGCCTTGGCAACAGTCAATGAATTATTTACAATCCCAAGTATCAGGAAGAGTATAAATAAATAATTATATCTTTTTTGTTTGTGTGCAACACTGAGAAATAAACTTCCTAGTATCCCAAATGGTAAAAACAGATCCCGCAACCAAGCGAAAAGATATTTCTCCATAAAAGTTACCTGGAGAAGTTTCATCGATTCTTCTCTTAAAAGCCATAATGTTGTATAGGCAAGCGGATTTGTAATCATCTCAATTAATGGAACTGCCGGAGTACGGTATAGGTAAAGAGCAAATACCATTAATGAAAAAGTGAATAAAATCAACAACAACTCATAAATATATTCATCAACAGGTGATTTTTGAAAAGTACTATGATAAAATTGATTTATATTATGAGTTTTTATAAAGAAAAAACGATTTGACGTCAGTAATCCAATGGGGTAAAAAATGTAAAACGTTAGAATAGCAAAGAAATATGGGTATCTCATTGGATTTTGATTTACACATGCAATATATACTGCCGGTAATGCAATTAAAGTTGTATAACTCAATAGAACAATTGAGGGCATAGATAGAATACGCACACCAGAAAAACCATATTGTGAACGATATTTAAAAATAATAAGTTCATAAAATATTAAAGCCAAAACCAGGCTATTCATAAACAGCCACACATCATCTTTTAGTGCAATTAATAAAATTGACAGGACAATTGGCAGGACAAATAATATATTTTTATCTAAATCAAATCTCATTTGACTATTATAATATTTAATTTTTTTTCAAAAAGTAATTTATCCAGGCAAAGTTTAGGCGGTAATACAACAATAAAGAAAAACTTAAGATGAAGATTGTTATGGCAACTTTGATAAGAAAAGATATATACAAATTGTCAAATGTTACTCTCTGATTAAAAATATAGGAACATAGTAAAATACAAAAATACCAAATGAAACAGAAAACAGTACGTTTATTAATTAGTTGTAAATCCTCTTTTATTGTTATTATCACTATTGTACAAATACCTAAAACGCTAATAGCAGCTCCTAAAGAGATCGTTAAGCCCAGAAGATTCCATTTTAACATCAATGAAAGCCAAATTAGTATGCACTCAGTTACTAATCCGATTAAAGTAATTATATTTGCATATGGATATGTATAAAGACCATCAAGAATACCACGAAGTAAAATAAATGCAAATAGAAAACCGATTGTAGGAGATAAATACGAAAAATATTCAATAACAATAGCATATTTTTCACCAAACCATAATAAAATAATTTCCTGGGCTAAAAATGCAACTAATACTCCAAAGACTAATGGAACTGAAAAAGCGTATTCAAGTACCATTTGTGTATTTTTTCGAATCAATTTACGATTTCCAGCTACACTATACGCTGCAAATTTTGGTAAAAATAACAAATTAAATGGCTGCATAAATATCTGAACAAGTCGTACTACCGAGACAATAATACCGATATATGCTGCGATTTTTAATGACATTGAACTAGATGCGATAATAACAGGTAATGAAAAAATACCAGCGAGTAAAAACCCACTTGGTAAACGGGAAATACCATACCTGAAAAATTCTCTGTCAGATGAATTAAATTTACATCTAATCTTATTTCTTAGTATATGTAATAGATTGACTTTATTTTGATTTTGAAAAATGATTAATAGGATGTTTATTCCTATAGAAAATAGCGCATATATCCAAAAATATTTGATTAAAAACGTATGAGATGCTTTTGAATTAAAGGGAATATATAAAACAACTAGGGCAACAAACCAAAAAAGTACATTGACCAAATTCATTAAAACAAATTTCTGTTTTCCACGAAAATATCCTTGACAAAGCGCTTGAAAACAGCTGGCATATAAAAAGAGTATCATCGGAGTTAAAAGTAAACGATATTTAACATCCCCAAAAAATATCTTGGAAAAGAAATCACGGAAAATATAAAAGAGTATATAAACAATAAGTGTAATTATTATTGTCGATACGATTGAATAATAAAAATATTCTTCTGATTTGTTTTTCTGAATATTTATATACCTTGCCAGGCTCATCCCAAGATTTAAGGTTACTAATGGGAAACCAAAACCAGCAACTCTCCGAATGACCATATAAATTCCCATTACATCTTCGGATAAGTAAATCGCAAGTAACTTAAGCAAAAAAATACCGAGTAATGCAACGAATATTTGGGTTGAAAAGGTTAATGAAACATCAGTTATAAAACGTTTTTTATTCATGATAAATGAGTTTTAAAAAATAGAGCAAACCTCACTTACGAAGAGTATTCCATTTTTCTAAAAAATATGCAGCATAAATGCTAAATATTGTCGTAACAAAAAATGTAATTAATACAATCTTAGCTCGTTTTGGTCTTGCTTTTCGTTCCGGTCGAATGGCTTCATCCAAAGTCTGTATTGTGGGAACGTCTTTTGCCTCATCAACTTTCGCTTTCTCATATTGTGGTCCGAGAAATTCTAAAACTTTTAAATAATAGTCAACCTGTCGTTCAAATCTTTGAATCTGAATCCCAAATTCCGGTACTTTAGTAAAATTCAGGAATAATTTATCTTGGGCTTGATCACCAAAGTAATCCTTATAGCTTTGTTCAAGACTTTCAAGCTCTTTTTCTCTAAGCTTTACTTCAGGATTTTTGCTTTCAAAAGTTTTTTCCACAACTGCTAATTCTATTTCCTTGAGTATAATTTCATATTTCAATTGAGCAGCATTTGTTACTCCTGCAATTACCTGATCTTCAAGACTGAGGATGCCATGGTTCGTCATATAATAGCTTATGTCCTTTTCTAAAGTAATCAAACTGTCGATAACTTCATTTACACGTTGGCTTATAAAAATCCGAATATCTCTTGCTTTACTGCTAGCCATCGAAATGTTAAGACTGTCCAAACAATAGACAACATAATTGGTTATATCCGCGACCAACTCTTGGTTTTTGTCATAAATTGTGATAGAGACTTGCATTTCATCGCCAACTGCAATGATACTATTTTTATCTAATTGTTTTATCGTTTCTTCCATATTTTCGCATTCATACCGGTTTTGTAAGTCATATTTAATTGCAACAGATTCCTTAAGTGAACGACTTTTTAGAATTGAAAGCAGTCGAAACTGATTATCTCCTCCACCAAAAATATCACCCATACTGATATTCCCAAAAATTCCAAGATCACCTAATGCACTTGAACCTTGTGATGGAGGCATAATTACCGATGTTGCTTTATACCACTTTGGTAAAATTAAACTAATTACTACTGCAATTAGCGAAGCGATAAAAACAGTCGATATAATAAATTTTTTCCTTCTCCAAACAAGCCGAAATATATTCAATCCTGTTGCCTGATCTTCAGTCATATTTGCTCCATTTTCATAATTTCATTTATCAGGTAATATATTTATAAGTGATTTTTTTCACATTAGGTCTTTGCTTGCAAAACTGCAATAGTTAACAATGTTTGGATTACTGCCAAAGTTATTTGCAGTAATCCCACCTCACCAACAAATATGGAATATAGTGATCTTGGGACTATAATTACGTCACCTCTGTAAATATCAGCCATCAGTCCCTTTGATTTTGAACCGTCTGGGTGAATAACAATTGCGGTTTTTGCTTTACCCTTTGTTGTTGCACCTCCAGCCAAACCAACAAAATCAACAGCTTTGAAACTTGCAACATAAGGATAAGCACCCGGTAAACTTACTTCACCCTGGACATAGACCTGACTTAAAATGCCAATTTCAATAATATCGCCAGATTCTAATATAAATCCTTGCAATTGTTGCACAGCATCACTGGCATTCAAATCAATCACCATTGTCTTTTTCTGATTATTTATAAAACGTGTAACTGTCACTGAACATAGTTGTACATCTTCAGTGTAATCAACATACTGAGAAAGAAATTGAGAGAGATTTTCCACACAAGAAATTGGATACAATCCCGGTTCCAAGACTCCACCCTGAACGGTAACAGTTTGCTCATAGGGAACTGCCTTTGGTACAAAAATCACATCGCCGTCTATTATATAAGGATTTTGATTTAAATCCCCATTAATAAAATATTCATTACCGCGAATAAATAGTGTATCACTATCTCGGTATATTTCAATAGAATTTAGCTTAGCCAGACGCTTTACGCCACCACTGCGTGAAAGCACATCAAACAGCCGGTCAGTAGGTTTGGCTATGCATGCTCCCGGACTGTATACTTCACCTAATACAAACATTTTCATCAGGCGTACACTAGCTAATGAAACGTAAATGGAAGTATCTTTAAAAAAATTGGATAGTCGTTCTTTAATTACATTTTTAACCTGATTCAGTGTCATTTCAGCTACTGATATAGTCATCACGCCTGGTATATTTAATTTTCCCTCCGGAGAAACAATTACTTCCATATACTTGCTCTCAGCGCCAATTATATTAATACCTAAAATATCACCTGCGCCAATTAAATATGTTTTTGGATCAATCCAGCCTTCCAATGCATCCATATCCTGCATGTTTTTATATAGTGCTTTTCGCTCTTGAATACGCTTATCTAATACTGCTCTTTCCTGAAGTATTTGTTGTGTCGCACGATCTCCCCTGGCAATTTCTTGTTGCTTTTGAAAATCAATACGGCCTACTTGACTGATACCAGTAGTAAAATATACAAATATTGCGATTATTTGGAAAACCATCTTGTATTTATTCATACTTTCTATAGCTCCATCTCATGTCAAAGACATCCCTTCGGGATAATGTTTCTTATAAAACTCCAGATATTCACCGCTTTTCAACGGCTTCCACCAATCCTGATGATCAACATACCACTGCACCGTCTCTCGCATGGCAACATCAAAAGAGTGCTCCTGTTGCCAGCCCAAATGGTGCAACTTTGAGGAATCCAATGAATAACGTCGATCATGACCAATCCGGTCATCTACGTACCTAATCAACGATTCCGGTTTGTCTAATAATTCAAGGATAAACCTAGTAATCTGGATATTTTCCTTTTCACTGCCGCCGGCAATATTGTATACTTCACCGGTTTTTCCGTGATGAAGCACGAACTCAATCGCAATACAGTGATCCTTTACATACAACCAGTCCCTAATGTTTTTTCCGTCACCGTAGAGCGGCAATTGTTCATCTTCCAGCGCATTGGTCACGAACAATGGTATTAATTTCTCCGGATATTGGTACGGTCCGTAATTATTTGATGCTCTTGTAATAATAATCGGCATATTATAAGTGGCAAAATATGAGTATGCCAACCGATCGCCGCCCGATTTGCTGGCGGAATACGGATTACTCGGCATCAAGGGTGACTCTTCCGTAAAGGACCCCTTGTCAATCGAACCGTAAACTTCATCGGTACTGATCTGAATAAATCGTTTGATCCCAAACTTTTTCGATGCTTCGAGAAGAACATAGACGCCATACATATCCGTTCGAATAAAATCCTCCGGATTGCCGATACTCCGGTCAACATGACTTTCCGCAGCAAAATTTATCAGATAATCCGGTTTATGTTCCTGAAATATTTTCCGGACAATTTCAGAATCACAAATATCACCCTTTATAAATATATAATTTTCGTTTTCTTCAATATCTCTAAGATTTTCTATATTTCCCGCATAGGTAAGTTTGTCAAGATTTACCACTTTCACGTTTTCATATCTCTCAAAAAGGAAATGAATATAATTGCTGCCAATGAATCCGGCGCCGCCTGTGACAAGATAGACATTTCTACTCACTATTTCTCTCTTTCATATTTAGTACTATTCGGTGGTTATTCATTAGTCATACAATAGTCATTCTATTGTAATTCGGCTTTATTTTTGCCGATGGACTTGATGTAATTGTTCAGTTTGACTCCAAGATTGTTGATTACTTTTAAGAAATCCTGATAGTCGTCATCTCCGATTAGTGCTCTGTTATGCGCTTTAGTGAGCCACGTTTTTGTTTCATATAAAGATCCTCTTGAGTAATATCCAAAGTTTTTTACTTCTTTAAAATGATATCTGCCAAAACCTTCGCTCAAATTTGCGGCAACTGAATCGATCGCTCTAATTAGTTGTTTACCCAATGTATCTCGTGCATAATAGTCCCATCCTTTTACAATATCCCAGATTCGTTCTCCCAATTCCATTGCTAAATTGTAAACATTCAGCTCTTCTAACTTCATTTTAACATCTCTCAGAACTTAATTAACAGTCATCTCCTATCGAATTTCAATTGAATTACTACTAAATGACCATTGAATCGCCATTGAATTACGACCTAATCAATCTTCCGATACAATCATACAAAAAGCCTTTTTGAATAACGGTTTGTGGATCGTAAATATTCCGGGTGTCGATCATAATAGGCTTTTTCATTACCGACTTAATATACTCAAGATTCATATTCCGGAATTCATTCCATTCGGTCAGTATAATTACAGCATCGACACCTTTAACAACGTCTTCGGATGATGCAACATAGGTAATTTCCGGATAATGTTTACGCATTTCGTCCATGGCTTCAGGATCATAGCCTTTTATATGCCCGCCTCTTTCAAGGATTTCTTTAATAACAGTCAAAGCCGGTGCATCCCGCACATCATCGGTGTTTGGTTTAAATGCCAGCCCGAGTAGACCAATAGTTTTTCCTTTCAGGTTCGGCACAAATTTCAGCAACTTTTCTATAACCCTCAATTTTTGAAGCCTGTTAACTTCAATAACGGTTTCTACGATCTTTGCCTGTGTCCCGGCTTGTTCGGCGATTTTGACAAATGCCGATGTATCCTTAGGAAAACATGAACCGCCATATCCGGGCCCGGCATGTAAAAACTTCTTGGAAATTCTACCGTCCAGTCCCATGGCTTTGGCTACTTCCTGAACATTAGCGTCAACCGCCTCACAGATATTGGCTACTTCGTTAATAAATGAAATTTTAGTTGCCAGAAAGGCGTTTGAGGCGTATTTAATCATTTCGGCAGTCCGTACATCCGTGCCAACGATAGGAGTTTCAAGCAGATAAAGAGAACGATAAATATTTTTCATGATATTCAGCGCTTTTTCAGAAGTCGTTCCCAGGACGACCCTGTCGGGACGCATAAAGTCACCAACAGCCGAACCCTCGCGTAAAAATTCCGGGTTGGAAACAATGTCAAACATATCTTCCGATACACCCTTAGACAATAATCTCTCAATGATTTTATCGCCTGTTCCAACCGCCACCGTACTTTTAGTCACGATGACTTTATAATCATCAATCACTTCGGCAAGTTTATCGACAACATCAAATACATACGATAAATTCACTTCACCGTTTTCCGCAGATGGAGTAGGTACGGCAGAAAAAATCACCCGGGCTTTTTTTATGGCTCCTTCGAGGTCTGTAGTAAACGATAATCTGCCCTTATCAACATTTTTCTTTACCAGGTCCAGCAACCCCGGTTCATAAATAGGGAGAATGTCATTTTTCAACTTTTTAATTTTCTCTTCATCAATATCAACACAAATAACTTCATTGCCAAAATCGGCGAGTCCCGTTCCGGATACCAAACCAACATAACCGACTCCGATCATTGCTATTTTTTCCATAAAATTCCTCCCGTGAAAAGCGATTTGTTATAGTTTAAAGGATTGTTTGCAGGTGCTAAGATCTATTTGTGAATAACAATATTTTTTTTCAGACCTCTTCTCTTTTATCCGTCGACAGCACGCCGGGAATTTGCCTATCAAAGCTCAAAATCGCAAGGATTTTTTATTGATACCCGGATAATCGACGGATTACCCATTCGGAAAACAACAAAAATATTAATAATATAAATATACCATGCCACCGCCACAGTTTCAGTTCGTGGCGCTTATCCAGAGTGGTAAATTCAAGTGATATATCATCTATTGACGACGGGAATTCATCCGGTCGCAGATAACGTCCGCCGGTATTTGCCGCAATTGATCGAAGAACTTCAATATTCTGTCGAATGGTTGAAAATTCAACCGGGTTTTTCAAGACCGTTAGCTTCTGTTGAAAACGACCTAACTCATTTTCTCCTACTGAAGCAACTGCGTTAATCTGATATTCTCCTTCTGAACGTAATGGAATCATTCCACTGTATTTTAATCCATTCCATTGAATGAGAAACGCTGTCGAATTGTTCCTTGAATCAAGCAATTCAGCATTAATAACTGCCTTCTTGATCAGATTCCCCTGTATATCTGTGACAATCCCTTCAACTTCCGCCACTTCGCCAGTAAGAAATATTGTCTTATTTAAATGAAACTGAATATTCGAAGTACTGAGAGTATCCGTAAGCCACTCAACCAAGCCTTTAAGTAATTCGGAGTAGAGTTCGTGATTCTCTTTGTCAATTGTCATCATATCCCAGCGCCACAAATCCAACCCTGTGACAATCGCTTTTCTTGATCTGTTTGATTCAGCGATGGCAATAACGGGTTTTCTGACTGGTAATACTGTTTCGATTAACGGTTTAAATATATTTGATAGTTCTATTTGAATAAATGGCATGCCAACCGGTGGAAGTTCAGCCAACAAATCTTTTTCCAAGATACCCATGTGAATATCTCTGATAACCGGATGATTTCTCTGGTTTTTTACAATTTGAACGGAAACCGGAGTGACATTTTTCAAATTCAACCGGAAATTATCAAAAAATGGTTCTCCAACTAACCGATCCAGTTTCGCTATATCCGTCGAACGTGTACATTGTGCATAAATTGCGGGCTGATCCTGGCGGAATTTTGCCATGACAGCTTCCATCTGAACTAAAGTCGTATATCGAGTAGGAAATCCGAAAAGAGCAACAGCATCCCACTTTAACTGAAACGGCTCGGTTTGTGATGTAGTATGCCATTTATTTTGAAATTCAAGTAGATCGATTAGTTCCATTTCAGGAATAGTTTTAATTATTCTTGCAAAAAATCTGGACTCAAAAGTTGCATCTCCCTGTATCATTATCATTAAGGTATGCGCGGATTTAACACGCAGCAGCGTCGTTTTAACATTGTTAAATGGATTTCGATCCCGCAAAGTATCAATTATTACGCTATACCGCTTAATCCCGGGACTATCTGGAATAACTTTAAATTGAATTGTTTGATATAAAGATTGTTGATACGGTTTTAAAACTTTCTTTTGAATTACTTGATCATCCTCTTCCAAAAAAACCGTAAGTGTCTCTTCGCGGCCTAAGGGTAGTATGCGAGCTTCAATGCTTACAGTATCGCCCACATCCGTAAATAGTGGAACGGATATATCAAACACTGACGGATCAAGGACAGGAAGACTATCGCCAATTCCAATCGTATAAATCGGGAACCGGGAGTCAATCTCCATCAACATCGGGTTTTCACCCTGGGTAAAAACCCCATCAGTAATAACAACTCCGGCTTTGATATTCTGATCGCTTAGTAATTTTCCACCTTCAACTAACATTTTTGATAAATCTGTTCCGACAGCATCAAATTGAAGGTCTTCTACAGATTGGACTTCCTTTTCAAGGCTGGAACCAAACGGAAAAACCTTTACATTAGCGCCAATATTTTCAAATCCTGAACGAACATTTTCAATTATGAACGTCAATGAATCACGGGATCCATCTTTATGAGCAATCATACTTAAAGACTTATCAATAAATATTGCAATGATCGGATCAAGCCTTTCGACAGTGGTCCACTTAATTATTGGTTTGATGATGATTACTGATATTATAATAAATATTGACATCCGGATACCCATAAGTATAAGGAGATACCGGATTTTTGAGGATTGTTGATTTTTCCTCCGGAACGTTAGAAATAAAATAATAGCGATTACGACAATAACCGCAATAATCAATAAGTTTAGATTTTGAAATTGAATTGATAGTGAATGCATTAATTATTAGAGACCAGGGATAAATTTGGAATAGCCGATATATCACTGGATGAACACTGGTTTCGCCGGAGCAGTTCTAACCCGGTGCGGGCAATCATCGCTGCATTGTCTGTGCAATATTCTAATGACGGAAAATATATTTCCATACTATTTCGTTTCGCTGCTTTTTTAAAAACACTTCTTAATCGGGAATTTGCCACAACTCCACCTGCCAGCACGAGCCTGCGAGCATTACACCGTAGAGCCACATCAATCGTATTTCTAACCAGAACATTAACAATAGATTCCTGATATGACGCGCATAGATCATTCAGGTGTATCTCAGCCCATTTTTTCCCTTCTTTTTGGACCAGATATAAAATCGACGTCTTTAAACCGCTGAAACTGAAATTACTAGCTTCGTTTTTAATTCTTGCTCTTGGGAAATGGTAAAATGTCGGGTCTCCTTCTCTTGCCATCCGATCTATTATTGGTCCTCCGGGATACCCTAAATTTAAAATACGCGCTGCCTTGTCAAACGCCTCTCCCGCAGCATCATCGATACTTCTAGCCAATATTTCATATTTGCGGAAATCCTTGACATATACGATCTGGGTATGTCCACCAGAGGCTAACAGACATAAAAACGGATATTCCAGGTCAGGATGATCCAGGAAATTTGCCATAACATGACCTTCGACGTGATTTACGCCAAGCAGCGGTTTATTACTCGCATAGCTTAATCCTTTGGCAAAACTCAATCCTACAAGCAACGCACCCATGAGACCGGGACCGCGAGTCACGGCAATTCCATCAATGTCATCAATGGAACAATCGGACCGTTCTAATGCTTCTATTGTCAGCCCTTCAATCATGCGCATATGTTCTCGTGATGCGTATTCCGGGACGACACCGCCATACTGATGGTGTAATAATTGAGAGCTAACCAAATTTACAAGGACATTCCCGTCGTTTAAAACCGCTATGGATGTTTCGTCACAAGATGTTTCGATACCTAAAATTTTCATTTATCTTTCACGAACAATTCGAACTTCAATACGTCTCGGTGTTAAATTACTCCAACTAATTACTCCTGCCGGAAGTTCCACAGAAGGAACATAATAATTTTCGCCATACTTCCAGTTCTTTTTAAAATCAAAATAAACATTAATATCTTCCGGCTGAATATTGGTCAATTGACTTACAGCAGATGAGACCGTTATAGTGACTTCCGATGGACTGATCTCTACTTTCGTTCTACTCGGTACACCGACTATTCTGACAGGCACATTTGTAATAGCTTGTTCTCCGATTTGCTCAACGGCTTGATAAATATGTATCTTAGATGTTGAAATATTGATATTGTCTGATGCAGGAATTTCCAGACTAAGGTCTAATTCAACCGGCGATATCACATTAATCCCGACATATTCCTCGGTAACGATTTCCTTGTATTTTTTCATATAGGTTCGGGGACCGCTTAATATAACACTGTCAGGCACGATTTCAGGATCGTTTACAAGAATATATCCCGGAGCTGTCTTGATATCCAATCTATGTCGAACCGGAACCTTTAAAATATCCAGGCGATCAAGTTCAACCCGTAATGAATCAGGATATACGATATGGTTAAATGTAACATTAACATTCCGCGGGATAATGATCTTTTCAGGATTTTCAGTAAAATACTCATTCAAATTAAAATCATAAAACCAGCGGATAGTTTCGACATCCAGCACAAACTTGAATGATGATTTCCGCGTGGTCAGCAGATAAAATAGATCGACTCCTCTGCCGGAAAAATTAGCCTTGATTTTCTCCGGCAACTTTTCCTTTAACGTTTTGCCTTCTTCGATATTTCTTATGTCAAGAGAAGTGTCGATCGTATAGGTGTACTGATTGCCGAGAATGGTAAAAAACCAAATAATGATGACAAATAACAAAATCCCAACTTTTACCCGGGTATTCTTCATAAACCAGTTTTTAAACCGACGACCAATTTTTAATAAAAAAGATTCTTCAGCCATAGTACAACCCAATCAATATTCAATAATTAACATCTGAAAATAACATAGGGGCTTAATAATATCAAGCCCCTATATGGTTTTTTATTCCACAGCTTTAAACGACATTTCACTCTTTTTTTGCTTCGTCAGTGTCCTCGGATTTCGCGTCATTTTTAACAGGCTTTTCCGTTTTCTTTGTTGTCTTTTTAGCCTTGGTTGCAGGTTTTTTCGTCGTCTTCTTTGCAGCTGCTTCTTTCTCTGATTCTTTCTCTTCTTTCTTAGTTTCCGCCTTTTTTGTTGTCTTCTTAATAATTTTCTTTTTAGCCGGTTTTTCTTCAACTATTTCGGCTTTTTCGGCCTTCCCCGGTTCCGGTTCTTTTTTCTTTTTGGCAGTAGCTTTCTTAGTGGTTTTTTTCGGTTTCTTCTCTTTAGTTACTTTTTTATCAACCTTCTCAGATTTAGCAATTTTTTCCCGAATTTCCTCTGAAATTTCTATTCTGTCCGAAACATCTGCCTGTTTCATCATATAGGCTTCTGCGTCATCCTTTGGTTTTTTCGGTATAGCCTGTTCCCTGGAGAGAATCACCCGTTTTTCATTCTTATTAACCTCAAGGACTTTTAGCTGAACCTTTTCACCAATATTGACTACCTGACTAAGATTGTTACGGTCTTTTTTAGGCATCTGTCCGATTGGTACAATACCACTAACGCCGTGTTCTAAGTTGATTACAATTACCTTATCGGTAATCTTTGCAACTTCGCCTTCAACAATCGCGCCTTCAGCGTACAAAACTTCAATCATAGGCCACGGATCTTCTTCGGTCTGTTTAATACCCAGGGTGATTTTGCGGTTTTCCTTGGATACTTCGAGAACCTTGACTTGGATCTCGTCTCCCCGTTGCACAAGCTCACGCGGGTGACGTACTTTACGAATCCAGGAAAGATCAGAAATATGGACAAAACCATCTATGCCTTCCTGAAGTTCGACAAATATACCGTAAGGAGTCAGATTGCGAATAACACCATTATGGATTGAACCCGGTACATAGGTCTGTTCTATCGTTTCCCAGGGATCCGGTCCCAACTGCTTATATCCAAGCGATATCTTTCTTTCTTGACTGTCAATATTGAGTACTTTTGCCTCAATCACTTCACCGAGGCTGAAAACTTCGGAGGAATGTTTAATATGCTGGGTCCAGGATATTTCCGATATATGGATGAGACCTTCAACGCCTTTTTCAAGCTCAACGAACACACCATAATTGGCGATGTTAACAACTTTTCCTTTAACCACGGAATCAAGAGGATAACGATCCTCTATACCTTCCCACGGATGAGGCATCAACTGTTTTAATCCTAATGATACCCGCTGTTTTTCAGAATCATAGTCAATAACTTTAACAGTAAGTTCATCATCAACATTCACGACTTCTCTGGGATGATTTACTCTTCCCCATGACAAATCAGTAATATGGAGCAAGCCATCTAATCCACCAAGGTCAATAAATACGCCAAAATCAGTGATATTTTTAATACGCCCCTTGAGAACATCGCCAACTTTAATCTTGGATAGCAGATCATCACGTTTTTCCTTCAGGCTTTCTTCCAGCAGATCTTTACGGCTGATGACGATATTTTTCCGCAGTTCGTTTAGTTTAACGATACGAAAATCAAAAGATTTACCCACATATGAATCAAAATCCGTAACCGGACGTACATCAATTTGTGATCCCGGCAGAAACGCATCGATTCCCATAATATCGACCACCATTCCACCTTTGATGCGGTTTGTAATGCGGCCTTCAATGGTTTCACTGTTATTATGAATGTCACGGACTCTTTCCCAAACACGCATGAAATCGGCTTTACGTTTGGATAGAATCATCTGACCATTTTCGTCTTCCAGAACATCAACAAAAACTTCTATCTGATCGCCGATTTTAGGTATCTCGCCTTCTTCAAATTCATCTCTGTTAATAATACCTTCCGATTTAAATCCAACGTCCATCAAAATTTCATCGTCATTAATCGAAACAACGGTACCAATAACACGCTGCTCCTGGGAAATATCCTTTAATGAACTTTCATAGATTTTTGTCTGATCTTCAAGCGATTCCTCTTTGATCTTAATAATATCTTTCATCTCGAATACTTTAATTTCTTCGGATAAAGGACCGCTGCTTACAATTTCTGTTTTATACATTTCCGAAGTGGTTTCTTCAACGGGAGATTCTTCAGAAGATTCCTTAACAGTTGCCTCTGCGGCTACCGGTACTTCTGGTTCTTCAGGAGTTTCTGGTTCTTTAGGAGTTTCTGTTTCTTCCTGGTTTTCGGATTCTACCGGTTTTTCTGGTTCAACTAATGTTTCAGCTTCTGCAGGCGTTTCTTCAAGCACTTCTGAAGGGTTAGTGGTTATTGTTTTTTCTTCCTCAGTCATGAAATAAGTTCCTTCGGTTTAGGGTTTATGATTTTTTCTGTCTTTTGCATCGTTGATCTATTCTGATACACGTTATATCTAGTGTTGAATGATGGTTATAATCTTGTTAACCTGTTCCTCAAATGTAAGGTCGGTTGTGTCAATTATAATCGCATCCTTTGCTTTTTTCAATGGTGAATGGGAACGTGAAGAATCAATCTTATCCCGTTTTTGCAATTCAAGGACAATTTCATCAATACTCAAATCTTGTCCGATATTTTGATAGTCCTTAATACGTCTACTGGCTCGGACTCGAATGTCCGCATCCATATAAAATTTATAATCCGCATCGGGAAATACATTCGTCCCGATATCTCTTCCTTCCATCACAATATTATCAATCATTGCCATTTGTCGCTGCCGCTCGGCAAGCACTTCTCTGACGCCGGGAATTGCACTGACCGGGCTTACCATATCAGCTGCCATAGAGGAACGAATCCCATCAGACACATCTTCATCATTTAAAAAAGTATGATGAACATCTTCGATCCATTTAAAACTGATTGTAATTTCTTTCGCGATTTGAGCAACCTGATCTTCATTCTTTACGTCAACTTTCCGCCGAAGAGTTTCGAGAGTAACGGTACGGTACATCGCGCCTGTATCAACGTATGTAAAGCCCAATCGCCGGGCAACTTCTTTGGCGGTACTGCTCTTGCCGGAACCCGCCGGGCCATCAATTGCTACTATGATTCCCATTCTTCACCTTTCAAATAGCCAGAAAATTTAATTCTATATAGTATAAAAACAAATGTTTTCCTTTAATAATTTAAACCGCATTTCTTCTTTAAAACCCGGACTTCTTTTTCATGTAAATAACGCCAATGTCCCCGGATCAATCCACCGGCGGAAATATCCGCATATTTTACCCGATCCAGTTCGATTACTTTGTATCCCAGAACCCTGAATAAGCGGTGAATTTCCCGGTTTAACCCTTCCTTTAATTCCAATCGGACAACCGATTGATATTTCAGGTTTTCTATTGATATAACATTTCCACGAGCCACTTCTTGATGATTTAATAGAACGCCCTTTTGAATTTTATCCGAAATATTTTCCTGAATTATTCTATCCAAAACAACCTGGTATAATCGCGATATTTTATACTTCGGATGGGATAGCCGGTACTGAAGATCACCATCATTAGTAAACAACAATACGCCTGTTGTGTTTTTATCCAGTCTTCCCACCGGTTTAACAAATAAATTCCGGGGTAGTAGCATTCCAACATGTTTCCGGTTCTTTTCATCCTGAAGCGTCGTGACAACTCCCTTCGGCTTATTCATCACAAGGTATGTAAACCGTTGAGGAGTGATTTTGCTTCCATCCAGCGAAACAATGTCATTTTCATAGACAATGGTAAACAGACCAGCAGCAACCACACCGTTTACGGCTATTCGTTCGTCCAGTATGCATTCTTCACATTTTCGGCGGGAAGCTATACCGCAGAGTGACAAAAACCTATTGAGGCGAATTCCCTTCTTCTTCATCATCAATGATTTCCACATTCATTATTTCTTCGATTTCTTTCAGTTTGGGAAGATCCTGGAGAAAATTCAATCCAAAGTATTCCAGAAAACGGGAAGTGGTTCCATAGAGTAATGGTCGACCCGGTCCCTCCTGGCGACCTTTCGTCTCAATCAGGTTTTTTTCCAATAGTGTTTTCAGGTAGCTGCTGACACCACGAATGGCATCTATTTCATTTCGGGTGATTGGTTGTTTATAGGCAACGATTGATAAGGTTTCCGTTGCCGATTTGGATAACTTGACATTTCCACGATTCTGGTATAATCGCCTAATCCAGGGCTCATATTCTTCCCGAGTCATCAGCCGGTAACCATCTGAGACCTTTTGTACCCAGACAGGTATTTTCTCCTGTTCATAATATATATTAATATCGTCAATGATTTCATCCAATGGGATAGACTCTTCAACACACAATTCGACCTGAGATTGGGTCAGCGGTTCCTGAGCCGAAAATAGTAGCGCCTCAACAATTCTATGCGTCTGCGATAACATCAACATCCTTTGTTTGAATTCTGGTTAAATAGATGTCTCCATAAACTGTTTTCTGAGATATTCGTAATTCAGCAGTTTTGACCATTTCCAGTATTGCGAGAAATGTGACAACTACTTCAAGCCGGTTCGTCAATGTCCTGGCAATCTTTGAAAATAACAATCGCTTTCTTTTTAAAAACATCGTCCGAAGCAGTTGAGCTTGTTGATTGATATTTATCTTATACGTTTCAATCTCGTAATATTTCGGTTTAGGCATAGATTCCAAAAGATTTTTAAACGCAATACCCAGATCAATAAGGTGAATATCTGAAAGAAACAGACCTGGATCCCAATATGTATTATCCGACGGAGTGTTTACGGTATAATATTTCAGTTGTTTTGCCTCAATCTGGCGAAAAATAGCACTGGCGTCCTTGTATTTCTGGTATTCAAGCAGCATTTGAACGAGTTCGGTTCGCGGATCCTCGATTTCTTCTTCGCTTTCAACATTTTCCCGCGGCAAGAGCATCTGCACTTTTATTCTCATTAACAACGACGCCATCAGGATAAATTCACCAGCCAGATGCAGGTTCATCTGATGCACCACTTCGAGATACTCAAGATATTCCCGCATTATGTATGAAATCGGAATGTCGTATATATTGATCTCATCTCTTTTGATAAAAAAAAGCAATAAATCCAGGGGACCTTCAAAAACATCAAGTTTTACATTATAGCTCATTGATCAGCCCAGTAACATCGCCTGTCGTACATCTATCATTGTATTTTTTGCGACTTTCTGCGCTCTTCTTTCACCATCTTTAATGATATCCAACACCTCATTTAAGTGTTCGGAATAGTATCGACGCTTCCCACTATAAGGCGCAAGGACAGAGGAAATCGCAGCCGAACATTTCATTTTACAATCGACGCACCCCAATTCCCCGCTTATACAATTTGCGTATATTTCATCAGTTTCAGTTGGGTTGAATTTTTTATGGTAGGTATATACCAGGCAAATCCACGGACGACCGGGATCTCCCCGCCTGATTTTTTGAGGATCGGTCACTGCTTTACGCATTTTTACTGTAATCTCATCCGCACTGTCAGGTAATAAAATTGTATTTCCAACTGATTTGCTCATTTTATTGCCGTCGAGACCGGGAAGACGAGCAAAGCTTGTTAGCTTTGTCTTGGGAATGGGAAATACTTCTCCATATACTGAATTGAACTTCCGGGCAATCTCCCGGGTGATTTCCACATGGGGAGCCTGATCTTCACCCACTGGCACGACATTGCCTTTATACAGTAAAATATCTGCTGCCTGTAACACAGGATAACCCAAATGACCATAGATGATTGTATCTATATTCAAATCTTTTACTTGCTCTTTTAAAGTAGGGTTCCGTTCCAGCCTTGCCGATGTAATCAGCATAGAAAACAGGAGATAAAGTTCCGCATGTTCCTTGATCTGACTTTGACGGAAAATCGGGCCCTTTTGGGGGTCAATCCCAACCGAGAGCCAGTCAGCAACCATTTCCAGCGTATTTTGCAAAATTTCACTTGTATCCAACTTCGTTGTAAGCGCATGGTAATCAGCAATCAGATGAAAATTTTCAAAGTCACTCTGCATATTGACCCAATTTTCAAGAGCTCCAACCCAATTCCCAAGATGCATTTTACCAGTAGGGCGCATTCCACTTAAAATTCGACCTTTTATTCCTTTCTTCTCCATTATTTCCTTTCCCTAGTCTAAAAATAGATACGGACGCCATTCTTGCAGTGGCGCCCCGGCAAACCGCTGCAACGTATGAATTTTATGAGGTCGCTTCGGCTCAGATTTCAACGATATATTTGTTTCTTCTAAACGGTTGTCTCCCTTTTTATTATTACAGCGTATACAGGCAGTAACCAGATTATCCCAGGTGTCTTTTCCACCTAACACTTTTGGGACAATATGATCAATAGTCAGAGGCACATCCCGCGCCCCACAGTACTGACAAGTATGATGATCTCTGCGAAAGATATTTGCCTTATTCAACACGGCATACCAGTTATTTAGTCTGATATATTTATGAATCCTGATAATTGTCGGAACAGGAAAAGTGTCAGTTACAGTGTGTAAAACCTGGTGATCAACAGTCTTGACCATACTGGCTTTTTGTTCAATCAATAATACAATAGCCCGCTTTACATCACAAATATGAAGCGGCTCATACGTCTGATTCAATACCAGAACACTGCGATGTATGAGTGATGTTTTCGCAGGTGCATTCATTACTTATCCAATCGGGCTTCTTTGATCTTCATTTGAAGAATTTCTTCAGCAATTTCGATATCGTTAAAATGGATTGTACTGTCTTTTAGTGTCTGGGTGGTTTCATGACCTTTTCCGGCGATCAGTACAAGATCCTGAGCTTCGGCGATGTCGATAGCATATTGTATCGCTTCATGTCTGTCATGAATAACGGTATAATCGTAAGAATCAGTATTTTGAATACCTTTGACAATTTGCCCGGCAATTACATCAGGATCTTCTGTCCGTGGATTATCATCCGTAATAACTGCTACATCGCTCAATTCTTCCACAATCGCCGCCATTTTGGGGCGTTTACTATGATCACGATCGCCACCACATCCGAAGACTGTAATAATACGACTGGGATTCATCGACTTCGCGGCGTTTAAGACCTTCACGAGTCCATCCGGTGTGTGGGCATAATCAACAATAACTGTAAAATCCTGACCGCGGTTGATAGATTGAAAACGACCCGCAACAATAATCTCTTTTTCAAGTCCGGTTTTTATATCTTCAAGGCTGATATCCTGATATAAAATTGAAGAGACCGCTGCCAGCATATTATAAAGATTAAACATTCCTCTTAGTTTTGCATGAACATCGATCTCGCCATTTGGCGCCACTAACCTGAACCGTGTTCCATTGCCACCCATGTCGATATTTTTTGCTGTAACATCAGCGGGATTTTCAATACCAAAGGTTACTTTTTTTGCTTTTGCTGCTTCAATGAAATGATTCACCGATGGATCATCAACATTAACAATCACAGTTTTATCAGGAGCTATGCTGCCAAACCAGCGTAATTTTGCCGCCCGGTATGCATCCATTGTTCTATGCCAATCCAGATGATCCTGAGTAAAATTTGTCCAGACGCCGACCTCATATTCCACGCCGGATACCCGGTGGAAATCCACGCCGTGTGAAGACACTTCCATCACACAGTATTCGACGGATTGATCTTTCATTTTCGTGAATATTTCCTGCAGATCCGGCGGTTCAGGCGTGGTATCTTTCGATTGATATATCTTTCCGTTAATTTTATAATATAGTGTTCCAATTAATCCCGTGCGGTACTTTTGTGATAAAATACTGTCAACGATATGAGCAGTCGTTGTTTTCCCGTTTGTACCGGTAATTCCGATCAATTTGAATGATTTTGACGGATGACGATAAAACTTCCCGGCCATAAGCGCCAGAGCCAGGCGCGTATCAGGAACGATAATTTTTACGACCCCATCCAGCACGTCTATATCTTTTTGTACCAACACAGCTGACGCACCCGCCTTGATTGCATCCGAAACAAAAGGATGACCATCCGGTAATTCTATTTTATCCAATTGAGTATAAATATTTATTGCCACATAAAGATAATCCTTATCAACCCGAAGCGGGTCATATACGACACCTTTAATGTCCGGATTGTAAT
>JADHYC010000095.1 GCA_016782645.1 Fidelibacterota bacterium | reverse complement strand
TCCCGGACAGATAAAGCCATCCAGAGCAACTTCACCGGAATCCAGAAGGGCTTTCATTGCCTCAGGCATTGTCTTATGAGATGAAAGCACGGAAAAATTATTGAGTGATTTGGATTTTGCCGTAAGGATTGATGCCGCTACTGTCGGGGCTGTGGTCTCAAAGCCAATTCCTAAAAAAACGATTTCCATATCAGGATTATTTTCAGCAATGTCAACGGCATCCATCGGAGAGTAGCATATACGAATGTCAGCACCGGAAGTTTTTTCTTTTAGTAAGTTTGAATCACTTCCCGGGACACGAATCATATCGCCGAAAGTAGTAATTATCACATCATCAAGATGGGAAATAGCAATTGCTCTATCAATAAAATCATTACTTGTTACGCAAACAGGGCAGCCTGGACCGCTGATAAGATTAAGATTGTCAGGAAGAAGTTTTTGTATTCCATATTTGAAAATCGTAATTGTATGACCACCACAAACTTCCATCAAATTAATTGCAGAGTCTGGCATAATTTTTTTGATACTTCGTGCGATGGAATTGGATATTTGTGGGTCTCGATATTCATCAATATACTTAACCACTGAAACTCCTCAGAAATTTTAAGACTAAATCATGCATTACGTTAAAATGATTCAACCTCCCCTTTCCCACAGGGATTCTATGGAATAATCCTCCGGCAGCTGCCGGAAGGGGGGATAGTGTACGTAAATAAAAAATCTTAAGCTATCCCGAAATTTTAGTAATTTACCTAATATTAAATATAGATGATATAACCTCCCCTTCCATCCCCTCCTTACCAAGGAGGGGAGAGAGGGGTGGTCAATTAAAATCTTCATGAAATAAGGCTTTTTCCATCTCAACTTTCCTAAATTACTATTCCGATCCAGAGGATCGGGGTACAAATAATCTTATCAATTCCTCTTTCTTTCCTGCCTCTTCTCACTGAACTCAGCAATTTCTCTCCAGATTTCAAGACTCTCAAGCGCTGCTTCTTCATCCAGTTTTTCAATGGTAAACCCGGCATGTACGATCACATAATCTCCAACTTCTGCGTCAGATACAAGATCAAGATTGGCTTGATAATCCACACCACCAACTTCAACTGTAGCTCTGTTATTACTGATTGATTTAATTTTCATTGGAATCGCTAAACACATTTCTAACTCTTTTCTTTTATATCAGATCGTTCTCTATTTTAAATATTATTTCCCATTCTTTTCACGTTTCACTCCCCGCTCTCGCACTTGCGATAACTGCCTGTCCCAATGCAATACCTCCGTCATTTGCAGGCACCTGTCTATGAGTATAAACCGTAAATCCCGAATTTTCAAGAAGATTATGAAGTAGCGTTAATAAATAAATATTCATAAAAACACCACCACTAAGTACAATATCATTTATTTCGGTCATTTCCCTTGCTCTTTTAACAGCCTTGCAGAGAATTTTCGCAAGACCGTTGTGAAACTTAACAGATACATCATTTATTCTTACTCTATTTTTCACATCTTCAACCAATTGCTTTATCATGGATTTCCATTCAATAAAAAATCCATTATTATTGCTCTTCAGGTAGAAATCGTAAGCAATTCCTGGCTTATCTCGTCCAAAATCCGACTTTTGGGAAATATACTGTTCAAACTCAACAGCCGCCTGGCCCTCATAATTTACACGATTTCTAACTCCGGCAATAGCTGCAACTCCATCAAATAGTCTTCCACAGCTGGAAGTCATCGGAGAATTGAATCCTGTTTTCAATAAACCTAAAACGACATCTTTTTCATTCTGAGTTATTGAATTTAAAAATGGAAGACCAATCTTAAATAAATTTTCACCATAAATTTTATAAAGATAACTAACAGCCATTTGCCATGGATTATCAATCGCAGCTTCACCTCCAGGCATTTGTACAGTTTCAAAATAGCCTAATCGCTCGAATTTATGATATTCTGCCAGAAGGACCTCGCCACCCCATATTGTCCCATCCTCGCCGTAACCGGTACCATCGAGAGTTACAGCAATCACAGGGCGATTAATTCCATTTTCTGCCATACATGAAACCGCATGTGCGTGATGATGCTGAATTCCATATTTTATTACTTTCTTTCTGCTTTCAGTGAAATCAGGATATTCTTGGGCATATTTTGTGCTTAAATAATCAGGGTGAAGATCATACGCTATAATGGTAGGTTCTATATCAAAGATTTTCTTAAAATGAACTACACCTTCCTCAAGAGATCGTAGAACTTCATAATTTTCCAAATCTCCGATGTGATGGCTCAAATAGATTCTATCACCTTTTGCCAGAGCAAACGTATTTTTCTGCTCGGGTCCACATGCTAAAACCGGTTCAGAAAAGTTCCATTCAATCCTGATACTATTGGGGACATACCCTCGTGAACGTCTGATTGGATATTCTAATCCACTCTGGATACGATAAACGGAATCATCGCAGCGGATATTTATATCTCTATCATGCAGCAGGAAGAAATCGGCTATTTTTAAAAGACGTCTGAAAGCTTCCGAATTATTGAAAACAATCGGTTCATCACTTACATTTCCACTCGTCATAATAAGTGGATTAGAGAAAAAGTGGAATAAAAGATGATGGATTGGTGAATATGGTACCATTGCTCCAATGTAGTGATTATTTGGCGCTGCTGAACAAGCTACATCCTTATTGTTTCTCTTTCTTAAAAGCACAATCGGATGGGCAACACTTTCAAGAAGATCTTTTTCCTGTTTACTGATCTCACAAAATAAACCGACACTTTTAATATTGGGAAACATTACAGCAAAAGGTTTATCCTCACGAAACTTTCTTTTCCTAAGAGTGGATACCGCCTTTTCATTAAGCGCATCACAAGCAAGATGAAAGCCACCTATTCCCTTCACTGCAATAATTTTACCTTCCTTTAATAATCCGGAAACTTTTTTAAATAATATCTTGTTTTCGCCGGAGGTTCCGCCAGTAAGGATTTCTTTACCATGATTATTACACAGATAAACTTTGGGTCCGCAAACTGGACAAGCATTGGGTTGTGCGTGAAAGCGTCTATTCATAGGATTATCATACTCCTTTTGACATATCTCGCACATCTTAAAAATATTCATAGTTGTCAAAGGTCTATCATAAGGTACATCTTTAACAATTGTGAATCTTGGACCGCAATTTGTACAGTTAATAAAAGGATACAAATAACGCCTATCATTCGGATTAAAAAGCTCTCCTAAACAATCATCACAAATATCAAGATCAGGTGAAATTTGTGCTATCTTTTCCTCGCTCGACTCACTCTCTTTTATGCTAAAATAATTATATAATTCAGGGGAGTCTTTTACCTTAATATCAAATGAATCTATCCGACTTCTCAGCGGCGGATTGTGTTTTAATTCTCTCTCAAATCTTAATACTCTTTCTTTATCCCCCTGAATTTCTATTTTTACTCCTGTAGCATCATTCAATACAAATCCGCTCAGTCTATTGCTTACTGCAAGCTTATACACATGTGGGCGAAATCCCACACCCTGCACAATTCCAGTAATCCTTATTTGATGAGTGATAGATTTTTCTTTAATATCTTCATTTACCATAACATTATATTTTAAGTTTTATTACGAGATTTTCATATAAAAATAAGTAACACTGTACCTCCGGATAAGCACTAAGGTTAGATTTTAAAAAAGGGTAATGCTCAGCTTACCCTTTTTATTCGTGATCGAATTTTGAAATCAATCATCTATTTCAAAAGAATCATCTTCCTTGTCCTCGAAAATTCACCAGCTTTGATTAGATAAATATACACTCCTGCGCTCATCTGTTGACCAATATCATTAGTTGCATCCCAAACAACTGACTTGTAGCCAGGCTCTTCAATGTTATCAACTAATGTTGTTACCCGTCTTCCTAAAACATCATAAATGATAATGCTAACGCGGCTCTTTTTGGGCAAAGCATAACGGATTGTTGTACAGGTATTGAATGGATTGGGATAGTTATGTTTCAATTCATAAGACTCAGGTAAAGGTTTTGTCATATGAAGGACATAATTTCCACTAGTAACTTCTCTTTTTACAGAAGATCCATCGTAATAGCGAATATCGTAGTAATAACCAATGTCTGTAGAGTCTGTTTCTACTATATCGAACTCGATGAAATTTAATAGATTCTTACCTTCAGGGAGCAAATGCTCTTTAGAAAAACTAGCCATATCTATAACCAACTGCCCAGATTCAACTTCATTATAGTTTAGATTAACCCATTGATTATTTTCGCAGTCAGGTAATTCGCTGTACTCAATATTCTTGTAGGATAATTGGTCAGAATTATATATTAAAACCAACTCAATAGCTGAAACCTCAGATGGATTATTTAAGATGACCTCTAAATCTACTGGAATTGATGAACCGACTCTCCACGGATCGTTCTCAGAGTAACGAGGTATAAAGTTAATCCTATTCTCTGCAGATGTAGTTTTTGCTATTGGAGACCGAGATAAGAACCCTCCATGATCATGCGACCAGTTCCACATATATATAAATGTCATTAGCTCATCATAGGCAAAAATACCATCAGGTTGCACCAATACGTTTGGGATTTGTCCTTGAAGTGGATGTAGTTCATACGGTGTAATATCAATATTCTCTTGTTCCCACCAGGTATCTCTAAAAGTGATGAAGTCATCAAAATTAACAATGAAATCTATATTATAATCTCCCAATAGTGAGGTATAGTAAATTAAATTGTAATCGGTTAGTATTTTATCTCCATCATAATCAAATAGAAGACCCTCAATATTAGTTATACCCGGTTTTATTATTACCCGGACGGTATCGAAAAACGGATAGGATTGCAATGGCCTGATATAAATTGTCTTATTGTCAGTTCCCAAAAATACATCAACAGGAAAACCTCCATAACCAATACTATTGACCTTAATGTTATGATATACGGAACCCGGGTCGAAAGGATCAGCAAATTCAATCAAGATAGTATCACTTTGTGTTAGTATCGATTGCATTTCAGGGATTGAGGATATAGTAGTTTGGGAAAAATCTTGGGAAAAATAGAATGCACCCATATCCATTCGGGTACTGTCTGGGTCCTGATCATCAGAGTCATTTTCCCATGTGATGCCATCATTATCTAAATCAGGATCGCCAGAATCTATACAAGGGGAGCCAAATTGAAGATGAAAATCACCGTTGTCAGTATTTAAAAACAACGGGGCTAAAAAAATATTATTGAATATATCGCTGGGATCACCATTATTGTTGGTAGTGGTGATTTCTCCTAGGCCGGTAGGAATATACTCACCTATGAAGTCGCCGCCCTTGTTATTATAAAAGTCACAATGGGAAACTGAAGCACTAGATTCCCCATCGAAAGAAATTCCCCCTTCGCTTCCTCCTACTATGATAGAATTCACAATTGTTGGATAGGCAGAAACGACAGATGCTATACTACCCCACCCAACATTACTGTATAAGGTACAATTTTGAACAAGAGGTTTTGCACCTCCATAACAACGGATACCAGCTCCATAGCCTGAATTTCTTGTTATTAAACAATTAATAATTTTCGAAATTGAAACACTTTCACAATTAATTCCACCACCATTATACGAAGAATTATCAGATATCATGCAATTGATTATTAATGGACTTGAATTAAACCAACAATTAATTCCACCTCCCAATCCCGGTTCAGCTTGATTACCAACAATAGTGCAACTAATTATAGTTGGATTCGAAGCTTCTTCACAATTTACTCCTCCACCAAAACCTTCTCCAGACTCAGTTAAACCTTGAGTTCGATTCCATCCGATATAACAGTTTTTTATAATTGGGCTAGATGTATGACAAACGATTCCACCACCAGAACCCTTTGCTAAATTATGTATTATGTAACATTGAGTAATAGTTGGATTCGAAATATTATTACAATAAATACCTCCACCACTTTCATTAAGACCATTGATTATTGTAAGACAACTTAAAACCGCCGTTGAATCCTCTCCATTTTCAAATGTTATTACACTACCATTTTGATTTCCATCAATCACTGTTTGCGAAATGTATAAGGTATCCCCTGTAATAAGGGTAAGCGATCCAACAACAATATTTTTTCCATTGAAGTTGATGTTCTCCACATAGGTACCGGGTTGGACTAGAATTGTATCCCTAGCACTAGCGACATCAATCCCATATTGGATAGTGGTAAAGGGATTTTCCTCAGAGCCATCTCCCGTTTCATCCGAGCCTGTAGTGGAAACATGCCAAACAGGACCACCATATAGTGTTGCAATTACTTCGTTAGAATATCCACTTTCATTTCCAGCGCTATCTACTGCTGTAATTCGATAGTAATAGGTCTGTCCATTTGTTAATCCAGTATCAGTATAAAACGTATCTGGTGTTGATCCAACAACACTATCAACCAAGGAGGTTGCAGGAGATGACGTATCCCGGTAAATATTGTATTTATGGAGATCAGATTCTGTGTTTCTATTCCAGCGAAGGATGACTTGTTTATTGCCGGGGTTGGCGGTTAAATTCTCAGGTACTGCAGGTGCGGCGGTATCTATTACCGTTACATTCATCGGTCTGCTGTAAAGTGTCAATTCGGTTGCAACTGTATTTGTGATTTCACAGGTGTAAGCCCCGGCATCGGGAAAATCTACAGGATCTATTGTATATGAGCTGTCGCTGTTTTGGGTGCCAATGTTAGTACCATCTTTTTTCCACTGGTATTGATTATTAGCACCGCCGATAGTAACTGAAATGGTTAGACTCGAACCAGGTGTCACTGTCGTATCCTGTTCTGTTCCCACACTGTCCTGGGGTGAATAGGTGAATTCTTCTGATGGAACACCGATATTTGGTTCTATATCTTCAAATGTGAATTTGTTGTTTTCTATTTTTAAATTTTTTAAAGAATCAATAGGCGAAAGATCAGATAAATCTATAAATTCGTTATCGTAAAGATACAACTGTGTCAAATTCGTCGAATTAACTATTGAATCTGGAATTGCCCCAGTAAGTTGATTGATTCCAAGATGCAAATATGTCAAATTCGTCAGATTGCCAATTTCTTGGGGAATTGACCCGGTAAGTTGATTACAGGAAAGATTCAAAAATCCTAAATTAGTCAAATTGCCGATTTCAATGGGTATAGAATCTGAAAGTTGATTGCCGAAAAGGGATAAATGTTGCAATTGTGTCAGATTGCCAATTTCATTAGGAATGGTGCCTGAAAGC
>JADHYC010000033.1 GCA_016782645.1 Fidelibacterota bacterium | reverse complement strand
GGGACTCCAATCTCAAAAGTTCCCCTGCTATAGATAGTAGAAATCACCTTTATTGATACCTTGTTTAACGTACACATTCCAAACACCATCATAAGTGAATTCGTATTTCATATAAGGCTTATTAAAGACCAAGACATCATTTGAATACTGTTCCTGTATTAACCATGTGCCGTAAATGTCTTGTGCAAAAGCAATTGCTGTAATGATTGTAATAATAAATAGTGTCTTGATAATGTTTTTCATTACTCTAACGCAGACATGAGTGGTGGATTTCGCGGTTTTGCCGCGAAATCCATCCGTCTCAATGTATTTGTTAGCTTTTATACTTTATAAAACGTCAATTACCGGAATCAAACCTTCTTACAGTAAAATATTAGAAATCTCTTTAATTCACAGGTTTTATTGAGTAAAAAATAACTTTAACTTCCGAAAATTTTACCTAAGCTTTCTGAAATAGTTTTAAGATATTTCATATTACTATTATTAGTCAGAATAATTGTCACAGATTTATTGACAAAATTTCTTAGAATAACTGTACTGAAACCAACCCACGCTCCTGCATGAATAACGTAATCTTTATTTTTGCTTAAAGACCAACCAAAACCATAATACGATTTTTCGCCGTTGACGAAAGTAACAGGTTTAAAAGCCTCATCTTGCAGTTCTTTTTTTATAAGTTTGTTTTGGTAGATAGCTTGATCCCATCTCAACAAGTCATTTGCTGATGCGTATACAGCACCATCCCCTGTAACTCCATCCAAGATGATAAGATCATTTAGTTTATTGCCTTTTTTTCCAAATACACGAGTTTCAAAGGTTTTGTCTTTTGAAAGCAAATTAAAAACTCGCGAATTCTTCATATTCAAAGGTTGAAAAATGCGCTGTGAGAGGAAAGATTCAAAGGTTGAACCTGAAACACGTTCAACTATTTCAGATAATACTACATAGCCTGTATTACTGTAGGCAAATGCACTTCCGGGTTTAAACTCCAATTCTGGCTTATATTTAGCGAATAACGCTAGCATATCATCATTAGTAAAAATTTTTGATCTATCCCAATACTTTTTAGCTAATTTTATATAATCGGTAAGACCAGAAGTATGATTCAAAAGATGGCGCACAGTAATGTTTCCATAAGGAAATTCAGTCAGATATGTTTGTACCGTTTGATCATATTCAAGTTTACCATCCTGCTTTAATAGCATGATTGCCGTTGCAGTAAATTGCTTGGAGACGGAAGCTAAGTTAAAAGATGAATCAAGAGAAAGTGGTTTTTTGCCATGAATATCTGCAGTTCCTAAGCTCTGTTGATATTTTATTTGTCCTTTTTCTGCATAAAGGACTACACCACTAAATTCTCCTTGTTGATAAAGGGTAACTAGCCAGGATGTCAGTAACTGTGCGTTTTTTTCTTGTGTATTAGTTTCACTAAATCTAGGTTCGGAGTTCGTAGAAATAACCAGAAAAATTAGAAATACGAGACCTAAAAAAAAAGTGGATGTTTTTCTCATTTATTACCTTCTCAAGAGTTAATTAATTCACCAGTCAGTTAGCGATTTCTTGTGTTTGATTTCAATAATTTCAATCAATCAGAATATGTGTTGCATTGGTCACATTTGATCCTAACGTTTTTTGTCTTACGAAGAATCGACCATATAGCGACTGAACTCACTGGTTTTTACGGAGCGTAGTAAAAATCCAGTGCAGCGATTTGTTATGTGTTCTTTTCATTTATTTTGCACCAACTGTTCGCTAAATGGCGTAGCTGCGTTTAACCACTATAAACATTTTAACCTTTTTTCGCTGCTGGTGGCTGGCTTTTTTATTTATCAATTAATATTCGAATAATTGAATTTCATCCGAATCTATTACCTTATCAATTTCCTTTATCACATTTTCGTCAATCAAAACTGCCTTATTAATAATATCATTTATATTATCATTTAGCCAATCGGAATTCCAAATCTTTATCGAATCATCATTTACTCTTTGGCAAAGCTTTTCATCGTAATCAATTTTCCTATCAATTTTCAAAGTTACTCTTTGTAGCCAAATTTTGATGTAACCAGTATTCGGGATTTTCCCAAAGCGAACTTCTATTTGTTTTAAAATTTCTTCTTGCTTATCTGTATCATCAATAAGTGATAAAAATTTACTTAGAATACCACAAGCTATTGTATAAGTTTTTGGGTTTTTGAATGAAATATCAATTAAGATACTGATTAATACTCCGATGTTTTCTTTCGTTGCCTTAATGTTCTGAACTCGATTAAAAAATTTGTCTAATGCTTTTATTAAACTACCCGAATTTGGAAACTCCTCTGATAATTGGTGAATAAGCAATAAATGATTTTGTAATCCCTTTGCTCCTCTCTTTTTAGCATTCCAATATAACTTATCAGGCTTTATTGAATCTCTTATCACATTATTTGAAACCATTGTTTTTTGTGCATGCAACCTCATTCCAAGTTCAATCAAAATTTCTGTTAAGAATTTTGTTGTTTCTTCTGCATCATGTGGATTATTTGCAAAAATCCGATAGTCATCTCTGTATCTCAATATTTTGTAATCATCAATGCCTGATCCCTCTATTTTTTTAGTTAATTCTAAGTCGGCATATCCGAGAATCATCTCCGCAATAAAGTCCATTAAAACACTTCCCTGTGGAATACCATTTGTTTGTCCGTAAGACATATCTCTTAGATATTTATCAATCACATTTCCTACATGTGTCCTACTTCTGTTTCCTTTTGCAAATGATTTAGTATGTAAAGCCCAAGGTATAGAGTGTGTATAAATTGTACCATAACAATTATTTATGTCAGAATGTAGAACGTATTCATATTCCAATGCTAATTCGAGCGATTCTTGCTCAATATTTTGCCACCAATTTGTAATGGCAGTCGCTTTATCGGATAATTTACTCTCTGATTCAATAGGAATACTGTGGCATATTATTTTTGGATTGTCTTGGAATTCTCCAAACTTTTCAACAATTAGATTCCAATTTTTTTCCTCCGTTATTTTATGAACAAGATCAACATATAAAGCTGGATGGATTAATTGAAAAGGTCTCCATTCGTACTTCCCGTCTTTATTATTTAGAAGAATATAATTTACACCTTCCAATTTACTTGGAATAATTTTTTCTTGTTCTCCATTTTTTGGTTTAAAGATCTTGTAGTAATCTTCAATATTACCCCCGTCAATCTCTTGGGAAATTTCATTTAGTAAAGTCTCAAAAACAAAATAAGATGGTAAATCGAAGTTGAAATAACTTTGCTCTTTTAGAAAAAACTCTCTTGCTTTATTATGGTTGAATTCTAATATGTTTTTCATTGTAAGTTTTTGTTTTTATCTGCTATCAATGGACGTTTGTAAACATTCATTGTTGTTATACAGTTAAATTGAAGGAATAACAACAATTGTTGATATTTTTCTTTTAACAAAATTTGTTTTCCTTACATATAATGCGGCGCTGAGCGGTCCCCCGAAGGGGGCATCCGTTCGAGTGCCTGGTTCTCCCGCAGCGAAGCGAGGAGAGAACAAGTGAGTAAATCCTTTTTCTGTATAACATTCATAAAATATGGAATTTTTAAATAAAAACCATTATAAAAAGTTTTGCATTAAAATTGTTTACCATCTCGTTGTATTTTCATTATTCCATTTACAGGCTTTTTTCTCTGCCAAAGAGTATTGTCAATCTATAAATCCAGATACATGTCGAACTATGCGACATAAGCTTGTGTATTTGAATGTGTAACAAAAACTCTCTCCAGACCTTTTATTTATTGAGCTCTTGCTGGTTTTCAACGGTAAACCGCCTTTAAATTATCTCTAACTACTTTTTACATCCATCATAATTGAATTAGAGTAACCGATAAGGACCCGAAACAACCGTATCCGTCTTCTACTGTCCGGACCGTTTCGTGAAAAACCTGGGGCAGAAAGGAGGGAGAACTGTTAAGATATTCGGTCAAGTTTTTATCATACCCGATGATCACAATTCCGGTAGGTGACGACGATTTATCGGCTAAATTAAATTTAACTTTTTTAGAGCCTGTCTGGTGATTGGGAAGTTGTTTTTCCAGATAGTCATCTCCAAAGAAGAGATAAACGTTGTACTGATAGGTATCGGTTGTTAGAACCAGATCAAAACGAACTTTCTGATCCGTTATTGACAGGCTTTGTAGAACAATAGCGGGTTTCACCGGTACGGTAGTCTCACCCTTAAGAACCGGTAAATCGCCGGCGGCAATTTCAAGTTCATAGTGATGTCCCGGCTGCGGAGAAAAGGCTGAATTGAAATAATATCCCTTTTCGATTGTATCGGGACTGGATGAGAAAATTGTCATCTGACTAGTTATGGTATCTGAAATTTGAACAAAAGCGGATGTTATAAATATTTCCTCATTTTCATACATCTCCTTAGTCGTCACGGCTCTCTCTACGTGAATGAAGGAGGTTCCCGGACTGTTATCGGCACGCAGAACCCCAAACACGTTCAACCCCGGCTCGAACTCGGTATCAATGATATCTTCCGGCATCGGTCCGGGACGGTGCGGCAAATCACATGAACCTATCCATAGGAACATCATCACAATTTTCAAGATTACTAAAAAAATGCTCTTCTTCATTAAACTCCTAAAATTTAATACTGTAACCGGTAGATATGCTTGGCAGTAACTCAGAATCAAAACCATAATAACCATAGCCAGGAAAATAGAAATACCATTGTGGATCCCGGTGTAAGAACAACAGATTGCGTATAGTCATAGTAAAAATCGCATCTTTTGCACCCAGGTATTCCGCAAGGTAGAATCCAAAGCCGCTCCGAAGTTTTTTCTTCCATCCAATATCCCACACCAAACGAGGCGGATATCGAACGTTATTTTTTACTGGTGTAATACTTGTAGCTGCAATTCCAAGACCGTTGGTTAAAGGATCGTATGTATAATGCATCAACATTCCGGTTTCCCAGGTTCTGGGATATCCTGAGCTGAACTGAAAAGTGGAACTGGCGGTAATATCTCCTGTCAATTTATATAGAAGTACCGCTTTGAAATTATGAGGCTGGTCTCCGTCAAAGAGGACAGTTTTACCCTTGAGTATTGATGGATAATTACGGGTTCCGTGGGAGTATGTATATCCCACCCAACCGGAAAGCTTTCCGATTTCTCCCCGTAATAACAGTTCACAGCCGTAAGCCTTCCCTTTCCCTTTTTCAATATTGGCATCCGGGTCTTCCGTTAACCAGCTCGTGCTGTAAGTATAACGGTAAAGCGTCAGTAAATCCTTGTAATATAAAGTTGCCGAGTAATCGAGTCTTTCCGATATTTTTCCCTCTAATCCAAGAATGTGGTGCACAGAATAAATTGGATCGAGGTCCTTTAAACTGTTATAGTAGTCCAGAAACTGAACAAATTCATCGTTTCTCGAATCCATTGTGGTTATATACTGGTAATAGTGACCATAGGCAGCTTTCAAAGTTATATCTCCAAAGCGAAATGCTGCGGATAGACGCGGTTCCATTTGCCATTTTCCCCCAGGATCAAATCCAGAATTGCGCAGTCCTATCTTTACCAGTAGCTTATTTATTTCAATCTTATTCTGAAGATAAAAAGCATGAAGAGTTGCATACCGGGTAGAGGATGCCTGCTCTAAATTAAATTTTCCCATCCGGTTAAAAAAGCGAAGACGATTGGTTTCCATACCCAGTTTCCATGTCTGATTCAGAAATGTAAAATAGGACAGGTTAGCTTTAACAGTCATATCAGAAATCGAATTTTCAATTCGCGTTTTAAAATCCAACGCCACATCAGTCTTGATCGTTGTATCTTCGAAGGAATAACTGAAATAGGTTTTATTATCAACATCCGATTCCGAATAATAAATATGTGTTTCCAGGAGCAGGTTGGGAGTCAGTACGGTATGAGATTGAATTCCAAAAGCTTTATTACTTGTATTGGTAATAAAACCTTCTTTTAATTTCTCAAACAGTGTATCTAGGAAAAATAACACAAGGTTATCAATGCTGTAGTCCATATAATCACGAGCGTAAAAGGCTGATAATCGAAGCTTTGTTTTCTTGAACTTGGTCTGATAAGCCCCATTAAAATCCACCATAACATTGGGCGATCCCATTAAAATCCTGAAACTCAAATCCGATATTATTCTTCCCGAAACCATAGCAGTGGAATTCTGACTTACCGGAAATTCAATCGCGCCTGTAATACCGGATGTTGAGGGTTTAAACTCTCCGTGAACTTCACTCTGGTGTCCTTCGCGAGAGCTTATATTCAAGATCGATGAATTTCTTCCGCCATATTCCGCGTCAAACCCACCGACAAGCATTTCTATATTTTTTATAGCATAAGGATTGAAAATTGCCTGTGATCCCATAAAATGCTGGGGGTTATAAATAGTCATGCCGTCCAGTTGAACCAGATTCTCACCCGGATCGCTCCCACGCACATAATATTGTGGCGAAAAGGGATCGGAGATCGTTACACTTGGCGAAAGTTTCATCAACCTGAATACATCCTTGCTAAGTTGTGGCATTTCCGTTAAGACAATTGGGTCCACCTCAAAGCTGGAAATGTCCATATCTTTCTGTATTAAGACACCTCGCTGTCCGATGATCTCTACAGCCTGGGTTTGAATTGAACGGGGTTTTAAGGAAACATTCTCTAAAAAGATATCTTTGTTTGATACCCTTATCTCTTTCACGTACTCTTCGTATGCTATATGAGAAAAGCGCAGAGCTACCTCACCGGGTTTTACATTGCGAATAATAAAAAATCCTTTTAAATCCGTTGCTGCTCCTTTTGATGTCCCATCAATAATGACATTTACACCGATTATGGTCTCACCGCTTTCGTAATCCGTAACATAGCCGGAGATATTCGCTGAATACAAAGCTCCGCTTAGCAACACTGAAAAGAGGATGTATCTTAATCTACTCATGGTAATAAAACACCTGACGTTAATAGTAATCCCGGTTCGAAGCGACTGATGACGTCAGGCAGCACGTTGATTGAGCCATACAACCCAATCCCACAAAAGAGCCCTCTATGATAAACCGGACGATATTCGATTGAAGCGGATAATCCGATATTAATTAAAAAAATATTCCAGAAATCCAGATGCGAAAATTTATCCGAATCGAAATTATTAAATCCAAACCTGTAGGAAAAACTCATACTTTTTAGAAAATTCTTATTTATCCGAGAATACCAGTGTTGATCCATACCGCCAATCGCAATGGATTCATGTAACGATGACTTACGGTAATAAATTCCTGGAGAACCTCGAACATATTTCTTCATCTGGTCGGGAGGGAAATCCAGAGTTAAATGTCCGATGATTATCATACCGTCTTTTAGAAATACCAGATCATACCAGTTGATTAATTGTCTACAATAAAAATAGGGATATAATTGTGGATGGAATTTTTTCTGCTTGATTGCATCTATCTGTTTGTTCATCAATTGGTCGATGAGTTCGGCAATTACATCAGCATCTTTCTGTTTCCTTTTCTTTTTAATGGTAAATTCCCACATCCAATCGCTGATGGCATTGCCGCTTGAATCAACCAATATTGTATAACAATTTAATTTGCGACCTTTGGAAAATACCGGTTTTTTATCTTTCCACAATGTCAAATTTTTTATGTCAAGAGTTCCTTTAAAATCACAGGAGTCTTTAAGGTAATATTTCTTTAAAGTGTTGGTCAGTGGTTCATGAAGAACGATATACTGATCCACCGGAATATATCGCCATCTTTTTACTTGTTGAATACCAATAAGATCTCCCGGTAAATCGCGGCTATCAATTATTGTTAATCCAGCTTCTCTTTTGTATGTCAGTGAATCAACAGATAATTGAATCTTTAACGTATCCGAGACAAATCGGGATAAATTTACTTCTTGACCCGCCGTGGGATTGAACAGCAAGAGTAAAAAGATCATTATTCCCAGGAAGTTTCTCATAATCAATTATAGTAAATATCTACAAAGAAGCATTATCTCAAATTCTTTCATCTCGATTATAGTTGATATTTTAGACAGATTATCGCTTAAAGTCTTTATATTAGTTTTGCTATAATTGTGAAGTACAAATTGTAAATCGTGCAAAATGTTTCGCATATAAATTTCATCCTCTGATATATTCCCTCTTATTGCTTTTGTTCTTTCCTGTCTATTGGCAGGTTGTTTCAGTTTTCTATAAAAACTTTAGTCATTAGTTTTACATTCTAATTACCTCCCCTTTCCGAAGGAACTCCTACGTGAGCTATCCCCTTCCGGCAGCTGCTGGAGGAAAAAAGGGCAGTTAATACTTTTTGATCCTGACGTGTCGGGACAATCAATTGTCAAATTCTACAGACACATAGGGAGTGATTTTTTTCTGCGAAACTTGAGTAAAATAAGGATAAAAAACTTATCACAAATTACGAATTTATTTACCAGGTCTGTATGTTAGCGTTATTAAGTAAGGATATCCTAGACCTTCCGGCATGAAAAGAAGAGCATAATCAAGCTGAAATCGCTTTACTTTTAAACCAAATCCAAGAGAACTTCTATTAATAGAACCGATATGCTCAAATCCCCCGCGGATAAATAAAATTTTCTTTATCCCGATTTCTGCTCCAACCTGTGCTTTTGATTCACCTGTCGTTAGATTTGATCCCAGATTCAATCCCACTGATGCATTTAAGGGACCTTCAACAAATATCTCAGGTCTTACAATACCAATTTGAAAAATGAGCGGCAGAGTCGTTTTTTCTTCATACAGGGCACTCATAAATCCTAAATTCTGTATTAATAGTGAAATGTCGAGTGAACTTGGCGCATTCCATTGAACACCAACATCCAGAGCAGCTCCACGTCCACACTTCGTATACAGTGACTCGTATAAATACTTAATTGCTCCACCTAATTCCAATTTATTAAAAATACTATGAGAATATCCTACAGCTGCTGTAAGATACTGTGCTTCAATTGTATTAAGAGGGTCATTAGAAGGTTTGTCCCTCACTTCAATGCCGGGAATTCTGACAAAATTCAAACCACAAGCAAAAGCACCTCTTTTAGAAGGAAGGGACAACGCTATAACCTCTCCACTAACATCAGCAAACCAAACGTTGTGTGAAAATGTAAAATATGGGTGATCTGTTTTAATCCCTACCGGATTCTCAAATAATGAACTCGGGGCACCACTCATTTGGGAAAATACAGTCATTGTAGCAGCTGATCTTGCAGATGAAGGTATTTTTAAAAAAGCCATCCCGGAATTTCCTACATCAGCATATATAATATCACTGCACAAGAAAATAAAAATAAATATAAGAAATTGCCCGCGAATAATACAAACCCTACGAAATATCTTTAATATTCTATTCATATTACTACTCAGTTCTCTAATTGACATCCGTTGCTCTTTCAATGATTATTTTGCTTCCGCTATAACAAATGATTCCTACAATTTTTTAGCGTGTTTTAGCATCTCCCATAGGTGGACTCCTTTGGAGCATTAGCGGTTTCTGTATTTAAAATTTGAACTCCCATGAAAAAGCATGAGTTACTCCCTCTCCGACAAAACCAAAAACTGCACAATAATCAAGGTGCGTATCCAGATTTCCAAGAAGTCCATAAACAAGACCAGCGCCTAACGTTGGAGAAGTACTATTCATTCCCACTCGAATATAAGCTAATTCCTTATAAAAATATTCAGCACCAAAGTGAGCTCTATAATCCTCTTTATCAGATACTTCAACATCACCGGCGATAAGAAGATTATCACTCTGTTTTACTGCAATGCCCACTTTTATAATCTGAGGAAACATCTCTGTATAATTACTACCCTTCTCCTCAAAAAAATCCTGAGTATTCCATGTATAACTTGAGCTAATATCTTTAAACTGTAATCCAATAACAATCAGGTCTATAGGTTTAAATAATAATCCTACATCAAAGCCAAGACCTTTGCCTTTTATGTCAAGAAGAGAGTGACTAAAAATTTTAAAACTTAAACCTACGGAAAATTTCCTGTGAAAAGAGTTAGCGAATGACAAAACGATGACATCTTCACCTGTTTCATATACCTCATCAGGTTCACCAGTAAATGTCCTCCCTTGAATATTGGAAACACCAGCATGCATCCATGCAACAGACACACCCGCTGTTGGCTTAATTGGCAACGCAAAACCAGCATAGTGAAATTCACGATCCAGACTCAGGAAATAATATGTTAACGAAAGATGACGTCCTGGAAGATATGGTAGCGCAGCTGGATTGTAATAAGAAGCAAAACCGTTATTTGAACAGGCAACTCCTGTATTTCCCATGCCAAGTGCACGAGCACCCAATCCCATTCGCATAAAGGAACCCGCATAACCCGCATTAGATCCAACTTTGGAATAAGCATTAAAAGAGATCAGAAGAATTGATATTATTATGATAAATATTTTTTTCATATTAACTTATTTTATCAATATAAGCTTTGTCCAATATGATTTCTCTTTTTGGTTTTTTCTCCTGGTGATTTTACAGAAATATGTCCCGTTTGCTACGAGTTTGCCTTCATTATTCCTGCCGTTCCACACCTCACTGTGGTCTCCTAAAGCACTCACGTAGTGTGCTTCTCCCTTGTAAACCTGGTCCATAGCAAAATCATAAATTTCCAAACGAACAGTGGCAGATGTAGAAAGTGAATCCAAATGATACTGAACTCTAACATGACCGTCACTATGTAATATATTGTGGTGTGTTGGAGAAAATGGATTGGGATAGGCATAAATTTCTGAGACATCTGTGGGAAATGAAGTTCGAAATATATCCCAATTTATTCCGTCATCTAATGTCTTCGCCATACCATCAGCTGTTCCAACCCAGAGATATGGTAACCCTTCTCTTGTATCTACATAGGCAGAATAAACATCATGAGAAAATATATATTCGTTTTTATCCATATCCTCCATAGGATTATGGATCGCCCAATGCTCACCCTCAACAGATTTAAATAAACCACTCTCCGTGCACACATAGACTACAGAGTCATGAAAGGCAAAATTATAAGCTCTCTCTCCAATTAAAGTTGTTGACCAGGTAAGTCCACAATCTGTAGTTTTACTCACAGCGCGGTACTCTCCAGCACCTTCAGCAGGAAGAGTCGCCGCCCATATAGTTTCTTTTCCATTCCAAACCTGTCTTGCCAATGCCACAACAAAATCCCCTGAAATCGCAGAGTTTTGTGCAGTATATTTTCTCCACCTTATGCAACTATCGGACTCTACTATTCCAAGATTAATCCCACCTGCAGTTCCTACCCATACTTTATCATCGTATGCTAATACACTAAAACCTTTATGGTTATGATTTCCCTCCTGCGGATCTCTGGGATTAATCTCGTAGGTAATTGGTTCACCGCACTCGATTACATCCTCGTCATCTGAGGGAAGAGGAATCCTCTCCCAGGTAGCACCAAAATCTGAACTTCTTCTTACCCCGCCTGACCAACTTGCTATATACACATATTTAGATGTAACTGATATATCCCACGTGGTATTCTGTACTGGAGTAGTTATTGGAAGAAAACGAACAGTATCACCATCCCAAATCTCAAATGAGGCGCTGCTACTATCAACAGGCTGTGGTACGTATGTCCAGGTCCTGCCGGAGTCCTTTGAAGCTGATAATCCACCCCCTGTTTGATATTCGCCGACCACAGTGGTAGAATCAAAAACAGCTGCTACCCAGATTATTGAATCCAGAACAGTAATTGCTGATATACCACCTCTTGCCATACTATCCGTATCATTATAATAACTAACGAATGTTTCTCCAAAATCCATAGTTTTACTCAGCCCGCCACCTGTTGCAAACCACAGAATAGAATCTCCCTGTGCAACTATCTGAGTGACTCCGTTGCTTGCTAACCCGGTATAGGTATTATCAGGTTCATCAAGATTAGGTTTGGATAGAAAAAATGCCTGCCCCATCCCAAGAGAAACAGGCAGTAAAATTAACGATATAATCAATAATAACTTTTTCATGGTTCTATCGAAAATGGATTATCACTTAAATCATATCGTGATGATTGCTGTTTATCGGAAACTCTTATTTTGCAAAAATCTGAACTAACAAATGGTATTATCCAATCATAAGACTCTTTTGAGGCTGAAACATTATCCGCAATACTTTCAAACGAGGGTGGTGAGCCATTAGAGTTCATCGTATACTCTAATTTTAACTTACTTATATATGCACTTTCCCACTCAATAGTAAGTGTATTGCCATAATGAAGAGTATCAGACTCATTCGGGTGTATGATTGTCACACCGGGATTACTCACTGGGACTGTAATTGTATCACTCAATGCTCCACAATAATCTTTTGCAACAAAGTAAAATGTGAATAGCCCCTGAAGTTTACTTTCCGTATTTGTTGGTTGCTCAACGGTAAATATTCCATCATCTTCGTGTTCATCCCCTAATTTTCCATCATCACGCATTTGAAATGTTGGATCTGCGTTAATATTTCCGTCGGGCAAACGCACTGAATATGTAATTGCTACAATATCATCCAATCCGTCAATATCAGAAGCCCTAATTCTAAATACAAGTGTATCACCTCTTTCAAAGCTGTTAGGTGCTTCTAGTAAATAGATAACTGGAGGACTGTTTTGTTTTACCTCTTCTGTCTCCGAAATAATATCGATGGTATTTCCCGCAGAATCAGAAGCTAGAACAGTTACACGATAAAAGCCTTCATTATCAGCTATCATAGAAGAATCAACAATATAGGAATAAACATCATCTCTCTTTATTATATCCTCTGGAGGCCCATCATCGCTAAGATTACCATAAAGAAACAGATCTTCCGTTATTGCAGATGCTGAATCTTTATGATAAAGGTAAAAAGATACAGAATCAATATCTCCCCATCCCTGTGGGTCTATAACTTTTGCCGAAATAAATAGCGACTTTGACAGCTGTGAATAATCTAAATTTACATCTTCAATGACTGGATCCGTTTCATCAGGCTCTTCAACACCATTATTAAAGCAAGAAAAAGACAAGGTCATGAAAATAATAATTGTCAAAGAGAAAAAATATTTCTTTACTCTTGAAGAGTAAAAACCAATCCGTCCAGATCTCAAATTATTGTAGAAAGAAAATTCGGTTTCTTTCTTAATTTCCTTGTTTATATCTTTAATCATCTCTTTACTGAAATTCTCCATTCTATCTCACCACTAATGCTACCCATTCACTTTTAAACATCTCATTAATTATCCTGCGTTTGTACTTTACAACTTCTTTTTCAAAATCACCATACTCGTTTATTAAAATACCTGAAAAAATAATCAGTGATTCCGAAACACTCTTAATAACAGAAGATAACAGTCTTAAATCTGTTTTTCTCTCAATATTGCTAACAATAAGATCATAATGATAATCGTTTATTTCTACCACATCTCCGATTTTCAGATTATAACCACTTTCAATTCCATTTAGTTTAATATGTTCTAAATAATTCTCTTCAATCTCCGGATCATTGTCCCAGCTGTCAACATTTGCTGCTCCCATTTTCAAAGCAGCTATGGTTAAAATACCACTCCCACAACCCGCATCAAGAATACTCATTCCCTCTTTAACTATTTGTTCCATTAAAATTAGCGCCATTTGAGTTGTCGCATGTGTCCCTGTACCAAATGCCATACCCGGTTTTATTAGAATCTCTATATCGAAGTTACCATTCAACTTTTTTAAAGCAATTTTATCACGTTTATTGGTGTACTTACGGATAATGATTCTTTCACCTAACTTTATCGGCTTAAAATGTTTCTGCCAATTCAGATGCCAGTTTTCCCATTCAACAACACACTCTTCAATAGAATACTTTCCATTTCCAAACTTAGTATAGTAATTTTTTACTGCAGCCAGAGTATTTTTTCGATCTTTGTATGGAAAATACACCTCTAAAAAGTTATCACCCTCTGTTATTCCAACGCAACCCAAATCCACTAAGAAACCAAGAAATAGGTCTAAGTCGTATTTCCCCTTTGGAATAGAAACTTTTTGCCATCTTTGTTTTATCAAGCTATAAGTCATATATCAATTCAGTGTCAACTACAATAAATTGTGGTGTTGCCCTAACTTATTTATGAAAATACTTGTATTCATTCACAGTTACTTTAATATTCATCTGCGGTTATTAGCGTTCATTAGTGGTTATATTCCTGGTAAATATAATCCAGAAGCACCTGCCCAACAACTTCAAGGCTTCTGGGACTGCATTTGTCAGGTGTATCTTGCAAAGTATGCCAATAATTTGTGAAACGGTTTGGATAATGAAAATCTATAATATCTATTGACGGAATATCTGCAAATTTAATTAGCGGTATATGATCGTCGTAAATTTCCTCACCAATGCGGTATTCAAATTCCGAATATCCATGACGATCCGCAATTTTCCATAAGGACTCCACAAGTTTCGGATGGCTTCTATACGAACTTCTTTCAACAGGGATAGTAAGTTCTGCATCTCCAATCATATCAATTACAATTGCTTCCACCGGCTTTGGAATTGGAAGATTTTTTGCAAAATATTCAGAGCCCATACAATAATATTCAAGGTTTCCCGTAAAGCCGTAGTCTTCACCATCAAAAAAAACCAGGCTCACTGCTCTATCAGGCTTTTTTTCTGCAAGATGTTCCGCCAGATGCATCAAAACAGCAATCCCACTTGCACCATCATTAGCACCTATTATCGGCATGCCTCTATTTCGGGGATTGGGATCATGCTCTGCTCTCGGTCTTGTATCCCAATGTGCAGCTATAATTAATCCGTTCCCTTTTTCCATTGAAAAATTGGCAATAATATTCGTCATATTAAAATTTATATCATCTGGTTTTATATACCATTCAAAATCCTGTTGGATTACTGTATCAGCCAGCGGTGTTAAAAATGCAATAAACATCTCTTTTGCCGCAGTATGACCAGGTGAACCGGGATTGCGAACTCCAAGATCACACTGTTGTTCTAAATATTTAAAAGCAATTTCACCACTAAACTTAGGAAAATCATTTGAACAACTCGCAAATGTAATTAATAAAATTATTGGGAAAATATTCTTTATTTTATCCTCTAATAGCTATGTTAATATCAAAACCGCCATTCCTGGTGATGCGTTTCCCTGTCCGCCTGTTAAAACTTTCACCATAGGTATAAAATATACCACCAGTAACTTTCTTAGTAAATGAATAATTGATTTTCGGAGATACTTTCCATGTTTTGTTTTCCTGAGAAACAGTAAATTTGGAACCTTCAGTATTTCTTTGGCGAGTTTTTGATTCATTATAATCAAACGAAAGTGAAAAACTGATATTATTCTCAAGATTCAAGTTTTTCAGAAATGGTAGCGGAATAGTCATACCGCCTCTTCTCTGGTAATTTATCGTTGACGAAATATTTCGATCATTAACAATCTCTGTACCACTCTGACGGTTATTTACCGTCTTTCCCTCAGTTACTCTAATTGTCGAGTTTATATTGTTTTTAAACTGTACTGAAACTCCCAGAAGTGGCTGGAAATACATTTTGTACGAAGAATTAGTCTCTTCATCATTACGGAAAACACTTGTTTCTTTACCGGAAAAACCATGATCAAGTGACAAAGTTTTACAAAATTTAGATAGGAATTTTATCTTTTCTAATTGGCTCCATCTAACAGTCCAGCCTGGAAAAGGGATTCCATTTTTCCCATTTTCACCGAGTGGGAAAAAATCACGGGTCATGTTTTTCCCTTCCTGTCCCTGGGAAAGTGTCCTAGCCATGTTTTGTGAAAAAGAGAGACTTGTGCTAATGTTTGGAAGAATGCTTAATCCTGAGCGCATAGAAAAATCAACATTTTTCGAGAGATTGTCCTTATTATTCTCAGGAACCTCGCCCGAATTAAACTCAAGTCCTGGATCATCCTGAAAACCAAGGCGATATAAAACACTGGGACTACCCATACGCCCATTACTACGGATAGACTGATTTACCGAATAGCTTACCTGTATAGTTTGCATCTTTTTTAAATATTTATGAAATAGTTCTAATACTTTTATCTCTTTTACTGGCTTTTTCTCTTTAGGGCTACTCTTAGGTGAAGAAGGCTTTGGAGCACCGGATCTTCTACCTCCTCCTCTTCCGCTAGTAGTTCTTGATTTACCGGATTTAGGTGTATAAAAAGATTCCATGATAGACGCTAAATTAAGGCTAAATGAAGTTGACATCCGGTTCTGAGAACTTAATTGATCAATACTCTTCGTAGCACTCCCTAATGGTTCACTCCAACCATAATTTGAGCTGTAGTTAACGCTTGGTTTTAACCATGAAAAAATCTTCGGAGAAAAGGATGCCGAAAAGTTCTCCCTCACATTTACAGGGATACCTGCCTTCCATTCAGTCAATGCTCTTAATTTTTCTCCCCTGAACTCATCCATATCATTTTTCATACCTTTGGTATAGGTAAAATTAAGGTTATCAAATACCTTATACCCAAAGCTGAAATTTCTATTCAGACCCATATTATAATTAGGTTTCTTGGGTTCACCAACTCTTGGGATATTACTTGATTTACTTTCGGATACATCCATTGAAAATTCCAACTTACTTGGTGTATAATACCAGCGTAATTCACCAAACTTACTTCCCAAAATAGGTATGCCCAACATCCATTTTAAAGGTTGAAAATAATTATCGCGCCCAAAAGGTATTTTATAGGAGAATTTACCGGAATAATTTTCCGATTTTGATTCCCTAACATTCACGGACGAATTATTTTTCCATTGAGCATTAAATCCCGTACTTATCTGATCAATTGTATATTTTGTAAGCCAGAAATCCGAGGGGCTTTTTGAGAACGAGGTATTAAAGCCATAAGATTGTGAGATCGTCAATATGCTATCAGGCGGTGTGTCTCCCGATAGAATATCAGTACCTGGAATAAACTTGGGAGTACTTACATTTTCCGAGTAAGAGCCGGAAATAGGGATTTTCAATCCCCATTTATTAGGTGCAAATTTATGTAGAGACAACGAGCCCTGCGCCCTTAAATTTCTTGATGTATTTAAACCACTGGCTTTGAGACTTGGTCTCTGTTCAACAGTGTGAAAATCGGCGTCTTTACGATTTATACTAATATTTATATTAGCTAAATCCGCAATTTTAAGTGAAGCCTTGGAGCGGTAAGCAACTCCGGGGTCTCTACGAACTTCTGATAAACGCAGTTCGTCCAACCAGACTTGACCATAAATTGAATTGTCCCATCTATTGCGTGGTGACGTCTGATTATAATCATCCAGAGCATATTTCTGATTTTTCAAGCCAACTTCTATCTGCTGAATACGTGATAATGCCGGGGAACCGCATATTATTACTTCTTCGCCTGTGTATTTTCCATCCACAACCTCTCTGTAATGCCGTTTGATTATTTCACCTGCTTCATTCCTTGTAATCCTGTATTCCTTGGGACGTACATCTTTATTAGGATAATCCTCTTCTGAATTGTATGATTTAAGTCTTGTAATAAAGTCCAGATCAATCTCCATTTTGTTCCGTTTGTCCCATCCGGGATAAACAGGTTGTCTGTATTCATAATATTGCGGGTTCTGCCCGCCCCTTCCAAATCTAATAAAAAATTGGAGTGGTGTTTTTTCTCCCTCGCTATAAATGTAACTTCTCGTGCGGAGATCATGGCCATTAATGAAAAGTTTCATTTTTTTGTATGTGATAAAACTATACTCTTCAAATAGAACCTTTTTAGCAGCACACAGTTCACCGGGTTTTAACCCTTCTGCGCCCTCAAGGCTGAGAACGAGAGATTGCTCTTTCATACGTAGTTCATTAATGCGATCATACTCTCCCTGAACACCCTTTGGGGCGTCATAAATATCCGGATTATCTTCCGTGTTAATCACAGTTACCGCAAATTCTCCCTCTTTCTTTATATAATCTGCATTTTCATCTTCTGCGATTCCCAGCTCCTCCCATTCATTTCCTACCATTTCAATTTTTGCAATCCAAATTGAATCTTCACTTGCTGCTCCATCAAACCATAAGCGGCACGCACGAATAGTTTGCCAGGTAACATCTCCTCCGGATTTTGCCTTCTGAAAATCGGGAAGAGGCACTCTGTACAATTTCCAGCCCGTTGGTTTTCCATTTGTTTTAAGTGTCCTACCAGCAATATAATCATTATCTTCTTCATCAAGATAAAAATCCACAGTATAGTAATCATTAACTCGATCCAGAACATAGTTATTATTCATATCCTCTGTGTCCGGGTAGAGCCCATAAACATCCTTCGAATTCCCTTCTGTCCCGTTAATATACCGGTAATTGGTTGAGCCTTCTTTCCAATTCCAATTATCAGAGTGAGGATCTGTTGGACTTCTTTTGTACTCTGACAAACGAGGATCTTGATACACCAGTGGATCATTTTCACCATATTTATCAGTTATTATAAATTCACCTCCATCAAATACACCGTCTATACCGGTATCTTCATCCGGAAGGTCAAGAAGATCGTTACCCGTTGTAAATCCGGCTTCGGGTTTATCCTCGGTGCTGAGTTTATTATCCAGTACGACCTCTTCACTTATCTGTCCAAGGTCAATGTGCAAGTGTCCGGAATTTCCTTTAATCCAAACCTCAAGAAATTTGGTTTTTGACTGATCGTAGTAACTTGTCGGAAAAAAGTACGTTATTCCACCCCAGGCTCTTTTAGCTATCTCTGGATCTGTTCCAACACCAATGCTTGTAGCCCATTCCGGATCCATTGCCATAATTAACACTTCTGTAATATTATTTTGCGCTCTGACACTCACCTCCTTATTCGGCCAGATATTTTTAGTCGGAATACCACCAAAAGGATTAAACCAGAATGTAAAACCACGCTGACTCTCGTCTTTAAGTTCACCATTATCATCAAGCGGCACTGACGCCAAAGACCAATAACGCCGCATAATTGGTGGAGAGGTAATTCTCTTAGCACCCTCGAAATCATCAATAAATCCAACACCATCAGGATCACCGGTTTCTTTATTACTAATAGTGTTTGGATTTGGTAAAACCTGAGCTATTTCACCTTCAAATGAAATAGAAGATTGCTGGTCTGTCCTTATAAGCGGCAACCAATCTACTGCCCGGGTGAGAAAGTCCAACTTCCTACTAAACCGACTGTTTAAGTCCCATACAAAGTTGCGAATTGGTTCATAGCCAACATCAACCTTTTCATCTATCACAGATTTACTAAAATACAGGGCGGTACCGCCAATATATGAATTTTCGCCAAAATCATACTGTGCTCTTGTACCCAGGATCGTTTTTTTATCAAGCTGAAAGAATTGATTTTTTTCATATTTAATATCAATGCTAGCATCCGGGTTTAAAGCATCCTGCCGTAGAATTGTAAGTGTACCTGAGAAATAATCAATTGTATAATCTACTCCTCTTGTCAGTGTTTGATTCCCAAGTGTAACGCTTTCACTTCCCTCTATAACCATGGGCCCAAGGCTTATGGTCGAACTCCTGTTTTCATATTTGTACACTATTTTGAATTTCGAATCAGCGGTTATTTCGCTGTACATGGTTTTAGTGCTATCATACATTGCCGAACAGTTGTAATTATCACTGAGATTTGGATTCCTTTCTCCAGAGTTATCATTTTCCCTATATTGAAACGGACGTAAAAATGGTAGCCATAGCTCCCCGAGTTGCAGATTTATTATCGCCCCATTATCAATATCCAAAATATCATCAGGTACTAAATTTCCGTTTTGGTCCTTACTGTCCAGACCAAATTTCTGTAAAAAAGTTTCTCCATCCTCTTTCGCTCTATCCTCGTCTCCAGTCTCTCCATGTACGTAAACAATTTTTAAATCAAATCCTTCCGGGTTAATTCCCGTAGCTCCTAAAGAATAGACATTCTTAAATTCAAGGTCCCAACAGGGATTAGATGGTATCATCTGTTCCGGTTTTATTAGCTTTAAAACAATATTAGTTGTATCAAACTCACTTCTATCCCAATCGCCATATTCCTCAATTGTATTTTCTGTTTGATCAGTAATTCGGTAAACAACACCGATGATTTCACTTTCCTGAACCTGTGTAGCCATTCTGATGTACCCAAGATTTAAATCCGCATAATATTCCTTATCAAGTTCAAGCCTTTTGAAAATCCTCTGTTCGATATAATCAGGATAAGCGTTTGTATCAGCCGGGTCCACATAGGCTTTTCCAGGTATACTTCCGGGCTCTTCTATAGCTATAGATTTATATACTTCAAGGTCTGTAACAACTTTATTAGGATCAAAAGTAAATCTTCCCCCGCTTTCAAAAAAGCCCTCATAGAAAGTACTCCTAAAATCTTTATGAAGGAAAAAGTATAAGCTTCTTCTATACTCATAATCCTTAATTGAAGTATTTGTAGCCTGAGCACCTCCATCCACACTTAATTTTTCTTTTTTGCCCTTCTCTACACTTGCTATTGTAGTAACATCAAGACCACCCAACTTCATTATCGCTTTCAATCCAAACAGCCCATTGTTTTTGCCGGAAAATGTGACAAATTGAGTTCCCGGCAGTGATAAAGCAACATTCCCCGCCTCTACTTTCTGTACAATATCATCTTCCTGACCCTTATATATGATTTTGAGAGCATTTTCAAAATCAAAATCACGCTCACTATCCTGATCAACAAGAACACTAATTTTATCCCCAATTTTCCCTTCTATATTTAGCTGCTGCTTCTGATCAATAAGAAATGTAGTAGACTGCCCCTCTCGAAACCCACTTCTGACCTGAGACCTCTTCTGGTTTTGCAGGCGTCCATTAATATTAACATTTCCTGAAACTTGAAGAGAAACCCTCTGTCCGGCAATATCTGCTCCAATAAGTTCCAGCTTTTCAGTACGACGTTTTTTCTCTTCTTTTTCAGTAGCTGCTAAAAACAGTTCACGCATCTCCTCTCGAAGAGAATACCTCTTTTTATACTCGTAATATTTTGATATGGGCATACCTTGAGGATCAAGAATATCCACTCCATCTATCTGATTAGCAAACAGTATATTCTCACCTGAAGCATCTATAATTTCCCAATCTTTTGCACCGGGAAATCTCACTTTCAAAATATGTTTGTTAAGATAAATATAGTTTGGAGAGATCAATGATATACCTTTTTTCGGTTCTAATTCACTGGAGCTAAACCGATGAGAAAGCCAATCGACATGAATAGGAAATACCACTCCTGTTGTATCGTTTGATACATCTTGTGCCCTTAACCAACCAATGCAGGTAAATAATGCAATTATATATTTAGTTCTCTTGCAGAGAATGTTTTACGCCACCCTTCCAATCCTACTTAATTTATCTTATAGTTATTCTAATATTCTAAACTAATAACAATTATACGGGCGACACCTCAACTATTGTTTACTAATAAAAAAGTGTTTTTTATACTTTTGTGAAGTTTTCTAAAAGCCTTGCTTCTGTGGCTGATACTATTTTTCTCATCACTACTCATCTCTGCATAAGTTTTACCTTTTTCAGGTATAAAAAAAATTGGGTCATAGCCAAAACCACCTTTGCCGTGACATTCTGTAAGGATAACACCTTCAACAACCCCCTCTTCCGAAACCACTATCTCAGGATGATAAAAAACTGCAACAGTGCGGAATCGCGCCTTTCTATCTTTCTCAGGGACAGCACTTAAATCTTTAATCATCTTCTTTACATTGTCTTTATAAGTTGCTTTTTGCCCTGCATATCTGGCTGAAAATATTCCTGGTCGTCCATTCAAAGCATCTACTTCCAGCGCTGTATCATCAGAAATAGTTGGCAGTCCTGTAAATTCCGCTAACACAGACGCTTTCTTTAATGCATTCTCAAAGAGGGTGTTCCCGTCCTCTATCACCTCCGGTACTCCGGGAAATTCATCAAGAGTTCGAAGATTCACATCTGGCAATTGTAATATTGAGCGAATCTCCCTGATCTTATCTTTATTACTTGAAGCAATCAATATATCCATGAAAATGTTTTTCTAAATCCTGTCTTATAACTAAAATCAAAAACGTCAGAAATTTTATATATAATTCCTTTTAATGTCAAGTGTATTGACCAGGATTTAAGAGGAAACTAAATTGATTTATAGTCTGGTTTTAGCGCAAGGAAAAAACCAATTTTTCCCAACGGGATGTCTTCGACGCGCAAAGCCAAATTGGGTTTTCCTACATTTATGCTTCGTAAGTGCTGTCTGTTGCTATCCCTCTGCTATTCTTTTAAGTGTCTCTTTTAGAAGTATCCAGAATTTTTCTACAGTTGAAATTTGTACCTGCTCGCCCGGAGAATGTGGGCTTATAATTGTTGGTCCAAATGAAATCATATCCATTCCAGGAGTTTTTTCACCAATAATACCGCATTCTAAGCCGGCATGAATTGCTTTAACTTCGGGTTCTTTACCAAAGAGGTCTTTGTAGGTCTCTTTCATAAATTTCAATATTTTAGAATCCATATTGGGGCTCCATCCCGGATATCCGCCACCCTGATGAACATCACCACCTGCCAGAAGACCTGTCGCTTTCACTTTGTCTGCAATATCAACAATTTCAGTAGCAACTGAGCTTCTCTGGCTTGTTAAAATCGAAAACTTGCCACCATCAATTTTAATAATTGCCAAGCTTGTTGAAGTCTCAACTAAATCAGGAATATCAGGGCTCATAGCAATTACTCCATGCGGTAAAGCATAAATTAAGTTCAGAATTCTACTCTGAAAATCAGCAGAAAATACTCTTGCCGGATATTCAGCATTTTCTTCTATTACAAACTTCAAGTCAGGTTCAATACCTTTGAACTCAGTTTTTAGAGTAGCTTCATATTCTATAATCAAATTCTTAAATGCATCAAACTCTGTTTCAGGAATAAGCATCATATAGTCTGCTTCACGAGGAATTGCATTATGTTTGCTTCCGCCATTTATAGAGAACAATTTAATGTTAAACTTCTCTGCCACATTCCAAATCACTCTGTTCAACTGTTTGTTTGCATTTGCACGTCCAAGGGCAATATCAAGTCCTGAATGACCACCCTTTAAACCTGTAATTTTAACAGTAACTGCTTTCATTCCTTCGGGATTTGTCACCCAATCAATATCGAACTTAATCGAAGTATCCTTTCCACCGGCACAGCCAACATAAAGGGCACCGTCTTCCTCCGAATCGCAATTGATTAACGTTTTTGCTTTAAGGAAACCCTCCTTCAGTCCATTAGCACCTGTTAAGCCTGTTTCTTCATCTATTGTAAAAAGAAATTCCATTGAAGGATGTACCATGTATTTCGCTTCCATAATAGCCAGCTCAGCGGCAACACCAATACCATTATCTGCTCCGAGAGTTGTCCCATCGGCAATTATAAAATCGCCATCCTTCAGAAGTGTGATAGGATCCTTAAGGAAATCGTGAACAGTGTCTCTATTCTTTTCACAAACCATATCAAGATGTCCCTGAAGACAAACCGCCGGTGCTTTCTCATGTCCAGGCGAGGCAGGTTTGGAGACCAAAACATTTCCCAACTCATCTTGTTTATACGGCAGGTTTAATTTCTTTGCAACACTTATGATGTACTCAGCCACCTCCTTTTCATTCTTGGATTCACGAGGTATCTGACTTATTTCACAAAAATATCTCCAAATAGCTTCCGGCTTTAAGCCCTCAATTACGTCACTCATCTTAAATTCTCCTCACATTTAATTATTTATTCGATTCACTACAAATATTCTAAGTTCCTAAACCTCATATATCTTCAAGGAAATACCTTTGAGAAAATATCTAACTTTAAATTTTGAGTTTGCTAACAGCATGCTATTTACTCTCAGGAAAGCACCTCATGGATAATTTCAATCGCAGTATCGATTTCTTTTTTCGTAATTACTAATGGCGGTGCAAGACGTATTACATTCTCATGAGTTTCTTTTGTAAGAATTCCCTTATCTTTAAGTGCTTCACAAAATCTTCTGGCTCCTCCGGCATCTTTCTTCAATACAATCCCTATCCATAGACCTTTGCCGCGATAAAAATCAACGTAAGGGCTGTCAATTTTCCTCAGTTCCCCTATGAGATACGCACCCACTTCAGCAGACTTTTCAACCAATCTTTCATCTACAATTACTTTTAAAGCTTCTCTTGCTACAGCACAGGCTATCGGGCTTCCCCCATACGTGGAGCCATGATCTCCGGGATTAAATACACCGAGAATTTCCCGAGAAGATACAACCGCAGATACTGGATACATTCCACCAGATAATGCTTTTCCGATAATAATCATATCAGGATGTACATCCTCATGCTCGGTTACGAACATTTTACCGGTTCTACCCAAACCGCTCTGAATTTCATCGGTAACAAAAAGAATATTGTTATCTTCGCAGATCATTTCAGCCCCTTTGAGATACCCTTCATCCGGAATTACTACACCACTTTCTCCTTGAATCGGTTCAACTAAAAAGGCGACCGTATTATTATTTATCGCTTTTTCAAAAGCTTCGATGTCTCCATACGTAACGACTACAAAACCGGGAGTCAAAGGACCAAATCCCTCCTTGTACTGCTCCTCTGTTGAGAAGGAAATAATCGTTGTAGTTCGCCCATGAAAATTTCCACTACAGACGATAATTTCTGCTTTATCTTTTTTAATACACTTATTCTGGTATCCCCATTTACGAACGGCTTTAATTGCCGTCTCAACAGCTTCTGCTCCGGAATTCATAGGAAGCATCATTTCGTAGCCGGTCAATTCACATAGCTCTTTCGCTAAAAGAGGTAGCTGGTCATTTCTAAAAGCTCTGGATGTAAGTGCAAGACGAGAACACTGCTCTTGCATTACTTTAACCAGTCTTGGATGACAATGCCCCTGATTAAGTGCCGAATATGCAGCTAAAAAATCCATATATTTTCTGCCTTCGACATCTTCTACCCAGATACCAGAGCCCTTTGTAAGTACAACGTCAAGCGGTTTATAATTATGAGCGCCGTATATATCTTCCAGCTCAATGCATTCCTTGGTCGTTAACATATTTTTTCCACTTTAAAATTCAGTATATCAATCAAATAACGAAAAACATACGGAATTTAAATATTTTGATTTTTACTACCATACTTTTTCTTTAAAAAGTTAAGTTGCATAATATATCATAAAAAAGTGTGAAAAGTGAATTTTGAAACGTGAATGTCAATTACGAATCACTATTCGCGACTTAGATAAACACTGATATATAAAACTCATGTATCTGCCCACCACGATTGGTAATTTTAAGTCCGGGAATATCCCTTTTCATTTTAATTGGACTTTCATCAAGCCGCTTAAACAGAGGTACTATCTGCTGAATTCGATAACAAATATCAAACATTTTTGTTGGATATCTCACTTCATAAGCAACATCCCATAAATTTGCGTCAATATTCACAGGATAATCAATCGGGGTAGAAATTAGTCCGAATTCAAGATATGCATCCCCCGTCATCCAAAACCAGTACCTTGCATGCGTGTAAGATAAAGAAATCTCGTTAACCGTTCGACCAATATTCAATTTGACTTGCCCGCCTAATTTCTGCGAAAAGGATGAACTATTAGCAAGTCGTCCCTCAGCACCATGGGATATTTGAAATACATTTTTATAAAATCCTAAAATGGGCGTATTGAAATCAAATTCTGATGAATATGACGCTCCTGACAGCCCACACCAGATTTTGTACCAATCACGTTCTAAAGTACAGTTAACAAATAATCCCAGACGTGATAAATCACCTCCGCCGAGAGTTTCAAAATCGGTATCATTTGGACGATTGTTATCAGTATCAATTTTGAGATTACTAATTATGATTCCGGCTTCCAAAAAATGCAATAACTTATTAGAAGAATGTAACGCAAGTGATATAATAGTTTCCCTATTTTGAACAGGGAAATCAAGTCTCCTTTTCCCATTTAATTCGCTTTTGTTTGTGGAATTGGTATAATTCATTTGTAATTTATTTTTCCCTCTTAATCTTGAGGCAGAAAGACTCAATCTATAAGAATTTTTCAATGGTGTAGAACCCCATGCAATAAATTTATAACTGCTTCCCGAATACTTACACTTTAGATTTCGTCCAAAAGTCGGCTCTAACCAATCGAGAAAAAAAATATTCATTGCTTTGTTATCAGAAGTCGGAAAAGATACTATATTAAAATCTGATTCTCCCTTATTTGAGTTCACATCCATTCCAATTCCCGCCATCCCAACTCCACGTGTCATTGACCATCTTATTGATGATTTAATTCCGCTCAAATCTGAAGTGCCGATAACGGAAGACCTGTCGTTCTCATTTGAAAAGCGGAATTTATTAGAATTAATTTTTACCTGAACAGCCTGGTTTATATCATTAAATTTGAAAGGCAAAAATCCATAAATGAAAAAAACATTATCTAAACTAAAAAGTACAGGACTACTATTTATTCTCTTTCGATAAATATCATGGTACGAATAATTCGCAGTTATTTCACTTTTAGCGTTATAAGTATCGTAAAATGTGATAATGTTCTGCTGAGGGAAATTAAATATTGAATAGAGACTTTCGGATAATTCAAAGCAAGATGTGTTTTGGAAATTAGAAAATAAAATTGCTAACAGAACTCCAAGAACGAGAATAGAATATTTATTGTTTTTAGATAGTGTGCGGAACATTTATCTTGTTAGCAATATTTGGCTTTTATTAGCAATTGCGAAAATATTATAATTCTTTAAAACAAAGCGGGGAAAAGTACTGTCCTTTCCCCGCCGATTTACTTAGATATAAATTCAAGTACAACCTATTTTAACAGCGTCATTTTCCGGACCGAGATTTTGCCATCTACTTCCAAATATCCGAAATATATACCGGATGGATACTTACTCGCATCCCACAAAACTTTCACTTTACCAGGTTTCATCTTCTGGTTTACCAATTCTTCAATTTTCTCACCATTCAAATTAACAATTGAAAGTTTTACGTCAGCAACCTTTGGAAGATCAAACACTATCTTCGCAACTGGATTAAACGGATTCGGATAAACAGGATGCAGGTAAAATTCTTTCGGTAAAGACGGAAGATGTGTAACATCTATAGAAACAAATCTATCCGGGAATATCCCACCCAGAGTGCTATCAATACCAAAAACATAATTTTTCCACATCATTAAAAAACTTTCAGGTGGATTATCAAACCATGCTGATAGATTTACTCTTTCTCCATCAATAACTACAGTGGAATCAGGATTTGCAAAATCATTATAGATGTCCCATGCAACATCACTTGTCTCTTCCATATTATCAATGAATTCTTCGCCATTTATATCAAAATCTTCTTCATACGGATAAACTGCATAAGCAAGGTCTGTCATCTGGTCAAAGAAAATGCCCAGTTTTTCAAAAGCTTGTTCCAACCAATCACCTGCTTCATAGAATTTTTCCACTCCGTAAGAGGTTAGTGAAAGAAAATCAGGGTTCGACGACTCTAATATGAGTATAAGATCCGAATCACTTTCTACTTCTGAAAAATTCAAAAAAGTTGGGTCAAGGTCCAGAACAAAAATATCCTGCATATTCTCATGGATAGCGGTTAACCCTTCACCCATTAATGTTAATCCGTCACTTGCTATGGACATAAGTCCTGTTGCTACAGCTACTTGAGGTACGGTTATATGAACAATAGAGAATTCAGAGTTCTCGCCAATCTCATAATGTCCAGGTAAATCTTCCTCTTCTTTAACCAGAACAACAAAATTAGTAGGTGCTTCACTGTTAATATATTCATCGAGGTGATAACGGATTTCTGCTATATCATCATGCAGATCGAAACTATCCCAGCCAAAACAATAAGTCAGGCTGTCAATTCTTCCCTCATCCAGATAATCGAAAACCTGCTCAAATTGGTCGAAGTACTCCTCATCGTTAAGAAGTTCATAAATAAGGACAAGCGCAACACCAAGGTGATCATCGGGCCCCATTGGGTCCATTGCTAACCACCCGGCTTTCAACTCGGCAATTCGTACATCGAATCCATCCTCGTCATCATTTGAATTTAACACAGCATCCGATCGGATCATTGCTAACATGTCCTGAGTAACACCAAGCGGGAAAATTTCACCAAATGTATAGGTTTCGGATTCTCCATAACAATAAAAATCTTCATATAGCTCCCACAAACCATCATCAGGCATATTCTGGAAAATTGCTAACGGCTTTATCACTTTGCCT
>JADHYC010000032.1 GCA_016782645.1 Fidelibacterota bacterium | reverse complement strand
ATGATGATGTCGGAGATATTTTAACGTTTTCTCTTGTACCAGGTGCTCCGGATTCAATGGTAATTTTAGATGACCTGGGATGGATAACATGGACTCCACGAAATGAAGATGTTGGGATGCATACAATAATCGCAGTTGTTTCAGATGGCGAGCTCACGGATAGTTTAACCTTTAGACTTCATGTTAAAAATACTAATGATCCTCCTTCAATTGTATCAACGCCTGTTTCTTATGTATATGAGGATATGACCTATCGATACGTGGTTGTGGTTGAAGATGTTGACGTTGGTGATGTGATGCATTTTACACTGAACACAGCTCCGGAGGGAATGACTATCTCGTCTGTCTCCGCAGATTCAGGAGAAATATTATGGTATCCTGATAATGGAGATGTAGGATGGCATGACGTTTTTATTACAGTTGAAGATGACAGCGGATCAATAGATACCCAGGAATATACATTTGAAGTTCGTAATGTTAGAGGTAATTTTACTACCCTTTCTCCTCCATCTGAGATAAATGAAGATCAAGAGTATAGTTTTAATATTGAATCTGAAGATGAGCTTCAGGGGAATACACTATATGGTTTTATGCAACAACCATCATGGCTAAATATTAATACGACAACAGGTATACTTACCGGAACACCTGATAATTCAAATGTCGGACTTCACAACGTCGAATTAAAAGTAGATGACGGTAATGCTGGCTATGATACGCTTGAGTTTAATATAACTGTCATAAATACGCTTCCTGAAATTACTACAATTAATCCCACTACTTCAGTTATTGAAGATAATCGATATTCATTCGATTTCAACTCCTCTGATGATGGACAAGGAACTATTAATTGGTATACAATTAATGAATTTCCCAGTCCGCTTGTATTAAATCAATCTACAGGTCTTCTTTCCGGTGTACCTTTGAATGATGTTGTAGGAAGCCATGTATGTTCATTGTATGTTGATGATGGGAACACTGGTAGAGATACAATTTCATTTAATCTTGAAATTATAAACAAAAAACCAAATATTTTGACTCAGGTTTTGGATGATGCGAATGAAGGTGAGTTCTATTCATTTGATTTAGAGACTGATGATGAACAACTTGGAACAACTTCATATTCAATCTTAGATCCCGGTCTTCCAGATTGGTTGACTTTAGTTTCATCAGTAACAGGTGAGCTCCAAGGATCCCCGGATAATGGAGACGTAGGTCCAGCTTCAATTATAGTAGCATTTGATGATGGAAATGAGGGGAAAGATACTACAACTCTAAATATTACGGTAAGGAATAAAGTTCCAACAATTACCACAGATTATGATACAGTTATTACTGAAGATAATCCCTATTCTTATGACTTTGACTGTTCGGAAGATGGTCATGGAAATATTGTATATCATGCAAATGCTAAACCATCATGGTTGTCACTAAATAGTACTACAGGATTATTGGCCGGTACTCCACGTAATAACGATGTAGGTGAAGCTTCAATATCAATATTTGTTTCAGATGGGAACGGAGGATCAGATACTGCATCTTTTACATTGACTATCAATAATCGCGATCCTGTCTTAGAATCAACAGCTGTTGATTCTGCTTATGAAGATAGTAATTACGTTTACGATATAGATTTTGATGATGAAGGGGAGGGAGCAACTTACAGCTGGAACATAAAACCAGATTGGCTCTCATTAAATACTTCAACTGGTGAAATTTCGGGAATACCGAGAAACAATGACGTGGGAGATAATCCGGTTTCAGTAAAAATTAACGACGGGAAAGGAGGCGATGCATACGAGACTTTTGTGTTAAATGTAGTAAATGTCCCGCCTGTTTTTACTACAGTTGCAGATACGAGTATTAAAGAGGATTCTACGTTATCGATTGATATCCACACTGACGATGAGGGAGATCCTACTGTTACATATACTCTTGTGAATCCTCCTTCACATATGGAAATTGGATTGAATGATGGAGTAGTTACTTTTACTCCTGATAATTCTCAGGTGGACACATTTTTGGTTTCTGTATTGGCGGAAGATGATCATGAGGGAATCAGCGATACCCTTAAATTCGATATTATAGTAGAAAATACCTTGCCATTAATTACAACTACACCACCAGATTCTGTAAATGAATGGACAGTATATGGATACGACATAAATTCTATAGATGAGGGAGTTGGAAATACTCAATACAGTTTTTTCAGCACACCTCCCGGCTGGCTTAGTATCGATCCGGATTCAGGAATCGTTTCGGGCTATACTGATAATTCCGGTGTGGGCGACTGGATTATTGATGTGAAAGTTGAAGATGGAAATGGTGGAACAGATACCCAATCCTGGACATTGACGGTTGTAAATAAACCTCCTGAATTTTCAGAACAGACTCTTGATGTAGCTATAGAAGACTCAGTTTATAATTATCAAATTCTGATTTTCAATGCTCTTTTTGTTGGTGGTACTTATAGTTTGGAAGGAGATTATCCCAATTGGTTAAGTCTTGATTCATTAACCGGTGTATTAAGTGGAACTCCAATAAATTCTGATGTTGTTGTTGATACAATAACTATAAAGTTAGATGATAAAAATGGTGGAATAGCTACTGAGGATTTCAAGCTGACAGTTGCTAATAGCAAGCCTGTTTTTATAACTGTTGATGATATTAATGCAACAGAGGATCAAAACTTAAGTGTAGATTTACAAGCTAACGATGAGGGCGATGAAGGCTCTGGTACAAGTGGTTATTTTCTTATAAATCCCTATCCTGATTGGCTTTCAATTGATCAAACAAGTGGAGTGCTTTCAGGTATTCCCAGAGATGACGATGTGGAGACATCTACATTACAGGTTAAATATTTAGATGGAAATGACGGAAGCGATACGCTTGAGGTGTCACTTATAGTAACAAATGTCAATCCTTCTTTTACGACGACAGACCCAACAAATTTAGTAGATGAAGACCAAAATTACTCATTCCAATTTCAGACTGACGATGATGATTGGGGTGGTGTAACTTTTGACACATTATACACTTTACCGGTTGGTTTTACATTGTCTTCTTCAGGTTTGCTGAGCGGCTCGCCAACAAATGCTTCTGTTGGCTCTCATACCGTTGGCATCGTTGCTACCGATGGGAATGAAGGTGAAGATAATATTATTTTTAATTTAGGAATCACAAATGTAAATCCAATTATAGATACGGTCTATATAAATCCATCACCAACTTCAACAGTTAATGATACATCTTTTCTAACAGAAGATGTGGAATATACAATAAATATTGATACTGATGATGAAGGTGATGGAGATAATACGACTTATACAGTAAATAATAAGCCGGTATGGTTAAATATAGCAGAATTGGATAGCGGGAAGTTTTCGGATACTCCAACTAACGTCCATGTAGGGCAGGATTATTTAGAGGTAACTTTCACAGATGGTAATGGAGGTAGTGTTCAGTATAAGAGATATTTCACAGTAAATAATGTAGCACCAACGTTGGAATCAGCGGGACCATTCACAGCGATAGAAGATAGTGAATTTAGTGCAGATTTGAGCAGCTCGGATGAGGGACAGGGCTCGACTTCATATAGTATTGTAAGTGGAAATCCAGGCTGGTTGACACTTAACTCATCAACAGGAGAGTTAGGAGGGACACCGGAGAATGGAGATGTCACAGAGGATGGAAGCCCCAATTCAGTATTGATAAAGGTAGATGATGGTAATGAAGGTACAGCCCAGAAGACATATTCGATAAGTGTAAGTAATACTAATGATGCACCAACATTAAGTCCGGTTTCCAATGTAACAGTAAATGAGGATGATGAATATACAGTTACACTATCGGGTAGCGATGTAGATGTGGGCGATAATCTTAGTTACAGTTTATTTATCAGTCCAGCGGGAATGAGTATTATTAACGATAGTGTGATTACCTGGACACCTGATGATAACCAGGTTGGCGATACTACCGTCACCGCCAGAGTTACCGATGACTCCTCTGCCTATGCTGAACGTACCTGGACTATCACAGTTAACAACGCTGATCCTACCATAACCAACATAATTCCTTCTCCTGATTGGTCAAGTACTGATGCTGACACCTTTTTTGTTACTGAAGATTTAACTTACAATATAGACATCGATGCTGATGATGAGTCCGAAGGCAGTGCTGCCTATACAGTGGTGCATAAACCAACCTGGCTGAGCATGACCAATGCCACCACCGGTCTATTCAGCGGCACACCTACTAACGCTCATGTAGGCCAGGACTATCTACAAGTAACCTTTACCGATAACAATGGTGGCACCGTTTCTCTAAAAAAATATTTTACTGTTAATAATGTAGCCCCGACAATAGCCGCTGCCGGACCATTTACGGCTGTGGAGGATCAAGCTTTTTCAGCTGACCTGAGCAGCTCGGATGAGGGACAGGGCTCGACTTCATATAGTATTGTAAGTGGAAATCCAGGCTGGTTGACACTTAACTCATCAACGGGAGAGTTAGGAGGGACACCGGAGAATGGAGATGTCACGGAGGATGGAAGTCCCAATTCAGTATTGATAAAGGTAGATGATGGTAATGAAGGTACAGCCCAGAAGACATATTCGATAAGTGTAAGTAATACTAATGATGCACCACAAATAGCCGCAATTGCAAATCAGTCAATTATTGAAGACTCAACTTTTAAAGATACTGTTGAAGTAAATGATGTTGATGAAGATGACTCTCAAATCTTTTCACTAATTGGAACAGTTCCATCGGGAATAGTAATTGGTGAAACTTCAGGGATTATTTCGTGGACTCCTGATAATTCACAGGTATCAGATGGTCATATTATTACCATTCAGGTTACAGACGATTCAGGTGCAACAGATACCGAGTCATTTACTCTGGCAGTTCAAAACCGCTCTCCTGAATTTTCATCTACTCCGGTGACAGAAACATTAGAAGATGAGCAATTTTCCTATGATGTAAACTCTGATGATGAAGGTTTAGGCTCTACATCATATTCACTGACAGAAGCACCCGCATGGGTTTCTATAAACAGTCTAACAGGTATTATAACTGGAATTCCGGATAATGGAGATGTTGAAAGTGATAGTATTGTTGTTAAAGCTAATGATGGCAATAGTGGTGGTTTATCTTATCAAAGATGGGAACTTACAGTTATTAATGTTCCACCTACAATTACATCTGAGCCAGAAACAACTGCAACCCAAGATGTTAATTATATCTATGATCTCTCATCTACTGATGATGGACATGGGAATGTTAGTTATTCAGCACAGGTGAAACCAGATTGGCTGGAAATGGACACTCAACAGGGAATTTTGTCAGGTGTTCCTCAGAATTCCGATGTTGGCGAAGTAAGTGTTATTATTGTGGTAGAAGATGGTAACGGTGGAACAGATTCACAATCTTTTACAATTAATGTAATAAATACAAATGATCCACCTACAATTATTTCTTCCACTATTACCACAGTAAAAGAGGATTCATTATATCTTTATGATGTTAATGCACAGGATCCTGATAATGATACCCTTGTTTATAGTTTGGAAACCAATCCAACTGGAATGACTATTAATTCAGAAAGCGGGCTTATTCAGTGGATTCCTGATAATAGTGATGTTGGTGTATTAATTAGTGTAACTGTGAAGGTTGATGATGGAAACGATGAGACTGCAATTCAGAGTTGGACGATTGATGTGAGTAATACAAATCCCGAAATTACAACTACTCCATCTATGCTTTTCGCAGATGAGGATGAAAATTTTTCTTTTGATATAAATGCTGATGACGAGGGACAGGGAACGACGGAATATTCAATTGTTTATGCTCCAACATGGTTAGTTTTGGAAAATTCTTCTACCGGACAGATAGGTGGTATACCTTTAAATTCTAATGTTAGCATGGGTGATACACTCTGGGTAAAATTTTCTGATGGAAATGATGGTGTAGATACTTTAAAGACAACTTTAGTAGTAAGGAATGCTTCTCCGTTATTCTTTTCTCAACAAGATACAGTCTCTTTAGAGGATTCATTATTCACTTTAGACCTGGGATGTGATGATGAGGGCTATGGAGATATAGCTTATTCGGCAATAACATCTTTACCTTCCTGGCTATCATTAGCAGATTCTAACGGAATTTTAAATGGTACACCACTTAATGAAGATGTGGAGACTTTTTCGCTTTCATTAAAAGTTGATGATGGCAACTCTGGCTATGATACCCTTGATTTTAATATTACTGTAAATAATACACCACCTAATTTTATTGGTTCACCGATTTCATCAGTCTATGAAGATAGTCTGTATTCTTACGATTTAAATGTAGATGATGAAAGTTCCGGTTTAGTTACTTATTCTCTTATTATAAATCCTGGATGGTTATCGATCAATTCATCAAATGGTTTACTAAGTGGTACGCCTCTGAACAATCATGTTGGAGATAATAGTGTAAAGGTAACTGCAGACGATGGACATGATGGAACTGACACGCTTGAGTTTATTATTTCCGTAGTAAATACTCCACCCCAAATTACGACAAGTCCACCGAATACAGCTCAGGAAGATATTCGCTATTCCGTTAATTTTAACTGTACAGATGAAGGTCAGGGATCGATTATATACAGCGCATTGAAAAAACCTTCTTGGCTTTCTCTTAATCAAGGGACGGGATTGCTTACTGGAATAGCTCTGAACAATGATGTTACAAATGAAGATTCTATAAAGATTATGGTGTCAGACGGTAGAGGCGGATACGATACACTTGCGTATACTATTTCTGTAATTAATACTGCTCCACATATTACATCAATCTTTCAGGATACAACAATTACTGAGGATGAATCATTTTCATTTGATATTAATTCCGATGATGAAGGTCAGGGGGAAATTGAATATACTTTTATTTCAGATGTTCCCTCGTGGATTTCAATTGACACACTTTCTGGTGTTATTAGTGGGATTCCTTTAAATAACCATATTGTTGATTCGCTTGGAGTCAATGTAAAAGTTGATGATGGTAATGATGGAGTAGGTTTCGGCACTTTCTATATTACTGTATTAAATAACCCCCCAAATTTTGTCTCAGTAATCGATAGCATTGCTACTGAAAATGTATTATTTACTTACGATGCAGATACCGATGATGAGGGTCAGGGAAATGTTTTTTATTCATTAATTGGCTCTTATCCGGATTGGCTTTCTTATAATGATTCTACCGGAGTACTTTCCGGTACTCCCATAAATGACGATGTGGATACATCTCTGGTAACGATTCGATTTAGTGATGGGAATGGTGGTACTATAGAGCAGGTTTTCCACTTGATTGTAGAAAATGTTAATGATTCTCCTTATATGATTACAAATATATCGCAGGATACTTCACCTGAAGATATACTTTGGGAGATGACTTTCACAGCCGGAGACAGCGACTTAATACATGGTGATAGTTTGCAATTTCTACTTGCAGATAATCCGTTGGGAATGTCCATTGATCCGGATTCAGGAAAAGTTACCTGGGTACCGGATAATTCTTTTGTCGGAGATAATTCGTTTTATGTGATTGTTGAAGACCTTGCTCTTACAAGGGACAGCCTTTATTTCAATCTCCATGTGAATAATGTGAATGATAAACCATGGATAATTGCTCAAAATGATACCGTTGCTGTTGAAGATTCGTTATTCAATTTAGCTGTAAATGCAGTGGATATAGATTTGGGTGATACAATTACTTTTGAGATTGTATCTGCACCTGACGGTATGACTATAAATGATTCTTCCGGTATAATTTCCTGGATACCTGATAATAGCCATGTAGGACAATGGGAAGTGATTACGAGGGTTTACGACTTATCTATAACAGCTGCGGATACAGATACTTTTTATGTTGATGTCGAAAATGCAAACGATCCGCCAATTATTAATAAAGATATTGTTACTGCGGATATTTATGAAGATAGCTTGTGGACATTTCAATTTTATGCACTTGATGATGATTCTTCCTATGGTGAAAAACTCACGTTTGAATTGAATAATAACCCTCTCGATATGACGATTATTGACACTACTGGTTTTATTCAATGGACTCCTCTTAATGAGAATGTAGGGCAGGATTCATTTGTTGTTTATGTTCAGGATAGATCTTTAGCAACTGACAGCCTTAAGTTTTATCTCACAATTGTTAATACAAACGATTCTCCTCAAATAGCGGCTATTCAGGATACAATTGCTTATGAAGATTCTTTGTTCCGGTTCACAGTGCAATATACTGACGTTGACGTTGGAGATTCTATTAGATTTAGTCTTGTTATTTCACCGGATTCAATGACAATTGATTCGCTTTCAGGTACAATAGAATGGACTCCACTCAACGATGATAGAGACTCGAACTTCGTTGCAACTGTATATATAAAAGATGGAATGGGTGCAACTGATTCTGTTACTTTTAACATTTTTGTGAATGACATTAATGATCCGCCTATTCTCTCTGATCTTAATATTATTGAGTTTATTGAGGATTCGAGTTATATAATGCAATATTCTGCATGGTTTGATTCGGTTGAGGATATCGACGATGCGGATTCTGTTTTGACATGGGAGATTCTACCTTTCGAAAATGTGGTTTTTCAGGAGATTGTTGATACATTAGTATTTTCGGCTCCTCTGAATTGGTTTGGATTAGATACTTCAAAAGCCATTATTTCAGATGGTGAGTTAAACGATACGACAGAATTAGTTATTCACGTTTTACCTGTTAATGATTTTCCTATTATCACTCAATCATTTCCTGATACTATTGATTTCCCGGAAGATGACACAACATACTTGGACCTTAATCAGTATGTAAGTGATGTAGATAATGATATCTTGGAATTAAACTGGTCTATTTATCCTTTTGTCGAGGGTAAAAACGTTTCAAGCCGTTTTGAGTTTAATGGCGAAATATATAGGGCAATTACAAAAGAGCATAAAAAGAATGTAAGCAGAGCATTAGGCAGTTATAAATCTACTAATAATAAAAACATCTCTTCTGTCTCCCTTGTTAATTCAGATGGAGATAGCATTACTATTGAAATTGATACTGCAAATGTTGCCAAATTTTATACAATGCCGGATTTCTATATTTATGGATTTCAGTTTCTATTTGTAGTAGATGATAGCATTGGTCAACCTGGATTTGGCTCAGATAGTACAATTCTTACTGTGACTGTATCACCGGTTAATGATGCACCTGTTCTGGATACTATTCCCTCTCTTGCTGCTGATGAAGATTCTACTATATTTTTAAAAATTGAAGAATGGTATGATTTTGTAAATGATGTTGACGATTTAGATAGTACATTGTTGTGGACGATTAATCAAGGTAATCATTCAGCTGCTAGCTTAATGGAAGACAGCTTGATGATTGTACCCGATCTAAATTGGTTTGGTATAGATACTTTAAAAGTTATCGTTTCTGATGGAAGAATGAGTGATACAACCGATTTGCTTGTGGAGTTCAAGTCCGTTAATGACTTCCCGGAATTTTCTCAAATTACTGATACTTCACTTTTGGAAGATGATACGCTTTTTATATCTTTGAATGAGTTTATATATGATGTGGAAACGTCAGATGGAAACCTTGTAATTGAAGCATTTGAAGCAGGACAATCTCAGGGTAAAGCATTTAATTCGAACGGAATGAGAAATCATAAAAGGGCAATTACGCCTGGTAAAGAAATTGATTTAAATGTAGCAACTATTAACTCAGATTTTCCATCCTCACAGAAAATAATTCTGAGAAGTAGCACTTCAGAATTCTCGCTCTCACAGGATAGTATAGCTGTTGAAATAGATGAAAGCACCCATATTGTTTCAATATATGGAACGCCGAATTTTTATACTGAGCCGATTTCAATCTTATTTTATGTTTATGACGATAGTTTGGATTATGACAGCATTTCAGTAGATATCGGAATTGAGCCAGTAAATGATAAACCGGAGCTAAAGCAAATTCCGATGATATCTTTTAGAGAAGATAGCACATATAACATTTATTTGAGTCAATGGGATTCACTTGTTTATGATGTTGAAGAACCGGATTCTATTCTGGAATGGTCTTTTGAGACTGGTGGGAATGTTGAAGTCCAGTATGATATTGAACAAAGGCTGCTAACATTAATGGCAGGTCCAAATTTATACTGCACTGATGTAATGACTGCTGTTGTGAGTGATCAGGAAGGTTTATCAGATACAGTTTGGATTGATATTGAAGTACTTCAGGTAAATGATCCACCATTGATTGACAGTAGTTTGTTCTCAATCCACTATTACCAAAATGATACAGTCATTTTTAATCTTGATGATTTTGTGACAGATGTAGATAATGACGTCGGGTCGCTTGTATGGAATTTTAATATCGGAGATTCTTTAAATTATAGTTTTATTGATTCTACCCGTATATTGCAATTATGGGCTCAACCTGATTGGTTTGGTTTAGACTCTATCATAGCTACGGTTTCCGATTCTCTGGATTCTTCTGATACACAGATGCTTTATGTGACTGTAATAGATTCTACTCCACCATCTTTTGAGATAGGAATATTCCAGAATGTTCTTATAAGTAAATGGATTGATGTAAATATTTACCCATCGGAGAAATTGAGTGACATTCCACTTGTTACTTTTGATGGAGATACTGGAGAACTGGAGCCGCGTCAATCGTCAACAGGTTTCTCTTATTATTATTCTACTTATCAAATAGAAAAAACCGGTGAGATTCAAATTGTAGTTGATGGAAAAGATCGTGCGGGCAACCGCGGTATTGAAAATTATGTTATAGGGGTTTGTCAAATTTACGTAGAATCGGGTGGTGTTCTAACGGGACCAAATGAGATTTTATCTTTCCTGTTCTCTCCAAATTCTATCAAGAAAGATATTTGTGCTTTAGTATTGCCAACAAAAGAAGGAGTATTTTCTGATACGACTGTATTAGGTAAAATTGTATCGGGGTCTGATTCTGGGGAACCTGTTTCTGAGCAAGTTGAATTTGTTGCACCTGTTAGAGAGTTAGAGTCCGAAGCGAGGCTTCTTTTTAATTTTGCTGATCTTGATATTACACAGCCAAAGGCGGTGAATTTGGGATTATATTATTACGAAAATGATAAATGGAAATACATTAAAACATATACAAGTCTTGAAACGGGGGCTTTCTGGGCATATTCTAAAAAAGTTGGAATCTATCAAATAAGAACGAATCCCATGCATCCTGCAATACTATTGCCTAAGGAGTATATTGTATCACAAAATTATCCAAATCCGTTTAATTCTAATACAATAATAAACTATACAATTGGCGCGGGTGAATTCAGGAACTTTGATGAGGCGTTGATACAACTTACTCTGATGGATGTTTCTATAAGAGTATATAATATCCTTGGACAGGAAGTTAAAACCTTAGTAAATGAACCGCAGTTACCGGGATTTTATACTGTTACATGGGATGGCAGGAATAATTATGGAAGAAGAGCAGCTACTGGTATTTATATCTATCTAGTAATTATTGGTGAAAAAGTATTCAATAAGAAAATGACAATTTTGAAATAGAGGATTAACCCGGATTATTTACCGCAGAGGTCGCAAAGAACGCAGAGATAAAAATTTTTCCATAATAATCTTATTAAGAAAAAACTTGTGGGTTATTACCAATATGAAAGCTCTTGTATAAGAAATTTTGAGAGCAGATAGCATAATTCTATTATTCATCCACCAGTACAGCGGATGCAATGTTAATAAAAAGCTGATGAATAAATAAGGTTAAGAGAGTGAAAACCTGAAAGGCATCATTTTTTTATGGGAAATTTTTCGCCTTCTTTAGTTGTATCAGATGGACAGGGGAATGTAGTTGATATTCCCGAGTACACCGCTCTTGGTGTTTTCCGAAGGAAGCCTGATGGGTCTGAGGAAATAGTTAAGGAAATCCTTGCCGAAGAATGGATTCCACTTCCGGAGGGAAGTCAACTTATGGAACTTCCGGGACGGATTCCTGTTGGTAAGGATAGAAAAAGTGGCAAAATAGTAACCCTCGAAGGTGATCCCAAAGAGAAATTAGTGGCTGTTGCTGCCTTTGTTGCTCCGGCTTATACAATTACGCACCATGCAGTATGGAAGCGGTTACCGAACGCCCCAAACCTTTCACTATATGCCTACTGCGCTGTGGGTTGGTATAAAGACAGATTTTATGTAGCGGCTTTGAGGATTGATCCAGATATTCGTCAGGATCCTTCTCAATTCAATCAGGAGCGAATTGAAACTGCAGCTAAGAATTTTTTGGAGAGTTATTCAAATAACCGTTTAGCTGAGCATCTAATAAAAAATTGTGCATTAACTTATGGATGCCCTGCCGCACAAAACTATCTTCTGAATCGTTGGGAGATGCCGCTTCCCACTTCCAGAACTTGTAATTCAGAATGTCTGGGATGTATCTCGCTTCAAAAGAGTACGGGAATTTGTAGATCACAATTTAGAATTGATTTTACTCCTACGGCTGAGGAGATCATCGAAATCGCAGTTCCGCATATTGAAACTGCTCCGTATCCTGTAGTGAGTTTTGGACAGGGATGCGAGGGTGAACCGTTGATGAATCCACAACTTTTAATAGATACAATTAAAGGGATACGCAAAAAGACAGATAAAGGGACAATCAATCTGAATACAAATGCGAGTTGTCCGGACATTATTGGAAAACTTTTGGGAGTTGGCTTGGATAGTATGCGAGTCTCAATGAATTCTTCCCGACCGGAATATTATTATAGATACTTCAAGCCGTTGAATTACACTTTTAAAGATGTATTGAAGTCTATCGAAATTATGAAATGTAAAGGTGGTTTTGTTTCAATAAACCTTTTTGTATTTCCGGGATTTACGGATCAGCCTGATGAAATTGAGGCTTTGGAATCTCTAATTAGTGATTATGGAATTGATATGATCCAGTGGAGGAATCTGAATATAGACCCTGAATGGTATTGGAAGGAGATGAATCCACCTGCTCAAGATGGAATCGGAATAAAGAAGATGATTGAATATTTTAAGAAGGAATTTCCAAAATTAAGATATGGATATTTCAATCCGTATCTGGCAACTAAATGATTGCTTGTTCTATTATAAATTTACTTTAGTTCTAACGGCATAACCATGCCAATTCAACTATGAGTTTGTGTTGTTATGACAAAATTAATATAATACTCTGATTTGGCTATATTTTTCTCCGGCGGAATACAGCTACAACCAATCCAGTGCAAATCACTACAACAATAACAGCAGTAACCGGTATTGCCCATCGGTTGACAATACGCGATTCAACCCACATCTCAAAATCCCTGAGAAAATATTTATCTATTTCCACATCCCAAACTACTTTATTGCCTTCGACAGTTTCAGCATTTGTGTCAATAAGCAGTCCCGGCATAAGCACTTCATTTGTGTATCCCTCAGACCAGACATTTTCAATAGTGGAGAGTTTATTCTTGAGTTCTCGAAATGTGTAATTTCCTTCTTCTAAAAGCTTCCAAACGCCTGGTGTTTGAAATGTATATTCACATATAGTAATTAGTGAATCGATCAATTTTTTCTCATCAATATCAAAGAAACTTATAGTATCTACTAAAACTTTTTTTGTTAAAACATCTTTTTTTGATATTATTATTTCTTGTGTGAGATTTGAATCACCTAATTGTACTGCACCTTGTAAAAAGGCTTGATAAAACTCTTCAAAAACACTAATTCCAAGCCATATTTCAAATTTCTCCTCAACTTCTTTCTTATTTACTGCAATTTCCGAGCTGTCTTCCTCGTCAATAAAAAGTACGTTTATCTCGTCAGCTGTGAGATAATCTGAAACCGGAATTTGCTTAAATGGATTGACATCCTTATAAATCTCTCGATAGGTTAAAATAGTAAAGAACCATCTAAAATGTTTTTTCAATTTGATAGACCTATCGATCGTTGAAAAAGTGCTGACACTATCATAAAGATATTCATTATTTAGATCGGACACTCTCTTGAATGATTTTTTAGCTGAATAAAAATATTGTACCTTTTCTGATGTGTCTTTTTTAATATCAAAAGTCCAGGATGAATCTAATGGCAGGGGATAGGAACCGCTGAACACATCGCTTGAATCACCTTCGATAAAAACTGTCCGCTCACAAGAACCATCACTGAAAATCCTGGTGGTCGTAGTGATTTCTCTGCATCCTGTGAGAGTCATCAGCATAGCAATCATTAGGCTGATGAATACGTGATTTCTTTTTGGTTTCATATTTATTACCCAATCAATACTAATTGATAATGTTGTTTGTCAAAGAAAGGCTTATTTATTCACCAAAATCCAAAAGCTCATCTTCGCTTATTATTTTTACGCCCAGCTCTTTGGCTTTGGCGGCCTTCGATCCCGGATTTTCACCTACTACAACGTAATCCGTTTTTTTACTTACGGATGATGATGCTTTTCCTCCGAACTTTTCGACAAGGTCCTTTGCTTCATCACGGGTAATTGAAGAGAGTGTTCCTGTGAAAACAAATGTTTTACCTTCAAATCTTTTCACTTCAGTTGTGTAAGTGATTTCGCTAATTTTGATTCTACCCTCAATGAGTCTGTTAATAGTGTTAATATTTGCTTTCTCATCGAAAAAGTTCCGAATACTCTGCGCAACAATAGGGCCAACACCTTCAATTGATTCAAGTTCTTCATACGAAGCAGACATTAGCTTTTCTAAAGAACCAAAGGATTTTTCCAGCACTTTCCCCATATACTCGCCGACATTTCGGATTCCGAGAGCGTAAATGAATCTTGCCAGTGTTGTACTTTTGCTGTTTTCTATTGCGTCAACAATATTCTGAGCGGATTTATCAGCCATTCGTTCCAGGTTTGCAAGAATGTCCTTTTTCAAAAAGTATAGGTCTGCGACATTTTTAATTAATCCTTCATCAACAAGCTGCTCAACTAACTTATCACCAAGTCCGTCAATATCTATTGCACGTTTTGACACAAAATGCTGGATGCTACGTTTAATTCTAGCTGGACAACTAATGTTTGGACAGCGATGCTTAACCTCACCTAATATTTGAGTTACAGTTGTACCACATGATTGACATGTATCTGGTAGTATATATGGTGGATAATTTCCAGATCGATGTTCAGTAATAACTTTTACAACCTGTGGGATTACATCACCAGCTCTCTGGATCACAACCCAGTCTTTTTCTCGAATATCTTTACGGGTTATTTCATCCTGATTATGCAGGGTTGCATTTGAAACGGTAACTCCACTAATATTTACCGGTTTTAGATGTGCAACTGGTGTTATAGCACCGGTTCTTCCAACACTCGCTTCGATTTCAAGAATTTGAGTTACTTCCTGTTGTGCTTTAAATTTCCCTGCAATTGCCCAGCGTGGACTGCGAGATTTTATTCCAAGTGTTTCCTGTTGAGCAAAGGAATTGACTTTGAAAACCACTCCATCAATATCATAAGAGATCGAATTTCTGATTGATTCTATTTTCCTGGAGTAATTGACGAGTTCATCAGCATTATTGTATAATTCAATTAATGGATTTACACGAAAGCCCCACGAGGGCAAGGCTTTTAAAAACTCCGAATGAGTAGAAAATGAAATTCCCTCGCAAGCTCCCATTGAATAGCAGAAAATGTTCAGAGGTCGCTTTACAGTAACTTTGGGGTCTAATTGGCGTAGTGAACCAGCGGCGGAGTTCCTGGGATTTGCAAATAGCGTTTTACCCTCTTTTAATTGTTGTTCGTTCAGTCGCTTGAAATCTTCGCGATCCATATATACTTCACCGCGAACCTCGATTAAACTTGGAATCGGAAAATTGCCTTTCCTCAGTGATAAAGGGATTGAACGGATTGTTTTCAGGTTTTGTGTAATATCTTCGCCGGTAACTCCATCGCCTCTGGTCGAACCGGAAATAAAAGTTCCATTTTCATAGGCTAATTCGATTGCCAGACCATCAATTTTAGGTTCACACACAAATTGTACAATTTCTCCTGGAGGTAGCCCTTTGTATATTCTTGCAACAAACTCCCTGATTTCATTTTCGCCCATTGCATTATCCAGACTGAGAAGGGGAATACGGTGTGTTATAGTATTAAATTCACTTAGTGGTTTTGCTCCAACTCGTTGGGTGGGTGAATCAGTAGTAATTAGCTCCGGATGCTCATTCTCCAGATTCTGAAGTTCCCGCATTAGGCGGTCATATTCGGCATCACTGATAGTAGGATTATCGAGGATATAATAGTTAAAATTAGCGGAATTAATCAACTCTCTGAGCTGATTAACTTTTCCTTTTAATTCCTTCATTAGTACTGAGCTGGACCTTGCGAAAAGCCTTCCGTCGGAAGGTTAATTAAGGCTATTTTTTATCAGACTTACTTTCAAGCAGCGCGACAAGTGGCTTAACCAAATCAATAGGTAATGGAAAAATAATAGTTGAATTATTTTCAGTAGCAACTTCACGTAAAGTCTGGAGATAACGGAGCTGTACAGTAATAGGTTGTTTGTTCATGATTTCAGCTGCATCTAATAGTTTTTGAGCTGCCTGATATTCACCCTGGGCATTGATTATTTTGGCACGACGTTCACGTTCTGCTTCAGCCTGTTTTGCCATTGCCCGCTGCATATCTGAGGGTAAATCAACATGCTTGATCTCAACTTGTGATACTTTAATACCCCATGGATCAGTTGCCTGATCTAAAATAGTCTGGAGTTCTGTATTAATTTTATCTCGTTTGGATAGTAATTCATCTAACTCTGCCTGCCCGAGAATACTACGAAGAGTTGTCTGAGAGAGTTGAGAAGTAGCGTAATAATAATCCTCGACCTCTACAATTGCCTTTGAAGGATCTAGAACTCGAAAGTAGACTACAGCATTGACTTTTACTGATACATTATCCCTTGTAATAATGTCTTGTTCGGGAACATCGTGAACAACAGTTCTCAAACTTACCCTAACCATTTTATCGATAAATGGGATGATAATAAATATTCCGGGTCCTCTGGCGGCTGACAGACGTCCTAATCGGAAGATCACACCACGTTCATATTCTTTAAGTATTTTAATGGCACTTGATAGGACGAGAAGGATAAGAATAATCACTGTTAGAATTGGAATTGACATAATAGTCTCCTTGTTTTTAGTTAAAAATTTACAATTTACAGTTTACGGTTTTGCCTTAAATTTTGAAATTTGGATTCCGATATTTGTTCCCATAAAGGTTCTTTAGGGCATTTTTGAATTATGTTATTCACTATTCAGATAATTCATTGGTTTAGTCTGTCTCGGTATCTTTTTTTATAACTTTTAAGATCATTCTATTAATAGATTTTACAATTACTTCTGAATCTTTGGGAATTGGCGAATCGGATACTACCTTCCAATATTCTCCATGAACTTGAATGGATCCTTTTTTGTCGATGTCTGTAATTGCGACCCCGATTTCTCCTATGAGCCCCTCAGTGCCGGTAGATACTTGTTTCTTGTGAGTTTTATAAGCCAGTGATAGAGCGACAAGAAAGAATAAAGCGGTAAAAATTACTATTGGAATAATCACACTAAGCGAAATGGAGAATAATTCTTTTGGTGCTTTTGTGATATCGATCAACATCATAGAACCTAATATCATTGATATAATACCTCCAATTGTTAAAAGCCCGTAGCTTACAACTTGCATTTCTAAAATAAATAAAATGATACCAATAATTATAAGCGCAAGACCTGCATAATTAATCGGGAGAACCTGTAAAGAGAAGAATGCAAGGATCAGGAAAATTCCACCTACTACACCGGGAAAGATAGCACCGGGACTTCTGATTTCAAAGAATATCCCGTAAAATCCGAGTATCAGAAGCATATATGCGATATTTGGATCACTAATCACATTTAATATTTTGTGGTGAAGTCTCATTGGTTGGAATTTTATTTCTGCGTTGCTTGTATTTAAAACTTTTTCGCCTGATGGAAGTTTTACAGTCTTTCCATCTAAGTAATTAAGAAGTTCGTCCAGGTTATCTGCTACCACGTCAACTATATTTTTCTCTACGGCTTCTGTTTCAGTTATTGAGACACTTTTCCTAACTGCCTCTTCAACCCACTCTTCGTTGCGACCTCTTTCATGGGCAAGGCTGCGAATATATGCAACTGCATCATTTGTTACTTTTTCCATCATTGTTGCGGTAGTTGCAGAATCCGGTTTACTTCCAAATAGTCCACCCCCTCCGAGATTAACAGGATGTGCGGCTCCAATATTTGTTCCGGGACACATTGCAGCGAAATGAGCAGCAACGGTAATAAATACACCGGCAGAAGCTGATTGAGCTCCCCTGGGGTGTATGTATACAATAATCGGCACTTCTGAATTGAGTATATCTTTTATGATATCTCTCATAGAATTCATTAAGCCGCCTGGAGTGTCCATTTTGATGATCAAACATTCGGCATTAATATCTTGAGCTCTTTCTATGTTGTTGTGAATGTATTTAACAGCTATTGGATTAATAACTCCGTCGATCTCAAGTACCCAAACTTCATTTGCGAATAGGTTATTGCCGAGAAATAGTAAAACGACTAATGCGATTATAGATAGGTTTAAATTTTTCATACTAACTTTATTTTCCTGATAAGAATATAAGTCTGAAAGCGGTCATTCCCAAAATCTTTTTTCAATTCCGGTTTTATTTACTTTTGGGTTTTAATTTTTTTTGATGCCTTCTTTTTATTTTTATAATATTTACTTTAACAGGTTTTTTTTGTGGGTTTTCATGTGGAAAAGCCACTATTGAAAAATTCGTGAATTCGGCAGTTATAAAGTAATACAAATATTTTGCTCTAACCATTTCGGGAATAAGCTTAAAGATATATTTCCCGTTTATATATTGCATTGGAAACTCTTTAAAGATTCTTTCTCTGCTATTCCTTATAAAAATTTTCACTGTTTTAAGTTTTGGGAAGCCCGGTTCAACCACGCATTCTATTTCGGAGAATTTGTTATAGGGTAATTTTTTAAGGGGAACATGGTAAATGTGCGGTTTATTATTTACCAGAATTTTTGCGCTAGAGCTTTTTATAGAGTCGGGTTCATTTTGACAATAGAGAGGCAATGCTAACGCTATAAGAAGTAATATGACTTTTTTGTTAATCATAGATTTAGAGAGTTATCGAAGATGAAATGTTTTTTTAGAATAATAAAGAAGTTGATACAGTTAATTGATGTTCCTGTATGAGTTGAGTTGTATAGGTTCCAAAATATGTGTTCTCTATTGTTTGCCGTCCCATAGATATTTGATAGCTTATACCCATTACAATTTGGTCTTCTATAATTCCTTCTATTCCAAAACCCATGAGGGTTATGTACTTTTCGTTATCCGGAAGATTGTAATACGGTCTTGTTAATATTCGATAGCCGAGTTGGGCTGAAAGAGTATTCCAAAAAGGGATGATTAAACCTATTCCCCAGTCGGTGGTGGTTTTCAGGTTCAATCGAATATCATTATTAATTCCCGGATCAATTTTTTCGGTAAATGTTGTATCTGTGTATAAATTTGATCTAAAATTGATATTGCCCCAATCGCGAGTTGCAAAATCGAAAGCTATCGTTATATCGTATAAAGTTAATGCAAGGCTTGCTGAGATTTCTGTCGGGAATGTGGTTTTATACGTCAAGTCATATTGTTTAAATCCATATAATTCAGTTAAATTATCAAAAGTAGTAGTCGAATCAATTTTACTCTTTTCATGTACATTTAATTTTAATGGAGAGGAAATTCTGAGACCAAATTTTAAATAGGGTAAATGATACAATATTCCTGTATTTATATTCCATCCTGTATAATTTGGTTTGATAGTTTCATTTCGCACATAATTGGAGTAGGTATAAATATCTTCTGTATCTATGTCTGTTCCTGTATATTTGTAATTTCGATATCCATGATAAAAATTAGCTGAGAAACCTAAAAAAAGATTTTTCTTAAACTCGACCGATGTACCTAATTGTAGAGAGTTCATTATTCCAGCTTCGTTTATATAATGGCTGAGAGAAACTGAATCTCTATTAATAAATCCATCGGTTTTAAGAATGTAATTGTACTGCGCTGTTGGTGCGTAGGATAAGGCAAGCACTAAGCTGCCTTGATAGACAGGCACTGGATAAACAAATCCAAATCCGTCATATCTAAAATAATTATTTCCGTCACTTATATAGTCGGGATTATTCTCTAATTTTCCATTTTGTGAGAACAATCCATACTGGAAGGACAAAAATGCGCTTGGACGCTGAATAATACCTAAATTTGCTGGATTTGTTGATATTGAAGATATATCTTTAGAAGTTGCTGTGTTGTTATTAGTAAGTGCGAAAGAGGATGCACCAAAACTTCTAAAATACCAGAACGGTCTTAGAGCATCTTCAAATGATTGAGCATTAGCAACAGAGATAGAAGTAATAAAGCCAAGGCAAATAATACTTACTAAAGAAGTCCTTTTTAAAAGAAGCATAGTCTACTTTTTGTTTCGACTCCGTGATGAGGAAGATGAACTGGATGATTTACTGGAAGATGATTTATTTGAAGAAGAAGACCTTGAGACTGATGAAGATGAGCTGCGACTTGATCTTGATGAGGAAGATGAACTTCTACTTGATCTTGAGAAAGATGATGAACTACGATTTGATGAGGATCCCGATGTGATTGACGAATTATCAAGAGCTGGTTTACTTTTCTGTTTTTCCGAAGAATTTCTCTTTTTATCCGATTTATTTGATTCATTTGAAGATTTGTCGCTCGTGGATGGCACAGCAGTCATAGGTAAATTAAGATTGTTTTGAAAATCAAAGGAAGACGGGTATTTGATTTCACGGTATCTGTATTCCTGCATTCTTCCTTGTTTCGGCTCAGAATGTTTTGATGAACTCGATTTGTTCGAGCCACCGTATGAATAGTAGCCATAATAGGTTGAATAGGGATAATTGTATCCGTATCCGTAAGGTGAATAATAGTTACTCCACGGAGAATCCCAATATTGATTATATCTATTATACGGGTCGAAAGCTGAGTAATCATCCCATAATCTGCTGTATAAAAAATCTCTGTAACGATAGTAAAGGTTGTTTCTGTAGTAATCCATATCATACATTAATATGTCAGGATCAGCGAAGAGGTAATTTTGGTAGGAATTATCATAATTCTGGTAATACTCGTCATTATACTGATTTTGCGAAATTATGTCTTCTTCGGTTTTTGGGGCTCTGATTATAGTGTAACAGCCGGAAAGGATAAAAATTGTTGATACTAAAATGAGGGGAAATGATAAGTTTTTTTTCATTTTAACACCTCTCTTTTCATCTTAGTTCAATATAATTATTAAAACTGTATTCTTCAAGATAATCATCATCTTTTTTGACTAATTGAAGGAGAGAAAAGTTCCCCAAGAGGTTTTTTACTAAGTTTATTCTTAATAGCATTTAATGAAAAGTTGCGAATTAATTTGTAAGGTTTTCTAATCTGGCTAATTTGTATGAATTAATCACCCTTTGGGCCGATGCCGATATATCGATACCGGGTAGAAGTTATTTACTTGCTAATTGTGGATTTTTCCCGTCAATCATCAGAGTTGCAGGTAACATTTGAATACCGAAATTTCCTTCGAGTATTCCACGAATTACAATTGGTCTATTTCTTAGTTTTGATAGTCCTTTAATTGGTACTCTGATACTGCTCCATTTTTTAAATTCACATTTATTAAAAACTACACAATCATTTATTTCGATTTCTTCTACTTTTGTTGAATTTAATATGTAAAGTTTAATGCTGTCCAATGTCCCTTCATTAAGATTTTTGATATCAATAAGAATGTATCCTTGTTCTCCTGCTGAGAGAAAGCCATCATTGTCAGGATCTTCGAAAGTAAGTCTTGCACCGAAGTCAGACTTTGCTTTTGAGGTCTGTTTAGAGCTAAAAAACGGATATTTCCAATCCGGTTTTTTGATTACATTAACATTAAATGTTTGAGTATCTGATTTTCCATCATTATCTTCAACTGAGACTGTAAAATTGTATTGTCCGACTTCAGCTGGAGACCAAAAAAGAATGCCACTCTTTTCTAAAATTTCTGAATTTTCCGGACCGGATGTAAGTGTATACGTTAATTTATCAAATAAATCGATTTCTACTGCTTGCAATCTGTATAAATAAAGATCGCCCTCATAAACAGTCTGTGGAGGAAAGGAAATAATTCTTGGGGGATTGTTGGTTTTAGAAGGAGTGTATAAAGTAAGTGGTTTTGTGTACATTTCTGTTTTTGCAGGGAAAAGATCAACTTCTTGGATAGGAGAACGCTGAAAAATCTCAGTGTCATTTATTTTTTCCCACTTTAAGTCTGCAATAACAATATTTCCGGAGAACGATTTGCGCTTGAAGAATGGATTTGTTGGACTAAGATTATTTATCTGATTTCCAACATAGACTATTTTATCTCCGAGTGGAGACCAATTTGCGTAAAGCGCTAAATATTGAGTGTCTGCCTTTTCGACAGTTGGATTGATTTTTACATCAGCAAAGGTTGAATCTTCAACATTTAATCCTACTAATTCACAATTATATCTATTTGCTAAAATCCATTTGCCGCTTGGAGATGTTGTAATAGAAAGGAGAGGCTCACAAGATTCTCTAATTGGGACAATCTTTGCAGAATCCAACCTGGAATTGTTAAGATTAAATGTTTGCCTGTTTTTGTATTCTATCCATGTGGTAGAAATCTTATTTGGCATTAGAATAGGACAGATGTTAGATGAAACATAGGATTTAGTAATTGGTTTCTCTTGGCCAGTATTAATATCATAGAGATAGATGTTTGCATCAATTACTCCTGAATAAAGGACAGTTTTGCCATCCGGGAGTAATGATGGGAAATTACCATAAACAGGTAAGTCTTTTACTTCCTGTGTCTCTATATTCAGAATATGTATTTGACAAGATAACCCTTTACTGAAAATTACATTCCTTTTGTCTGAAGAGAAAGAAGGATATAACAGGTCTTCAGTTGACTCGTATATCTTCTTGTAATTCCCTCCTTGAACAGGAACAGAGTATATACAGTCCCAGAAATCATCTGGCGATAGTTTACCATTGAAAATCACTTCTTGAGCGTTTGAATCGAAGCGGGGAATTATAACATAATTGGATGAGATAGCTCCTACGAGAGTTTTTAGATTTTGAAATATAAATACGGGAATTTCTTGTTCTTCATTTTTACTACAGCCGGTTAAAAGAAGAGATATAAGTAATAGACATAGAGTCCTATTATTTTTCATCTATTGATTCTCCTCGTTCGCAAAATATTCAACTGCATTCATTGAAAAGTTTAACCAGTCAATTGGTGATATACAATAAAAATATATTTTTTAGTGTACTGTTTTTAAAAAATCTTACAATTAATATTTAATTGAGCCAATAATCTTTGTGAAAAGAGTTAGTCTTGGTGTATATTTTGATTGTATGAAGTTTTCGAAGTTTAGATTTATCCCTAAAATTGTTTCATCATGCAGTACATGGTTGGGTGCAAGATATATCTATAAAGAGCTGCTTTTTCCATTTATTTTCTCGATTGGTGTTGTAACATTTATCCTTTTGGTAAATTTTTTGTATAAATCCGTTGATCGTCTTCTTGGTAAAGAGCTGCCTATTGGTGTTGTTCTTGAATTTTTATATTTGAATTTAGCTTGGATAATAGCAATGTCGATTCCTATGGCAGTGTTAGTTGCTTGTCTAATGGCCTATGGGAGGATGTCGGAGGACAATGAAATTACAGCTATGCGAGCAAGTGGGATTAGTTTTACTACGATTCTTATACCAGGTATTATTTTCGGTGTTATAGTAACAGTATTGATGGTTTATTTCCACAATAACATTTTACCTGATTATAATCATAGAGCAAGGTTGCTTTCAGGTGATATATATCGTAAGCGACCGGGACTGAATATTGAACCCGGATATTTCATGGATGATATACCTGATTATTCAATTTATGTTAAGGAGAAAAAGGGCGAAAGTTTAAGAACCATTACTATTTATAATAAAGATTCCAGATCCATTCAAACAACTATATATGCGGATAGTGGATATATTGCTATCGAGGGAAATACTGTTCTATTTACTCTATTTGCAGGAGAAATTCATGAGCTGAATCTTGAGAATTTGGAAAATTATAGACGAATGGATTTCAAAAAACACGTGATAACTATTCCAGTGGATAATCTCATGCTTGAGCGGAGAGAAAGTGCCAGACGTGGTGATAGGGAAATGACGATTGGAATGATGAAGGAAAAAGTTGTAAAGTATGAAAAAGAGAGAGATAAGGTTCTGAATAAGATTGAGAAGTTAGTTAATAAAGAATTGGATATCGCAGCTCCTAAAGATTTCAAAACACTCAAAAAGATTGTTGAAGCAGCTAAAGAAAAGAATTTTAAAGAACTTTCAAAAGTAGCTGCTAAAGCAAAAAACCGGAGATTAAATGCTTTGCTGAATAGAATGAAGGGCGAAATGAGTTTAGCTTATAGTTATCAAAAGCAAGTAAATAAATATAGTGTTGAGATTCATAAAAAGTTTTCGATTCCGTTTGCTTGTATAGTATTTGTATTGACTGGTGCACCGTTGGGCGTTATGACCCGGCGAGGCGGCATCGCTATAGCGGCAATTTTGAGTTTAATTTTCTTTTTAACCTATTATGTTTTCTTAATTGGGGGTGAGGAATTAGCTGATATGGCATTTATTTCACCTTTCTGGGCAATGTGGGCACCCAATATTATCTTATCTTTTGTAGGTATTTACCTCATATATTATACTGCCTGGGAGCAAACAACTATTGACTTTTCTTGGTTATTTAAATTTTTTAAAAAAGAGAGAACGGAAACATAGAGAACTGATAAGATGTTGAAGTAATAGAAGTGAATTACGAATTGATTCAAAGCCCCGGAGTCGAAATATCCGTGATTTTCAGATGTAATTTGCTATATCATTATATTCGTAGAAAATATCTTAACCAATATATGGACTTAAGATTGGAGGCAATATGTTAAAATACAGGCTTTTTCTGGTAGTTTTTTTACTGGCTTTTATCACATTTACAGGAACTTCATTATTCTCGCAGGATCAATTAAGGATTGCCATTATGGATTTCCAGAATTTATCAAATATTTCTGACCTGGACTATCTCGAAAAAGCAATACCGGAAATCCTCATTACAGGCCTTTCCTTGAGTAAAAAAATAAAAATAGTGGAACGTACAAGATTAGAAGAGATTCTAAAAGAAATGCAGCTGACACTATCTGGAGCGGTCGATCAGGAGAGGATTGTAGAAGTTGGGAAAATAGCAGGTGCAAAAGCAATTCTGCTCGGAAGTATAATTAAAGCGGGGGAAACATTCAGAATTGATTCCCGATTAATTGATGCATCTACCGGTGAGGTAATTCTCGCAGAAAAAAAAGAGTGGTCTTCGGAAAGTGAAGTAATAGCAGCTGTTGATTTATTAGCGGAACAGATTATAAAGAGTCTTACAGGTGAAAGTATACAAATCAGTGAAAAGGAACCTACAGAGGGAATAGAATTTCCGGAGGGCAGGTCTGTTGCAATGGAAACAGCGTTGAACAACAATAACAGGCTTATAGGAAGTGATGAACCGGTTTATCTACAAATTGAGCTCTTTTCACAGGAGATTGAGGATAAGGAGAGAATTCCCCTTAATATATCTCTTGTGATTGATAGAAGCGGAAGCATGGCATCAGAGCGGAAACTCGATTATGTAAAGAAAGCAGCAGAATTCGTTGTGAACAACCTTGGAGTAGATGACATTTTATCTTTAGTAACCTATGAATCATCTATCCAAACGCCTATTAAAGCACAGAATGCCAATCGGAGAGAATTTTTTCTTCAAACAATAAGGAGCATAACATCTGGTGGTTCTACAAACTTGAGCGGGGGAATGCTGGAAGGCTATACACAAACACATAAAAATAGAAGAACCGGGCAGGTAAATCGAGTACTTCTTTTGTCTGATGGGTTGGCAAATAGGGGTATTACTGATCCTCGTATACTACAGGATATTTGTCGGGAAAGAGTAAGCCGGGGTATTTCAATATCTATATTCGGTGTTGGAGCCAATTATAATGAGGACTTGATGCTGGGATTGGCTGAATATGGCAGTGGAAACTATTACTTCATAGATACGCCTGAAAAAATTCCCGCAATATTTTCGCAAGAGTTGAAGGGATTGCTTGCCGTCACTGCGCAGAATGTAAAATTAGAGATCGAGCCTAATAGTGATGTAGTTATACAAGAAGTATATGGATACATTTCTGAGAGCAGTGGGAATCTAACGAGGATAACTATCGGAGATATTTTTTCTAACGAACATAGAATTATTATTCTCAAGCTTATACCGCCTAAAGATTATTCCGGTTCACTCCAATTGGCAAGAGTTACACTTACTTATGATGACGTGATTGGCAAGAAAGAAAAGATAGAAGAATCCTCAGCTCCCTCAGTTGACTATACTAATGATAAGAATAAAGTAAAAGAAAATGAAAACAGATATGTCGGGCAGAATGTTAATCTTTTTACCTCAACTGTCCAAATGCAGGCAGCTATTAATATGGTGGACAGGGGTGAGATAGATAAAGCACGGGAAGTTCTTAGTAAAGAGGTGAGTTCTGTAAAACTTGCGGCAGAAAAATACCAAACCGTGGAACTTAAGAAGCAGATTCTTGCTATTCATCGTTATGATAAGTCACTTGAGAAGTATATAGAGAAGCCTGCTGCAGAACGAAAATTGATCCAGAAAAAGGAAAAATATGGTCAATATAAAACACAGAAAAGGAAGGAAGTAGAGGAGAAATTCCCCCAACCGAAGCCTCAAATAATCGATAAACAGCAAAAACCTGATTATAATCGGCAGGATATAAAAAAGTCCGAACCATCTATAAGAAAAGAGAGAAAAAGTAAGCAGAAAGAAACAGAAATAATTCGCCCCCAAAAAACAACAAGTAAGAAATCCTCAAAATCCACTTCTCCTGTAGTGGATAAGAAAAAATCTAAGCCAGTCGTTAAAGAAAAAGTGAAAAGTGTAGAAAAAAAAGTAGAAATGCTTCCTTCTAAGAAATCAGTAGAAAAGAAAGAATCAAGACCTGTAATTAGAGAGAAGATAGAAAAAATTGAGACAAAGGGAGAATCTAAAAAGCAAAATGAAAGGGACTGAATTCCAATAGGACGAAATATAGGAGATTGGTTTATCAAGTGAGAAATAAATCAGTGGAGAAAAGAATGATACCTACAGATTTTATTGAGAAAAAGAAAATTGGATTAGAGCATAGTCCTGAAGAAATAAAAGAATTCATTATGTCGTATGTTAAAGGCGAATTCCCTGATTATCAAATGGCGGCGTGGTTAATGGCAGTCAATTTTCAGGGTATGACGGATGCCGAAACAATCGCATTAGTGGATACAATGATTAATTCAGGGGAGACCGTTGACCTGTCAAGCATTCCAAGATTCAAAGTTGATAAACACAGCACAGGCGGTGTTGGAGATAAGGTTTCTCTTATTTTAGCACCACTGGCTGCTTCAGTTGGCTGTGTTGTCCCAATGATCTCTGGCAGAAGTTTAGGTCATTCCGGAGGCACATTGGATAAATTGGAAAGTATTCCAGGTTTCAATATAAATTTATCCAAAAGTGAATTCGTAAAGCACGTTAAAAAGTACAATTTGGCAATGAGCGGTCAAACCAGAGAGATTGTACCTGCTGACAGGAAAATGTATGCTTTAAGAGATGTAACATCAACGGTGAAGTCTATTCCTCTTATCTGTGGAAGTATTTTAAGTAAAAAAATTGCTGAGGGGATTGATGGTTTGGTACTTGATGTCAAAACTGGAAATGGCGCATTTTTAAAAGAATATAACCAGAGTTACAAATTAGCAAAAAAGCTGAAGAATGTTGGTGAGCATTTTGGGTTAAAAGTTAGAGCAGTTATTACGGATATGAATCAGCCATTGGGTTACGCAGTGGGTAATTGGCTTGAAGTAGAAGAATCAATAAAGGTGCTAAAGGGGGTAGGTCCGGAGGATGTTAAGGAAGTTTCCATTTATCTAACAGCATGGATGATGATACTGTCAGGTATAGAGAAAAATTTTAACAAAGCAAAAGAGATAGCTGCAAAAAATCTCGAATCAGGTGAAGCTTATAATAAATTCATTGAGATGGTTGACAGTCAGGGAGGAGATGTATCTGTAATTGAGCATCCTGAAAAATATAAATCAGCAAGATATATTAAGCCGGTTATATCAAAAAAAACCGGTTTTGTGAAAAGTATTGATTCCTATTCCATTGGAATGACAACCGTGGCTCTGGGTGCTGGCAGACAAAATTTGAAAGATGTTATAAAACCGGAGGTCGGAATTGTCGTAGATAAAAAGATTGGAGATGCGGTAGAAAATGGGGAGCCGCTTGGGGTCATACATGCCCGGGATAAGGAGTCATGGAAGAGAGCAAAGGAAGCTTTAATAAAGGCTTATGTAATATCGAAGGGAGAAGTAGCACCC
>JADHYC010000031.1 GCA_016782645.1 Fidelibacterota bacterium | reverse complement strand
TACTATTTTGAACATAAGCCGCTGATCAATTATCAGGATATGCATTTAATTCTCGCCATGGCATATTTTCATGAAGGCGAGCTTACAAAATCTCAGGAGCATGTTACTGTCCTTTATCAGGATCATGGACTGGATCCGGCAGATTCATCTAGCTGGCAATTCAATCAACAGAGTTATGCCAGCTATCCCGAAGCATTAATGGCAATTATCGATTATCTTGACGTTCTTTACGGAATGTAATAGATTAGCATCGATTGAAAATTGATATAGGTATAAAAAATGGAATTATCAAGCACGAAAATACCAAAAGCAACCTGGATTGTTACTTATGGAGATATGGTAACATTATTGTTGACTTTTTTTATTTTGATGATCGTCATTTTAAATGAAGCCGAAAATAATATCTATCGAATGCTGGATTTACTGTTATCTGAAACTGAACAAAAACTCGACAACTATGTTTTAAACCGTCAATTAGATAAAAATATTGACATTCAGCGTACTACTAAAGGTGTTCAATTAACAGTCAGCGGCGAGTATTTTTTCGATGTCAATTCAGCCAATATTTCACCTGCTTTGCAACCGCTGTTAGATCACATAGGACATACCATCCGGCAATCACGCTTGCTCGGTATCCGGGAAGATCCGGAACTACGCGGTTTTTATGAAGCCTTGCGGAAAAATCAGCATATACTGAACGTCGAAATACGGGTTGAAGGTCATACCGATAATTGGCAGATCAGAGGCGGAAAGTACGCCAGCAACTGGGAACTCAGCTCTGCACGAGCGTTGGAAGTGGTTAAATATTTGAGCGCTGTGTCCGGAATCGATGAAGGAAACTTTTCAGCCCTCGGATATGGTGAATTCAGACCGATAACCGACAATAATTCAACCGAGGGACGGTCTAAAAACCGGCGGGTTGAAATATTCATCGATGCGGACATTACACCAATTAACAATCGTCAGTAATCTCTAAAACAACGCCACATTTTTATATTCCAGAAACTCATATTCTATCACATTCAAAACAATATTTTCATCAAATAATCCTGGATTTTCTTCATGCTCTGTTCATTATTTTTCAGGCGGGCACGATTATGTAGCGCCATATTATGACATGTCTCACAAAATTTTGCTGTAGGTAAACAAATTCATTTTATGCAAAAATATTTTTACATATATTTAAGCAATATATTGTTACTTGTTATTAATTCAATAAATCATCTCAATCTTGTGTAATACAGCCAACTAAAATAAATTTGGAGAGTTCTATATACTAAAATGGGATACGTCGACGCTATAATATTAGGAATTGTACAGGGATTAACGGAGTTTCTGCCTATCAGCAGCTCCGGACATCTGGTCATTTTTCAACATTTACTTGGAATCAGCTCGGAAAATATTGCATTCGAAGTCATTGTTCATTTCGGGACGTTATTGAGTGTCGTTGCGGTTTACTATATTGATATCTGGAATATGATTGTCAGTTTTTTCAGCGGAGTGACAAGGAAAAATATCATTGGAACATATCAGAATGACCCCTATTTCCAGCTGAGCATTTTTGTGATAATCGGAACAATACCGGCTATTTTTACCGGCTTTTTCCTCCAGGATTTCTTCGTATCCATCTTCCATAATGTTCGCCTTGTCGGTATCATGCTGCTCGTAACCGGCGGTATCATTTTATCAACTCGTTTGATTAGCCCCACAAAAAAGCAACTCAGTATCGGCAGTTCGTTTCTTATCGGAATCGCTCAATCCATAGCCATTCTCCCTGGAATATCCCGCTCCGGTGTTACGATCAGCAGCGCTCTCTTTATGGGCGTGTCGCGGGAAAATGCCGCACGCTTTTCGTTTCTTTTGGCCGTCCCGGCGATCCTTGGAGCTACACTGCTGCATATCATTGAATTGACGTCATCTGAAATTTCCGGAACTGGTATCGGTACGCTTTTAACCGGTTTCATTTTCTCCTTTATCGTTGGATATACGGCAATTCGCTTTTTACTTTCAATATTGAAAAGCGGGAAATTCGGATGGTTTGCTCCGTATTGTTTCCTGGCTGGACTAATTGTGTTAATTTTTATCAAATAAGGATGTCTTTCATACAATTGGGTTAAGATATGCCGTTTATTCTGGACGAACTGGAAAAAATCGAAAAAGGACAACTCGCTCCTGTTTATTTACTTTACGGAGATGATCTGTATCTCGAAGAGGAAGCCATTAACACATTGATCGAAGTTTTCTCCAAAAATTCTAATGCGGCTTTTGAAAAAAAATCCTTTTATGGGACAGAAAACTCCGCTGATTCTTTCATTCAGAGTCTCTTAAATATTGGCCTGTTTGCATCTCAACAAATAATTATATATAAGGATATTCCCAAATTATCTACGGGCTACCGCAAACAGCTTCTCCGGTACATTAACCGCCCGGAACAAAATATTCTATTAATCCTCTCAAGTACCGGTGGGCAAAAAGGTAAGTTTTTTACTAGTATAAGAAAACATCCATCGGTTGAAACGGTGTCGATCTGGACACCTCCCCCCAATCAATTTCCTGCTCTGATTCAACGGAAATTTAAAAAAGAGGGTTATCAGATTGATCCCGAAGCTCTGGATATTCTGGCGGTATCAACTAATGATTCTCTGAGCCATGCATTTTCCGAAATTGAAAAAATAATAGTTTACGCCGGCGACACACATGATATTACTCCCGACAATATCCGGGCAGTTGTCAGTGGTGAGAAAAATTATCAAATGTCTGATTTTATTCATGCAGTCGCCGAGAGAGATTTATATCAGGCGATCCATATTTGCCTTGCCCTGATAGAAACAGGCGTCAAGTCGCCCTATTTCGTGTCATCATTGTACTTGCTCTTTTTCAATGTTTGGGCGTATAAACAGATTCATCAGGGAGTACGAGACGCATATTATCCTCTGGAAAAAATGCGTAAACAATACGAAAACGCCTCTAAAAAATACACCGGCAGCAATTTTGGAAACCTTTTCAATCGGTTACTGGATGTTGACCGAAAAGCGAAATCTACAAGCTTAAGCACAGAAGATTTAATGATACCATTAATATATCAAGTAATAAAGTGATAAATTTGATCGATGAAAAACAGTTATAAAATCAGTGATGAAGAGTTGATCCGCCGGTTTCAAGCCGGTGATGAAGCCGCTTTTGAAGAGATCGTTCATCGTTATAAAAATCGACTGATGAATTTCGCCTACCGATTTGTGCTGGACAGAGAAGAATCGGAAGATATCGTTCAGGATACTTTTCTGAAAGTATATCAAAACCGGTATGCTTATAAAGAAATTGCAAAATTTTCCACCTGGATATATACCATTACCGCTAACCTTGCAAAAACGATTTTAAGAAAAAGGCGAAACCGAAAGCTGTTCTACTTTTCCCGGCTCGGTCCGGAAGACAAGGACATGGATTTTCCATCAAAAGACCAGGAACCCCAGAAAAAAATTGAGGGAAAATTCAATGAACAAACAATTCAGAAAGCAATTTTAAAATTACCGGAACATTTTCGCACTGCAATCATTTTAAGGGATATTCAGGAACTTTCTTATGAGGAAATCAGTAATATTATCAATGCACCATTGGGAACTGTGAAATCAAGAATAAACCGAGCACGTTTGAGATTGCAAGAAGAGTTAATAGACTTGAGAGGAGTATAAACAAGAATTTGATACCAGAGAGGTTTTATGATAAGTTGCTACCAATTTAAAACTATCATATCACAATACATCGACCAGGACATTTCCTTTCAAAAACGCAAATCTTTTGAAGAACATATGGACAGTTGTTCGGGTTGTAAAGCCCTGTATCGATCGATTGTTAATACAAAATCCTGCATGAATAGTTTTCAGGAAATCACTGTTAGCGACAACTTCTTAGTAAACCTTCAAAATAAAATTTTTGCGGAACGAAATGCCCGTATCGAAGCCAGCATTTCAAAAGGGTTTTCATTAAATCGTATCCCACCGTTCGCATATGGATTTGCAGCAGTGCTGATCGCTGTTATAATCGGTTTTTATCTGGTTGAATTCCACCCTGGGTCTCAATCCCCGCAAATACCTCCGCAAATTGTACAGGAAAAAATTCAAACAAACCCATCTTTACCAAACCACAACAGACCAATAGCACCCCGAACAAGTCAGCAACAGTTAGCAACTTCAGAAAGTATAATTGATTCCTTAATAGACTCTGATACGCAAAACGCTCAAACAAACCCGGACTTTCAAAATAAAATAAAAACTGTGAACAAAGAATATTAATTTCTTTTTTTTAACATTATTTCATATTGATTTTACATACTGTTAATAGTATTTTTACTTGCTGTATGAGTAAGTTGGAGTGAGTAATTTGAAGAGTACCTGGATAGTTAGTATTATTTTAATCGTTGTCCTGTTTTTATTTACAGTTTACCCGTCGGTAGAAGCGTTCAAGAATGTGCCAGTCCCCTTTCAAAATGCATTCCGGATTCTCCTGTTCATTGCCATTCTTTCACTTATGATATTTTTACTCACTGAAATAAATAACTGGCACAGGCGCTGCCAGGCTCTTTCATCTTCAGATGAACAATCCGGTAAGGACAAAGATTCAATTCCAACTGTCGGACTCCATTACAGTATCGATACAAGCAAAAACTACAAGCAAATAACCCACCAGCTGGTTGATGTTATTCATTCCTCTCTCATGGCGCAAACCGTTGTCATGTACTTGTTCAATCATGAAGAAAACAACTATGTACTTCAGGAATATAATTCCACACACAAATCATCCCCGGCTGATTCATTCCAATCAGAAGGCGAACTGTTCAATGAATACCATCTTCACCCAAAACCGGAGTTATTCCAGTCCAGTCAAATCGGGCCTGATTATTTAATATACTATCCGAATCCACCCAGGGTTGGCACCTTAATGCTCATACCAATCAAGGTCAATAAATCCTATGTGGGATTAATCGGGGTAGACAGTATCGATAAAGAAGCCTGGGGCTCCGAAGATCTTGATCTGGTTGCATCATTTGCAAAACTCTACGCAAATGCGATCCTGCAAATCGATGTGATTGATCAACAGGAAACCTATATTCATTTTTTCAAAGACCTCTGTAAAATAAACACCGAGATCACACTTGGTATTGAACCACACGAACTCTATAAACAGGCAGCGGCGATTCTGAAGAAATTTTTCGCATTTGACAAACTGACTTTCGCCTTTATCAACAATCACTCTCAGGAACTTGTAATCGAATATGTTGAAGGCTCTGAGGCTGACTATACGATTGGTCACGAAATAACTGTTAAAAAAGGGGTTTGGGAACCTGTCATCGCCAAAAAACCGGTTTTGGTAAATGATTACGACAAAAGTAAGATTGAATTCCGCTTTCAGCCCGATGATCTGAAGATCATTCCTTTTCGATCTGCTCTGGGTATACCTCTGACTACCGGTATGAAGGAATCCGGCGGTGTATTATTGGAAAGTTTCAGAACCCACCGTTATTTCAAAGATGATCTGGAAACGCTTGGGATTTTCGGGAAAAGCTTCAGCGAGATTCTTAATCGCCTTACGATTTATCAATCTATGAAAGACCTCGCGATGATTGATGGTTTGACCGGAATCTATAATCATCGTGCTTTTAAAGAACGCCTACAGATCGAAATCGATCGTAGCCAGCGTTATGGCAACAATATTACTCTTTTAATCCTTGATCTGGACAAATTTAAACGAATTAATGATACTTACGGACATCTGCACGGTGATTATGTGCTGAAAAAATCCGCGAATATTATCCGGAGCAGTGTCCGAACCGTTGATACGGTTGCGCGTTATGGCGGTGAAGAATTTGCAGTGATATTAATTAATGCCGATAAAAAAAGTTGTTTAAATACTGCCGAGCGGATTTGTAAAAATATGCACAGCTTTCTATTTGAAAAAGATGGAATGACCGAACGTATGGCTATCAGTGTCGGTATGTCGGAATTTCCCAGCGACGGCGAAGATGTACAATCCATCATTTCCAGCGCCGATATGGCAATGTACAAAGCAAAACGAGCCGGCGGCAATCAAGTAATTATGTTCGAACATGAATCGTAAAGGAGATCAATAATGGCAAAACACGTATCTAAAGGGTTTGCAGATAAAACATCCAAAGCTCTAAGAGACTACAAAAAACATTGCGCCGTTTGTGGCGAGGCTATAGAATTTATCAAACATATTGTTACGGTTACTGATTCTACAACTAAGTCCATCCGTTTTAAGGAAAAAATTGTTGGGGTGTGCAACTGCAACCGAAACGAAATCTATAAGTAACACCGTTTCCGGTCTTGAATCCTGATAAAGTGTATCAATCGATATCAAGACCAACATATTTATTTAATGGAAAGAGTTGAACCAATTGGAAAATCAGCATTGGAAAGTATGCCGGCATTTGTATTTATGTTACATTGCCGCAGTATTAATCAATTCATGTAGCATACACCCCTCTACTAAACCGTCCCTGGGTGGAAGCCCTGAACTTCCCGATTCCACTAAAGCCTATGACTCCCGTGCCATTGAGCATTTTATGGCAGGGGAAAATCACACGATGCAGGGCGATTACGCCATGGCAGTGCTGGAATACCAGGACGCCTTAAATTACGACAGCACGTCCAATACTATTTACGTATCAATGGCAAAAGCTTTTATTAACCTTGGGAAATTTGAGCGTGGTACTGAAGCACTTAATCGAGCTCTCAGGCTTGAACCGAACGATTTCGAAGCACGGGAAATTCTCGCCCAGGTATATTTTCTGTCCGGCGACAATAAAAACGCCGAAAAGGAATATGAAATACTCCGTAACGCCAATCGGGACGACCTTGAATTATACTATCAGCTGGCTGCTATTTATATTAAAAATAAAAAACTGGACAAAGCCGTTCAATTATACAAAGAAATCTACCAGGCTGATCCCGGACAGCTCAAGGCTCTTGAAAAAGCCGCTGAAATATCCTTGATCCGGCAAGACCTGAACCAGGCGGCAAACTTTTACGACACATTAATCCGACAGAAACCGGAGGAAATAGATTATTACAAATACCGGGCTGACATCGCTATAGTCCAGAAGGATATCTCAAAGGCATTGGGTTTATATGAAACGTTGATGGAGTTAGCGCCCGGAGACATTGATATCCTGGAACGATTTGGTGATCTGTTGTCCCGTAGCGAACGTTTTGAAGACGCCTGTATTTATTTGCAGGACCTGATCCAAAAATATCCGGACAGAGAATCGGCATATATCAGTCTCACGTTTGTATATTCTAAAAATAAAGATTTCGATTTATTATACAGATTTGTGGATTCCGCAATGGTCAGGTTTCCCAAACAGCCATTTTTTCCCATAATCGCAGCCAATACACTGAATAATGAAAAACGTCATAAAAAGGCTGAAACTTATCTAATAAAAGCTCTGGAAATTGATCCGGAAAATATTCAAGCGCAAATCCTGTTGGCAAACACCTGGGAAATACTCCGACAATATGAATTATCCGACAGCCTGTATACTCTGATCATCAGTAATAACCCTGATGAAGATGTAGCGCTAAATAACTTCGCCTACAGTCTTGCTTTAAGAGGTAGACAACTGGAGGAAGCGTTAAAAATGGTTAATAAAGCGATTGAAATTAGCGCCGATAACGCATCCTACCTGGATACTAAAGGCTGGATTTTATATAAGTTTGGAAAAACCAAAGAGGCAAAGGAATATGTTGAAAAAGCGCTCTCTATACAAAACGACAACGCGGAAGTTCTGGAACACATGGGCGATATACTCACCAAATTAAATAAAACAGTGAAAGCCAAAGAGTACTACCGGCGTGCGCTTGAATTCGACCCGGAAAATGAAAGACTTAAACAAAAACTTTCTCAATAAACTCATTCGTTTAATTTATTGTACTATAATCCCTGGAATCATACTTCAAGGTTGCTCGGTAATATCAACTCGCATAATAACCGATGACGAACCGATTCAATTATCTCACACTTTGAATTCTCCATCCCTTTCTGAAACATTGCAATTTCTATCCCTTGATGCCCGGATTGAAATTGATACACCTGATGGTGACTTGCTGCTTTTTGCTAATATTTCCTACAACAATATTGATACTCTGACGATTCAATTTAAAGATCCCCTGAAAAGAAAACTGGCAAAACTGGATGTATTTAACGATGAATTCAATTTCTGGCTGCAGCGTCAGGGCAAATACTATTCCGGTGTTGAGTGGCCGGAGCTGCCTATCAGCTATCACATTCCATTAATTCCCATTCAGGATATCTCCCGTATTCTAATCGGATTAGTCCCCGTAAAATCCCAATCAGTTTCATATCGATCTACATTTGACGATTATAAAAGAATGACCAAAATTGACTTTGTCAGTAAAAATACAAAAGAGTCTATCGATATTTCATATGACCAATTTATACAGTTAGAAAAGCATTATTGGATGCCAACTTACATGAAGATAGACTATGATCAGAATATTATTATTGAAATTCATTACTCCCAATTCCACCTGGAATTACGTAAATTAACTTGATTTAAACAGTGAGAATAGAAGAGGTCACCGTGGAGAAAACAATACAAGCCAATTTAGTGTCTGTCGTTGTTCCGGTTTACAATGAGGAGGGATCACTCAGGGAACTTCATCTGAAAATTTCCGAAGCATTTGATAAAACCGACTATACTCATGAGATCATCTTTGTAGATGATGGCAGCCGCGACGGTTCTTACGACATCGAACAGGAACTTGCCAAAGAGCATTCTAACGTATCGGTAATTCGCTTTCATGCCAATCACGGAAAAGCCGCAGCGTTAAACGATGGTTTTGCCGCCGCAAAGGGCGAATATGTGGCGACAATCGACGCCGATCTTCAGGATGACCCCGAAGCGATTCCCCAAATGGTCGAGCTTACCAAAAAGGAAAAATATGATCTCGTCTCGGGCTGGAAACAAAACCGCCAGGATCGATTTATTAAAAAACATACATCGAAGATTTTTAATTTCGCCACCCGCATCATGACGGGTATTCCTCTTCACGATATGAATAACGGATTAAAGGTCTACAAATCCGAAGTCGTCAAAACCATCAGCATATATGGAGAGATGCATCGCTTTATTCCGGTTCTTGCTAAAATGAATGGTTTTAAAAGCGGTGAAATGAAAGTGCGTCATTTTCCACGGAAATATGGGAAAACAAAATATGGAGTCAGCCGTTTTTATAAAGGATTTCTGGATTTGCTCACCGTTTTGTTTACCTCAAAGTTTTTACGCCGGCCTATGCATTTTTTCGGACTCTGGGGAATAATCTTTTTAGGCATAGGCACAATTGCAGAAATCTATCTGTTAGTACTGAAATTTGCTTTTGGAGAACCGTTCCAAAAGCATATCGCCCTTATGATGTTAGGGGTGCTGCTTATCGTATTCGGCATGCAGTTCTTCTCACTGGGACTGATCAGTGAGATGATCGCCTTTCATCAAAAATCAAAGAGACAATGAAACCATATCTTTTTTCCATAATTGTGCCCACATATAACCGGTCCGGCGAAATCATTGATTTAATTCAATCATTTAATAATCAGAATTTTCCGCACGATCGCTTTGAAGTGTTGCTCGTCGACGATGGCTCAACCGACAACACGGAGAAAAAAGTCAACGAGTTAATATCACAATCGGATTTCAGGCTTCGATTTTTCCGGAGAAATCACGAAGGTCCCGGACCTGCCAGAAATTACGGGATGAGCCAGGCTGAGAGTGAGTATTTTCTCTTTATTGATTCCGATTGTATTGCCGACGAGTCATGGTTATCCAATCTTGCCAGGGCTGTAGCAGATGAAAAACCTGACGCGTTCGGCGGTCCGGATTCTGTTTTAGATAGTTTTACGCCACTGCAAAAAGCCATCGACTACGCCATGACGTCTTTTATTACAACCGGAGGAATGCGCGGTCATTCCAAGAAGAAACTTGCGAAATTTTATCCCCGCAGTTTCAATATGGGAATCCATCGCTCGATATATGAAAAGTTAGGTGGCATGGGAACTTTAAGACACGGACAGGATCTGGAATTCAGCCGGCGAATAGTCGCCAGTGGAGCTAAAGTCATTTCGGTTCCCGACGCCGTGGTATATCATAAACGCCGGAACAGCCTGCGGAAATTCTTTCGGCAGATGTTTAACTGGGGAGTGGCGCGGATTAATCTGACCAAACTGGATAATGGGATATTAGAGCCATTACATTTTATTCCCGCGATTGGTTCCGTGGGATTTACTTTACTTTTAATTTTATCAATATTCAGTTTGTTTATTTTCAAAATTTGGCTTGTGTGCTTTGGAATCGCCATATTAATAATGATAATCATACTTTTTGACGCATATCGACGTTATAAAGATCTAAAAGCAGCCCGGCTTGCGCCGATAGTGGCGGTTTGTCAGGTTTTCGCCTACGGATACGGATTTACAACAAATTATATCCGGCGAATAATTTTCGGCAAAGGCGAATTTACCGGTTTTGTGAAGAGGTACTATAAATAGATGCCAACACCTCCACTGAAAAAGGTTCTGATTATCACCTATTACTGGCCTCCTGCTGGCGGGCCCGGCGTTCAAAGAGTCTTGAAATTTGCCAAATATCTGCCGGAGTTCGGCTGGCAGCCGATTATTCTGACAGTGAAAAATGGAGAATACCCTGCAATAGATATTAGTTTACAAAAAGAAATTCCTGCAAATTGCATAGTATATAATACCTTTTCCCTTGAGCCAAATTTTGTTTATAAAAAGTTTACCGGCATGGGAAGTGACGAGAAAATTCCCACAGCGGTATTAGCGACTGAAAACAATAATTGGAAAAAGAGACTGGCAAATTGGATTCGTTTAAATATCTTTATTCCGGATGCTAAAATCGGCTGGATACCGTTTGCGGTTAGAGAAGGAAAGAAAATTATCAAAGAAGAGAAACCCGATGTTATTTTTTCTTCTTCTCCACCGCCTACAGTTCATCTCATTGCCCGTAAACTGGCGAAATGGAGCGGAATAAAATGGGTGGCTGATTTTCGGGATCCATGGACGGATATTTATCACTATAGTGATGTTAAAAGATCCCCCTGGTCTCTTAACCGAGACAAAGATAAAGAAAAAGAAATTATTACTTCTGCAGGTAAAATCATTACGGTGAGTCAAAATGTGGCAGAATTGCTAAATGAAAAAATTCCAAACCCACGAGAAATACGTATCATTCCTAACGGTTACGATAAGTCTGATTTTTATAATCTTGAAGAAGAGCCAGCATTCGATAAATTTACAATAGCATATGCAGGGAAAATAAACATACAACAAAATCCATCCAATCTCTGGAAAATCCTTGGAAGCATGGCTAGAGAAAACCTGACTTCCACCGCTAATTTCCAAATTCTCCTTATGGGTAACATTACTGATGAGGTTATAGCAGAGATAAAGCAAAATAACCTTGAAAAACATTTGAAAAATCTTGGTTATGTTGATCATAAGACCTCATTAAAAAATTTAAAAAAATCGCATGTTCTTCTATTACTGATTCCGAATACAGGAAAGAATAAAGGAATCGTCACCGGAAAACTTTTTGAATATATAGCTATAGAAAAATTTATTTTGGGTATTGGTCCAAAGGATGGTGATGCGGCAGAGATATTAGCACAGACGAATACCGGTAGGATGTTTGCGTTTAATGAGATTCGAGATATAAGAAAGGAAATAGATAGGCAATATAAAAACTGGCAGAGGGGCTTAACTCAAAAAGTAAGTAAAGAAGAGATAAGGAAATATTCCCGACAAAACCAGACTCTTGCACTATCCAATATTTTTAAGGTGGCTGAATGAGAATAAAAAAAACATTCTTCATGTTAAATAAATTTATCAGGGATATAAGATCTTCCAAAATTATATATGAATTGTCAGATGAATTATTTGGCAAAGAGTTAGGGGAATATTATTTCATTTTTAAAGAAGAAAGAATATCAGCCGGCAAGGATCAGGCGTTAATTAATAAATTTGATGAGAACGGAATACCAATAAACAAGACCTATATTGATGTCACGGATAAGGAATATGTCTATTTTCCCATTTCAATCGGACAAATGGGATTGAGTATATTTCACACTTATCTTAAAACAAAGTCAGAAGAAGATAAAAACCGCTTTATGAAATTTGTAGACTGGTTTTACAATAATGCTGAAATAGATGAAAAATTGGGGGCGCGTTGGATGACAGACATTGCGCTCCCACAGTATCAAAACCCCGGCCCATGGCAATCAGCTTTTTCTCAAGGCCGTGCTATAAATATTTTACTGCGGGGATACCAATTGACCGGCGAAAATAAATATGCGGATCTGGCAGAGAAAGCATTGATTTCCTTCACAATTCCGGTTTCTGAAGGTGGTGTAACGTCTTTTACTAAATGGGGGCCAGTATATGAAGAATACACTGCAGAAGTACCGACAGTTGTATTAAATGGAATGATTTTCGCTTTATGCGGTATTTACGATTTTATGCGTGTTTTCCCGGAAAATATGATGGCAAAGAAGATTTTTGATGACGGAATCCAGACTATAATAAACATTTTACCGGAATTTGATCTTGGTTTCTGGTCACGCTATAATCTTTGTAGTGCAGAATGGCATCCAAAAATTGATCCGGCGACAATCGGATACCAACGGCTACATGTAAATCAGCTACAGATGCTGCATTTGTTAACTAAAGACGATATTTTTCGCGAATATACAGATATTTTTCGAAAACAGGATTCTTTATTCAATGCGTTGCGAATGTACTTTCTGAAATATAAATCTTTAAAAATAATCGGTAGACTGTAATGGCTGGAACGCTTCTGTTTTTAAATAAAAAATTAAACATGTCTGGACAATATATTAATTACAAAAAGCGTTTAAAAAATGCAATTACTGAACATTATAACCATTATTTCCACCAGATTAATATATTACAAGACAATGAACATTGTCTATTGATTCAATTTAGAAAAGATAATGTTGATAAATATTTTTCAAACGTAGATGGAAGCTGGCTAATATTTGAAGGTGCCGTTTTTTCTTTAACGGAAACAAAAATTCTCTCAGCACAAGATATATGGACATTATATAATAAATACGGAAAACAGTTTGTCAATTTCTTAGACGGTCATTTTGTAATAAAAATATTTGATTCAGAATCTAGTACTTATTTTATTGTAAATGATTATATCAGAAATAAAACCAATTACATTTTAAATGAAAAAGATTATCTATTAATTACTCCCTATCTGCTACTTGCTGCATGCATAAAAGAACCGAAGGTTGATTATTATGCGATGAACGAGTTCTTTTGGCGGTACTATATTCTTTCGGATCGAACGATGATGGATGGCGTTGAACGCTTAAAACAATCATCAATATATTCAATTTCAAATCAAGAAAACCTAAAAAGAGACGAATATTGGAAATTTCCAAATGAAGCAGCATCCCTATCTTTTAACCAGGCTGTTGAAAAATCAATTGATTCAATAAAAGAAACCGCCCGGTTATTATATAATAGTTTCGGAGAAAATGTTTGTGATTTGACATTAGGCCAGGATTCAAGATTACTAGTTACATCATACCTAAAACAAGATTTGCCCGTTACAACTAATACATTTGGTGAAGATCATTTTTTTGAAGTTGCCAAAGTAAAAATAATGGCAAAGAAGTATAATATAAAGCACTATAACATCAAATTATCCCCTCAATATACCGAAAACAATTTTGACTATTTTAAAAGAGGTGTTTTTCTCGGAAGTTTAGATGAACCGGGATATTTAATCGGTAGAATCCTCTATATGCGGGAAGAGCAACATAAGTATGGTCAAGCATTGATTAATGGCAGTGGTGGACCATTTTACAAGGATTGTTTTTGGGAAGAACAATACTTTTTGAATTTATATCGAGAACCCAAAAAAATTAATTTGGAACATTTTTTAAAACTGAGGGTAATGAATAAAAATTATCCGGATACTATTTTTAATGATGTTTTCAAATCTATTAAAAATGAAGCAACAGAATATTTTACAAATATGCTATATAATGAAATTAAAGGCTATGAATCATGTCCGGTTTCCATGCAAATTGACAAATTCGCATTGTTTCAATGGCATAATTACGGAACTTGTGCTAATAGCGTGGGTAATTCTTTATTTAATGCGTTTTCTCCACTCTTATTTCGACGGAATTTAGAAACCGTCATTAATCTGCCTGCAAAATGGCGATGGAATAAATCAAATTTTCAACGTGAAATTATGTATCGAATCTCACCGGAACTTGCAAAAGAAAAAACTGATTTCGGTGGGATAAATATGGTGCCAAAAAACTTTATAACCTTTTTACCATTCTATGTCAGGTATCTATATCAGCAATCATCCAGATTTAGAAATAAAATAAAAAATAAATTTAAATTATCAGTTACAACTCGATTGCAAGAAGCTTGGAACTATTCTCCGATATATAAAATCTTATATGAGTCTGAAAATATCCAGGCTTTAGTTAAGTATGATAAAATGGCGTTATCAGAAATTGTGAACAAAAATGAATGGCAGACTTTGATTAATGTTTTTCATTCATCCGATGCAATACATCAAAATCAATATGAATATCTATTTAAGATATTAAGTATTGAGTTATTTTTTAAAGCTGCAGAAAATATATGGAAATCTGAATGATATTCCACTTCCTCTTTTGTAGAATTAATCATTTCTTGACATTAATTCCTCTTGTCAATACATTTAATGAGTAATAATATTACTCATTAAAGAACATGCTAAACACGCTAATCACATCAGAAACCCGGATAAAACTCTTATTTAGATTTTTCCTAAACCTAGGTAATAGAGGGTATTTACGTCAGTTAGCCAATGATTTTAATGAATCAACAAATTCGATAAGAGTTGAGCTGAACAGGTTATCGAAAGCAAAAATTTTAGAATCATCAAAAGAGGGACGGAACAAAATTTACAAAGCAAATATAAGTCATCCACTTTTCAATGAAATCAGAAATATTGTACTTAAATCTACCGGAATTGATCAGGTGATTTCAAATATCCTCCGTAAATCAGGTGAAATAGAACTGGCTTTTATTAAAGGTGATTATGCGGTGGGCAAGGATAGCGGACTAATTGAATTAGTTGTAATTGGCGATCAAATCAATCAGAGTGAAATAGAACGAGTTAAACAAAAAACTGAAAATGTGATAAAAAGAAAAATTGGGATTCTGATATTAACAAATGAAGAATTTGAAAGACTTAGCAAAAATTTTGAAGAAGAACCACAATTGGTCTTGATGCAAAGGGAACAATAATGAGAATAGGAATGGTGCTGGATCATGAGTTCCCAGGTGATATTCGTGTTGAAAATGAAATTATTGCTTTAGAAAATGCCGGATTTGAAGTTTTTATAATATGTTTTGATTTCGGTATTGGTAGTACCGTTGAATATTTTCACCGGACAAAAATTGTCAGAATAAAAATAAACAAATCCATAAAAAAGAAATTGCAGGCATTAACAAATACGATATTTAATTTTTATCCGAAATATTGGGCAAAAAAGATCAATAAATTTATTGATAATTATAAAATTGATGTGTTACATATTCATGATTTATATATGTTTGGTGCAGGGATTCTGATAAAAGAAAAATATAAAAGAAAAATTCTGCTCGTTGGTGATCTTCATGAAAATTATGTCGAAGGATTAAAAAAATACCAGTTCAGTAACACATTTCCTGGAAAATTTTTAATCTCAATTCCAAAATGGGAAAAATCAGAAATCGAATGGATACATAAATTAGACTATGCGATTACTGTAATCGAAGAAGCTGTCGATCGTTATGAATCACTTGGATTAGATCGGCGAAAATTTAGCGTTGTCGCGAATTATGTGAATATTGATGAATATCTGAAAATACTTAATGCCTATGAAGTAAGAAAAGATATGTCTCTATTTACAGCTACCTACCTTGGTGTGTTTGATACACATAGAGGACTTGAATCTGTAGTAAGATCAATTCCTTTTATTAAAAAAAGTGTAGAAAATATAAAATTTGTGTTGGTTGGAAGAGGAAAAAACCTCGAATCTCTAAAAAAAATGGCTGGCGATTTGGATGTGCTAAATAATATCTCCTTTGAAGGGTGGCAACCACATGAAAAATTACCCGCTTATATTAATGCAAGTGACATCTGTCTAATTCCTCATCTGAAAACTGTCCATACTGATAATACAATTCCTCATAAACTTTTTCAGTATATGTTGTTTGAAAAACCGGTAGTTGCTACGAATTGCAATCCTATCCAGAGAATTGTTGAAGAAACTAAATGTGGTTTAATCTACGAAAATAAAAATTCTTACCAATTTGCGGAAGCAGTCATTAAACTGTATAACAGTGAGTCATTACGGCAGCAGATGGGTACAAACGGGAAAAAAGCGGTAATGGAAAAGTATAATTGGACTACCACAAGTGAAAATTTAATCAGCATGTATCAAATAATTGGAGAGGATATCAAAAAATGATTCAAGCTATAATAAAAAAGGGACGGGTATTCGGAGAACATGTTTCGGCACCAATAGTATCTAAAGGAAATGTACTAATAAAAGTCGTAAATAGTTGCATTTCTGCGGGAACAGAAATGGCTGGTGTCGAATCAAGCGGAACACCATTAATAAAAAGGTCTCTTAAACAGCCGCAAAAAGTTAAAAAAGTTATTGACTGGGTAAAAACAGAAGGTATTGAAACCGCTTATAGAAAAGTAACGGGAGAACTTTCAAAAGGTTCTCCAACAGGATACTCTATTAGCGGTATTGTCATTGGAGTCGGGAAAGATGTAAATGAATTTAAAATCGGCGATCGAGTTGCCGCTGGTGGTGGTGGATTAGCTAATCATGCCGAATATGTTAATGTTCCAATAAATCTGGTTGTAAAAATACCGCATGATCTGGACTTTCTAAGCGCATCTAGTGTCGCTTTGGGCTCAATAGCCATGCATGGAATTCGAAGGAGCAATTTAAAATTTGGAGAGTACGGTGTTGTTCTTGGTACAGGGATTTTAGGCTTACTTTCGGTAAAATTGCTGGTAAACTCAGGCATCCGTGTTGCAGCGATAGATATTAATGAAAAAAGATTGGAAATAGCTCAAAAATACGGAGCGGAAATTACTCTAAATCCAACTAAAATGGATGTTGTAAAAATGATAACTAACTGGGCTAATGGTTATGGGGCGGACGCGGTTATTTTTACTGCTGCTTCAAAAGATGATCAATTATTATCCCAATCTTTCCAAATGTGTAGAAGAAAAGGCAAAGTAGTCCTTGTTGGAACTTCCGGAATGAATATTGACAGAAAAGATATTTACCCAAAAGAAATAGATTTTTTAATATCAACATCGTATGGGCCGGGAAGATATGATAAAAATTATGAGTTGGAAGGTGTGGATTATCCATATGCTTATGTGAGATGGACAGAAAACAGAAATATGAGAGAATATTTACGGATATTGAGTAATAGGAATATTGATCTTGATTATCTGGTAAGTAAAGTGTTTCCGATCGATAAAGTAAGTGAAGCCTTTGAACATTTAAAGAGTACAACCGGCGATAAGCCGCTCATGGTTTTTCTGGATTATGGAAAGCCAGACACAAAAAGATATGCAGAATATTCCATGCATAATAGAAAAATAATCGTTAATAAAAAGCCCGTAAATAAGAAAGTTATAAACATTGGGCTTATTGGAGCGGGCAATTTTGCTACTGGTATGCATTTACCGAATATTCAAAAATTGAAGGATAAATTCAATCTACATGCTGTTGCCAGTAACAACGGCAACAGAGCTAAGGAAGTTGTTAAACAATATAATGCAAGTTATGCAACAACCAATTATAACGATATTTTAAATGATGAAAATATAGATCTGGTATTAATCTGCACCAGGCATGGTAGCCATGCTAAACTTGTTCTGGATGCCTTGAAAACTGGAAAAAACGTTTTTGTTGAAAAACCCCTTGCGATAAATCAAGAAGAATTGAAGCAGATAAAAGATTTCTACTCTGAAGATATTGAAATAAAACCTATATTAATGGTAGGATTCAACAGACGATTTAGCCGGTATGCAGAAGAAATTAAAAAACATGTGAAGAACAGGATCAATCCACTGTTTATACATTATAGAATGAATGCAGGCTTTATTCCTTTAGACCATTGGGTTCACAAAAACGGGGGGCGTATAATAGGAGAAGGATGCCATATTATAGATTTGATGACCTATTTTACGGAAAATAAAATCAAAACAATTTCATTTGATGAAATGACTCCAAGTAATGAAAAATTTACGAGTAGCGATAATAAGTCAATAATTCTTAAATATGATGACGGTTCTATAGCAACAATTGAGTATTTTGCAGTAGGCAGCAAACAATATTCAAAAGAATACATGGAAATACATTTTGATGAAAAAACTATAATTATGGATAATTACAAAAGTCTAAAAGGTTTTGGGATAAAGATTAAGGAAATCAACACCAAAAAGAGTCAAAAGGGACAACTGGAAGAAATAGAAAGACTATATAATACTTTGACAGGACGAAATCCAGAGTGGCCGATTCCATTATGGGATATGATACAAACAACAGAAGCAACTATACGAATAATTACTAATTGAAGGAATTTTAATTATTTCAAAAGAACTGAATATTTGTATTGTTGGCAGTCTCCCAGAACCCATTGGTGGTGTTTCAACGTATTGCTATTATCTAACGCAAGAATTGCTGAAATTAGGAACAAAAGTTACTTTTTATGATACGTCATCAATTCCGGGAAAAACAATTCCTTTTGGAGTAGAGTATAAGAATAGTAAGCAAATACCAATAAATCTGATTTGTTTTGTAAAATTTATTATTAATATACATATACTACTAAAATATGTCTTTACTCTAAAAATATATAACCCTAAAAATATTATTAAGTATTTTATTAGGTCGCTTAGATTATTTGTTGTTATTTCTAAGAGCAAGTTCAATTTGATTCATTCTCAGCACGCGTCTGATAGATCTATTGCGCCCTTGATTATAGGTCAAATGTTAAATCTTCCTGTCGTAGTAACAACATACACCTCTGAATTTTCTTCAGGTTCAAAAAGATATAAAAATAGGAATGCAAGAATTTGTAATCTTGCAGATTATAATATATTTATTTCCAATCATGCTCTTTCACTTTCTAAGCATCATGGAAATAAAAATAATTGTTCAAAAGTAATATATCTTGGTGTTGATTACACCGATTTCAATCCGAATTACTCAACAGATGAATTTAAGGAAAATTATTCTATTACTAATGAAATTATTATAGTTTATGTTGGGTGGCTGACTAAAAGAAAGGGACCTCAAGTATTATTAAATGCAATTAATTCCATTAACCACAATAAAGTAAAAATATTTATTGTTGGCCCGGACCATGGGTTAAAGGAATATTTGCAGTTTAGAATAAAGGAGATGTCTTTACAGAAAAGTGTGTTTTTGTTGGGTAAGGTGAACAATGATACTTTACGAAAAATATATTCATTATGTGATATCTTTATATTCCCAACAATTACAAATGATGAAGGATTCGGCCTTGTGGCTGTTGAAGCAATGGCTTCGGGCTGTATAGTAATTGCATCAAATATAGCAGCTATACCAGAAGTTGTTAAAGATGGAGTTTCAGGCTATCTATTTGAACCAAATAATCATTTTGATTTAGCTGATAAAATAAATTATGTGATAAATAGTTGTGATTACTTAAGAATGAAAGACAAATCGAGGCAATATGCAATAAATAACTTTTCATGGGAAAAAATGGCCAAGGACACAAAAAGTACTTATGAAAATGTACTGACGTATATGAAATCGAGTATTTAACTATGACTCGAAAACTCAACTTGGGATCTGGGTCTGACATTAAAAAGGGATATATAAACCTAGACATTTTTAAGGTGGAAGGCGTGGATGTTGTCCATGATCTCTCTATATATCCATACCCGTTTGAGGATAATTATTTTGAAGAAATAATTGCAATACACATATTAGAACATTTACCTGATACCGTACAAACTCTTAAAGAACTATGGAGAATTGCTAAACCGGAAGCAAAAATAATTATTAGAGTACCTTATTGGAATTCTATAGATTCAATAACTGATCCTACTCATTTGAAACTCTTTAACGAATATTCATTTGATTTCTTTGACCCAAGGAAAAAACATTTTAAAAACCGATCATATTATAATTATCCACAATACAGAATTGACAAGATAACATATTTTATCTATCTCGGGCGTTATATTGGATATAGAAAAATCAACAGCAAATTACTTAAACATATTTTGGGATCATTAGCTCATATTTGGGGAAACGTTATTAGGGTACTGGAATTCGAACTTAGAAAGATAGGCTGAAGGAATGGATGCTCAACATGAAGGTACGAATAAGCATATTAAACATAGATGCTTTATAAAGTGGATTGAGAAAAACATTAAAAGCCGGCAATTGATTTATCATGTACCAAACATATATTCATTTAACGAATCTAACTCTTCCGGTTCATTTGCTGATTTCTATAATTGTCAAAAAGATATTTCAGTATTAAGGAAATAAATGTTTATAGGAAATGGAGTATATGAAAAATTAAACGCTTCAATACAGAGATTGGACCAATGGTTAGATAATAACGGCTGGGCTGGCTATGATCCGTATGATATTAAGGAACTAAAATGGGTAAGAAAACTAACGTATATCGGAAATAAAAATCCTCTTTATGAAGTAGTGCGAGAAACAGTTTTCGAACTATTTTATACTTTCCCACATTTTTCAAGGAAGATTTTCAGAGTTAAACCACGAATTAACGCGAAAGCAATAGCTCTTTTTTCTAAAAGCTATCTTGATCTTTATAAAATTAGCATGGAAAAGAGTTATCTGAACAAATCAGAATATTGTCTTAATTGGCTACTTGAGAATAAAATTACTAAATATAGGGGCATTGCCTGGGGCTACCCCTTTGATTGGCAGACAACGGAATTGATACCTAAATATACGCCAAATGGCATCGTAACTACTGCTGCCGGAGATGCGTTCTGGAGCTGGTATCAGTTTACTAAAGAAGATAAATATTTAAAAACATGTGAAGAAATTTGTAAATTTTTAATTTCATTACCGATAGATCGTATTGAAAAAAATCAGCTATGTTTTTCATATACTCCGGTATTTATTAATCATGTGCATAATTTAAATCTCTTTGTGGCGGAATTTTTAATTAAGATCGGAAAAGAGACAGGAAATGACAAATGGATATTATTAGGAACAAAGGCTGTTAATTACACAATTTCTAATCAGTTAGATAATGGCGCTTTTGACTATAACGGACCTCCGGAAAAATCCAGAAATTTTTCTGATAACTATCATACCGGTTTTGTACTCCGTATGCTTCATTCAATTTGGGAATTAACCGGAAATCAGAAAGTGTTAAATAGTTTAACAAAGTGTTATGAACATTATATAAATAATTTTTTCGAAGAAGAAAAAATCCCAAAACTACTTCCAAATAGAAAATATAGAATAGATATTCATTCTTGCGCCGAAAGTATTAATTGTTTAAGCCAATTATCAGGAACATTTCCAGAAGGGTTAAAAATTGCTGAAAATGTTGCAAAATGGACTATTGATAATTTACAATCTCCTGAAGGTTATTTCTATTATGGTTTTATAAAAAGTCGTTTCATAAGAAAGCCTTTTTTATCGAAAATTCCCTACATACGTTGGGGGCAGGCATGGATGCTGAAGGGATTAACCAATTTATTATTAAATGCGTAACAAACTAAAAAACACTATAAAACATACAGCTATTTATAGTTTTGGCAATATTGCCACAAAACTAATCGGTATTGTTCTTTTACCATTATATACAAAGCATATAACTGTTGCCGAATATGGCGTGCTTGGAATCCTGGAAATAACAATAATGATTTTGACCCAGATTTTGATTTTAGGACAGCCCCAGGCAATTTTAAGATTTCATGATTTGGATGAATACAAAGAGAAAAGAAAATCAACTTTATTTACCTTATTTGTTTTTCTATTTAGTATTGGTTTGTTGTTTAATTTTATTGGGCAAAATTATGTTGTAAAACTATCTTCATTATTTTCAAAGCCGACGGAATTTGCGATTTACTTCAAATTATGTTTCATAATAATCTTCTTACGAGTTATAAATGAGCTTTTCCTCAGTGTAATTCGTGCTAAGGAGAAGTCTATACTTTATGCGGTTGCAAATATAACTAAATTAATCATTATTTTAGGATTCAATATTTATTTTGTAGCATTTGTGAGAATAGGTATAAGAGGCATCTTGTATGCATATCTAATTGGTGATGGTTTGCTATTTCTTATTCTATTTCCAAATATGTTTTTTGAAATGGTGCCGAAATTTGATAATAGAATCTTAAGAGAATCTCTTCTTTTTGGAATTCCTTTTATATTCTCCTCTTTGGCGGGTATGCTGCTTAATATGGGCGACAGATATATTTTAAAGTTATTAGTGAATTATAAAGAGGTGGGGCTTTACAATCTCGGGTATAAAGTTGCAGGAATTTTGAATGTTTTTCTTATGCAGTCATTTTTTCTAAGTTTTGCGCCTATTGCTTACAAAATGTACGGGCAAAAAGGAGGTAAAAGATATTTTAGTAAGATGTTGACCTATTTTGTATTTGCGCTTTTCTGGGTTGGACTTGGATTATCCTTTTTTAGCAAGGAACTTATCAAGCTACTTGCCTTAAATCCTGATTATTGGATTGCATATCAGGTTGTGCCATATATAATTCTTGCTTATATATTTAGTGGTGCCAGATATGTAGTTTCTATAGGATTAAATCTTAAAAGGAAAACAAAATATATCGCTTATTGCACCATTGGAGCAGCGATTCTGAATATTGGATTAAATTTTATACTTATACCGAAATATAAGATGATGGGTGCTGCAGTAGCGACTATTATATCTTTTGTCGCGTTATATTTCGCAACATATTTTATTGCGAACCGTTTTTATAAAATCCCCTATGAGAATCTAAAATTATTAAAGATGTTGATTCTTGCAATAGTACTTTTCTTTTTATCAACTTTATTGGCAAACCTGCAAATTTTACCAAGAATTTCATTAAAGATTGCCATTCTTATTTCTTTTCCTTTTCTTCTGTATTTTCTGAAATTTTATGAAGAGATTGAGATAGATACCATCAAAAAGATATTTTTTAAATTTGTTAAAACCGAGCGGCTCAAATGAGTAAGAAAAAGCGAATCTCAAAAGAAAAGATAATTAAAGAAAAATCCTCGCTATTAGATAAAATCAGTTTAAAGAGCGGCTGTATTTTCAGCGCTGTTATTGTCCTGCTTACTCTGCTTATTTTCTACAAACCTTATGTCTTTGATAAACTTGAACCGGTCGGAGGCGATCGGATGGCTAGTATTGGTAACTCCCATCAGATTCACGAATATTCCCAAGAATCCGGTGATCGAGCGCTTTGGAATCCTAATATTTTCTGTGGAATTCCCATCTATCACAATCTAGACAATAAAACATTTCATATTGATCGTCTAATTTCAAAGTTAAATCCACTCCTCGACTGGCGGATCGGCTGGTTTATCGTCGGCGCCATAGGAATGTTTTTACTGATCAGGATTCTCGGGTTTCCCTGGTATTATAGTCTTTTAGGAATAATGGTCTTCCTTTTTTTCCCTCACTATCAGGCACTTATTATCGTTGGCCATAATTTTAAAATCCGGGCATTATGTGCATTGCCCTTTGTGGCTTATGGATTCATTCGCCTGATTAAAAAAGGTGATTTGCTATCACTATCAATATTCGCAATTACTCTATCGTTACAAATTCGCACCAAACATTTCCAAATTATCTTTTATACTTTGCTTTTACTGTTAGTCATCGGAATTTAGCAATTGATTATCCTAATCCGCTCAAAAGAATACCAAATCATATTAAACCGCTTAGCAGTTTTACTGTGCAGCTTTTTTGTCGCTGTTATGATTTCCGCGCAACCGCTCTTCATCGTCAATGAATATACACCCTATTCAACCCGTGGCGGCAACGCGATAAACTTATCGGAAAAAAGCGACTCACCAAAAAATTCGGGGGGAGTCAGCTTTGAATACGCCACCCGCTGGTCTCTGCATTCGGCGGAAATGATGGCCCTCATCTCACCCCGCTTTTTCGATTCAATGTGTTATTCCATTCACAATTTTACAAACGAATCACAACTCTATTTTTCTGACGGAATGCAGTGGAGATAAATTTTATAAATCTTTTGGATGAAATAGGGATATTCGTGATATTTAGGTAGTCATTGTCATATGAAAGTTAATACTCTAACGATAACGGTTAGATTAATATTTTTGACGAAGAGATACGAAAATGCATCATTTTTTTAAAATAAAAATATTCTCAAAATATCATAAGGGAGGCAAACTATGCCGATTGCATTAATTACAGGAATTACCGGGCAGGACGGATCGTATTTGACAGAATTTCTCTTAGAAAAGGGATATGAGGTTCACGGTATCGTAAGAAGAGTCGCTATCGAAGATCCCGAACACCGATTGAACAGAATCCTACATATTCAGGATAAAATTATCATCCATGCTGCTTCATTGGAAAGTTACCCCAGTCTATTCAAAGTTGTACAAAAAGTACAGCCCGATGAATGTTACCATTTAGCTGCACAAAGCTTCGTCAGTTATTCGTTTGAAGATGAGTTTTCTACGCTAAATGTAAATATTGACGGTACACATTTTTTACTGTCAGCCATAAAAGAAATTGCTCCCCAATGTAAATTTTACTTTGCCGGCTCAAGTGAAATGTTTGGGAAAGTTGAGGAAGTACCCCAAACCGAAAACACACGCTTTCATCCCCGTTCCGCATATGGCATATCAAAGGTTGCAGGATACGAATTAATGAGAAATTATCGTGAAGCGTACGGACTATTTGGCTGTAGTGGCTTTTTATATAACCATGAATCACCGCGTCGGGGATTCGAGTTTGTGACCCGTAAAATCTCATCACGTGCAGCAAAAATTAAGCTGGGATTGTCCTCTGAATTACGTCTGGGAAATTTAGATGCAAAAAGAGATTGGGGACATGCCCAGGAATATATCAAGGCCATGTGGATGATGTTACAACTGGACCAGCCCGATGATTTTATCATTGCCACAGAAGAGACTCATAGCGTTAGAGAATTCGCAAAAACAGCTTTTAGCTATCTGGACTTAAATTATAAGGATTATGTTACAGTCGATGAAAAATACTTTCGCCCCTCTGAAGTCGACATACTTATCGGAGATGCAACCAAAGCAAAACAAATCCTCGGTTGGAAATATAATAGAACATTCGAATCTCTGGTAGAGGAAATGGTTCTCAACGATTACAATCTGTTAAAAAACACTATTTGATATTCATAAAAATCCGTAATTGATCATTTGTTTTTTTGAGAGATGCGAATATACTTCCGGGATTTCCCCAGGCATTCGGTAGAACGGGCAATAGATCTTAATACGAAAGGCTGAAATGCGAGTTGCGATTACTCAGGATAATATCACCAGTGGAGGACGGCTGGCTGTAATTCTTGAAATGATTGAAGTGCTAAACGATCAAGATATTATCCCTAATATAATCTGCTTTAAAATGCACCTTACACCGAAAGAAATCGAAAAAAAATACGCTAAGTCCCTGCAATTTCAGACCATTACACTAAAACCAAATGTTTTTAAAAAACTGCCGGAGTTTAATAAACTATGGTTTAATCTCCTGAGTCGAAAATATATATCACAATATGATTTATTTATCGATAGTAACAACACATCGTTTCTCATGTCAGGTAAAAAGACAGTCCTGTCCATGATCTATGGTCCCAGAATAGATCGGGTATTGAAAAAAGATTCCATTCACAAAACTGATACCAATAAATTCACTCTGAAAACCAGAATCGGACAGAAAATCGATAAATTTATCGCATCCCCAATATATACATTTCATAAAATTCATGAAAACAACCTGTTTTACACAATTTCCGATTTTTCAAGACAGGCCATCATTCGGCGATATGGTATTGAGCAGGAGGCCATTAAAATTATCTATCAACCGGTAGATATTGACGCTTTTAATCCAAACCAGGAAAAGAACGACTGGGTAGCGACTATTGGAAGATTTTCACCAGCGAAAAATCAGTTGGAACAGATTAAAATTGCCAAAAAGGTACCTGACCTGATTTTCCATATCATGGGTTTTACGGATGTAAACAGCAACTATTACCAAAAATGTGAAGACTATATATCAAAACACAGAATTTCTAATGTCATACTACATCCAAATATCAATTACAAATCAATGATTGACATCCTGGAATGCTCGAAATATTTCCTTCATACGATTTGGAATGAACCCTTTGGGATCACAGCGGTTCAGGGGATTGCCGCCGGCTGTGTTCCAAATGTTCCGAATTGTGGTGGACAAACCGAAGTCGTTCCCATCGACAGGTTGAGATTTGATTCTTTTGAAGAATCAATAGCAATTTTCAAAAATTTAATAAAGGAAAATCTGGCGGAAATTAATTTGACATTGCTAAAACATATTGAATTATTCAATATAGTACGGTTTAAAGAAAATTTTCAGCTAATTTTAAGAGATTACATTTCCGATTAATAAGTGAATATTTCAAAGAACACACATTTTATGTTTTAAAAATTTATATAACTATATTGATTAGATATTGGAAAAAGCAATAATGGTTAAAAATATCTGTAAAAGAATTTCAAAAATCATCTGTAAAAAAGAGATCTTCGAGAACCGTTTTAATGTGCCTATAAAATTCCAAGAAGATGGAACTTACAATATAAATGAAAGGATCATAGAAACAGTATATACCATTTCAAACATTGATCTCTTTTCCAAACCCAAAAAGATTCTCGATTTTGGTTGTTCTAGAAGCTGGCTATCAATTTCCCTTTCATCCTTTACTTTTTGAATTTCTACGAACCCGTCGAACTGCTCTGTTTAAAACAATCCTGGAAAAAGTGGAAGAATACTAAAAATTGGAAAGACAATTTATCTAAAGTAAATTTGAGATAATCATGAAAAATGCATAGCATATAAAAATCATTGTAGGACGATAACAAATGTCAAAAAAACACAAACAACTGTCTCAAAAGCAGAGTAATACAAAACAGTCTTTTTTAGAGAAAATACCATTAAAAAACACCAATTTATTTACCTTCATTATTATTTTAGTCGCCCTGCTGATTTTCTACAAACCTTACGTCTTTGATAAACTTGAACCGGTCGGAGGCGATCGGATGGCTAGTATTGGTAACTCCCATCAGATTCGCGAATATTCCAAAGAATCCGGTGATCGAGCGCTTTGGAATCCTAATATTTTCTGTGGAATTCCCATCTATCACAATCTAGACAATAAAACATTTCACATCGATCGACTTATTATAAAATTAAATCCAATCCTCGACTGGCGAATCGGTTGGTTTATTGTCGGCGCTGTTGGAATGTTTTTGCTGATCAGGATTCTCGGGTTCCCTTGGTATTACGGCCTATTAGGAATAATGGTTTTCCTCTTTTTCCCTCACTACCAGGCACTAATTATCGTCGGTCATAATTTTAAAATTCGGGCATTGTGTGCGCTGCCCCTTGTGGCGTATGGGTTTATTCGTCTGATTAAAAAAGGTGATCTGATATCACTATCAATATTTGCACTCTCTCTCTCGTTACAAATACGTACCAAACATTTCCAAATTATCCTTTATACTCTGCTTTTCCTGTTAGCCATTGGGATATGGCAACTGATTATCCTGATTCAATCTAAAGACTATCGAATCATACTGAATCGCATAGCAATTTTAGTGGGTGGCTTCTTTGTCGCTGTTATGATTTCCGCCCAACCGCTCTTCATCGCCAATGAATATACACCCTACTCAACCCGCGGCGGCAACGCAATCGAATTACAGGAAAGCAAACCAGGACAAGCAGAGGTGAAAAAATCCGGCGGAGTAACCTTTGAATACGCCACCCAATGGTCATGTTCTCCAAAAGAGCTAATGACGCTTATCTCACCACGATTTCTTGGGGGAACCTCGTCGGAAACATATAATGGTAAATCCGTTCCGCAGTTCAGTGGGAAGCAACTGCCGACCTACTGGGGTGACATGCCCTTTACTCAATCTTCGGAATATCTCGGTATTTTGATAGTGATTCTGGCAATTGCCGGCATCTGGTACAACCGTAAAAACGGAATTGTGATCAGCCTGTCGGCGCTTCTGCTGTTTTCCATTCTGCTCTCCTTTGGACACCATTTTCCGCCGCTCTATAAATTGCTGTTCTATTATCTGCCCTACTTCAGCAAATTCCGCGTACCGATGATGATCTTAGTGTTAATCTCATTCATAACAATTATTCTGGCAATGTTTGGACTACGGTCAATAATTGAGCGTCTGGATGAAAAGAGGTTTAAAACACTTCTCTATATCTCGGGATTTTTCGCTTTATTG
>JADHYC010000094.1 GCA_016782645.1 Fidelibacterota bacterium | reverse complement strand
GGTGGGCAAATAAAATATACCGGGCAGCAGCTTGGCAGCTGTGTTGTAGACATTGAAGATAGCCTGGCTAAAAGGAAATATAAAGCATTTGCAACAGCTTTTGATTTTGGTACATTATTCGAAACAGGCTGGAAAAGTCTCGCTTTTGGTATGTCCGTTAGGAACTTTTCGAATGAGATAAAATACGAAGATGAAGGATTTCAATTACCTCTGACATTCAGCATGGGCATATCTATGGATTTGATTGATTTATTGCCACAGTATGGAAAGACAAATAAAATTTTATTTACTATTGATGCTGTACATCCTCGCTCATATCCAGAATATATAAATTTAGGGATTGAATATGCCATGAAAGAAATGCTATTTGTAAGGTATGGATTCATGTCCAATAGAGGTGAGCGAGCCTCTAATTTTGGAATAGGAATTAAACTATTCAATCTTGCTGTTGATTACTCATATACACCATTTGGTATCCTCAATGAGGTACAAAGTTTTACATTAAGATTCACACTTTAAAGAAACAGATAAAAAATTGTGTTACAAAGATGTTTAATTTTGCAGTTTTAGTGATTGTACTTATAAATATAACTTGACATGATTTGATGAAGGCAATAAATTTCTAGTGTGTGGGGTATAGTAAAAAAATGGGTGAATAAAAAGTAAATAATTGTTATTTCATTGTACTTTATTCAAATTTACAAAGATTATATTGTTCTGTTCTTCTTAATAGAAGGGTAGAACTTTTTTTATTTTTCGAAATTATGAGTAAAATTAACCTAAAAATATTTCAATTAGAGATGAGAATAACCTCTTCACGAAATTATGTGAAATTGTCTAATAAAAGCTCTTATTAAATCTTAAAATGATAAATTTTTAGAGGGAGAGATAGCAAATGAAAAAAATATTAGTCGCAACATTTTGTTTCCTTCTTTTTTCAGTTGTAATTATTATTGCTGGAACAACTGGAAAAATATCTGGAAGAGTCGTTGATGCTACTACTGGAGAACCTTTAGTAGGAGTTAATGTTGTCATAGAAGGAACAACAATGGGCGCCGCCACAGATATTGATGGCTATTTTGTTATTTTAAATATTCCACCAGGATTATATGATATTACTGCTTCAATGATAGGCTATGCAACTTACACAATTCGTAGTGCACGTGTAGAAATAGATCTTACTACTACATTGGATTTTCGTATGAAACAAGAAGTCTTAAAGGGTGAAGTAGTTGAAGTAATTGCACAGCGAAAAGTGATTAAAAAAGATATTGCAGCCAGTCAAAGAAGTATTACTTCAAAGGAAATCGAATCTCTACCGATTTCAAGCGTGACTGAAGCTATTGGTATGCAAGCTGGAGTTACTTCAGGACTTTCGATCAGGGGTAGTGGGTCAGATGAAGTTATCTTTATGGTTGATGGAATAATTCTTAGAGATGAAAGAACAAACCAACCGATGACATCTCTTCCTCTGAGTGCCGTACAGGAGATTTCGGTTCAATCCGGAGGCTTTACCGCTGAGTATCATAATGTACGGTCAGGAGTAGTCAATGTTGTTGCGAAGGAAGGGAACCCAAAATATTACAGTGGAACTTTCTCGATGAGATATAGCCCGCCAGCACCAAAGCATTTTGGAATTTCACCGTTCGATAATAATTCTTTCTGGCTTCGCCCATATCTTGATCCTGAAGTATGCTGGACGGGAACTGATAACGGCGCATGGGATATTTATACTCAAAGGCAATACCCAAGTTTTGAAGGTGGTTGGAATGCAGTCTCTCAATCAACATTACAGGATGATGATCCTAGTAATGACCTGTCTCCGGCGGGAGCAAAAAAACTTTATGAGTGGGAGCATCGTAAGAAAGGATATATACATAGTCCAGATCGAAATATAGATTTTGGTTTTGGTGGTCCAGTTCCACTCATTAGTTCTTCACTGGGTAACCTCAGGTTTTATTTATCATATCGTAGTATACAAAATATGTATCTAGTGCATCTTAATACAGATGGTGTTTATGATCAGAGCACAATGCTAAAGTTAACATCAGATATTACTCCATCAATGAAATTGTCACTTCTTGGAATTTATGGTGAACTTCAGGCAACTACAAATTCCAGAACAGGTGGCACAAGTTATATGGACAATGTATGGGATATTGCAGATGCAGTAGATCGGAGTGGTCATACGATAACATGGAGGATTTATACCAATGATTACTGGTGTCCAACGTCCCGATATTATAATACAATTTCTGCAAAACTAACAAATATGCTGGGATCAGGGACTTTTTATGAGATGCAGGTTAAAAGAATTGGTAAAATATATCGTACTTCTCATGGTGCCATCCGTGATACATCAAGAGTTAATGAAATCTTTCAGGGATATTTTGTTGATGAAGCGCCTTTCGGTTTTTGGGAAGAACCGACATGGGGAATTGATGGAATGGGTATGGGAGGAGCAATTAGTACTTCGCGTGATTATAGTGAATTCACCACCTGGACTGCACGGTTTGATTTTACCAGCCAGGTAAATTATCGGAATCAGGTTAAAACAGGACTCGAATTTGTATATGACAGTTTTGATATGGATTTTGGTATGGTTATGAAGTTTCTACCAGAAGGAAACACCTGGAGCAAATTTACAAGAAAACCATATCGAGGAACCGCGTATCTCCAGGATAAGATTGAGTATGAGGGATTTATCGGTACAATAGGTATAATAGCGGAATATATTGATCCAAATGGTAACTGGTATGATACAGACTTTTACTCCAGGGAGTTCTTTTCAACTCAATTTAGTTCTGATGATGAAGATATTTTTAAAAGTAAAAAAGCTAAGCCGAAATTGTCTTTTAGTCCTCGTATTGGTATATCTCATCCTATTACAGTGAATTCTAAGATGTATTTTAACTACGGACACTACAGACAGATGCCGACTTCAGAACGGCTTTATAGAATTCAAAGAGCTCCTAATAATCAACTAGCCTATCTTGGTGATCCTACACTTCCTCTTGCAAAAACAATTACTTATGAGCTTGGTTATGATCATTCCCTTTTTGATACTTATCTATTGCACTTATCTGCTTATTATAAAGATAAATCCAACCAGGAAAATTGGACTACATATATCAGTGTTGATGGCAAAGTTAATTATGATCAATTAACCGCCAATCATTATGAAGACACTCGTGGATTTGAAATTGATATATCAAAGATTTATGGAAGGTGGGTTACTGGGGGTGTTAATTTGGAATATAGAGTCGGTACTTCCGGTTACTTTGGAGTTGGGACGTACTATGAAAATCCATCTGACCAGCGAGAATATCTGCGCCTGAACCCTTATCAATCGAAACCAATACCAAGACCAAGAGTGAAATCGAATATTGATTTTCATACACCTCTTGACTTTGGTCCTAAGTTATGGGATCAGAAACCACTTGGAGGATGGAATTTCAACTTTATTGTAAGGTGGACTTCCGGTGGTTGGTTTACATGGAATCCCGATCGTATTCCAGGGATAACATATAATGTTCAATGGAGAGATTATCATAATGTAGATCTCAAGGTATCCAAAGTATTCAGCTTTGGAAAAGCACGTGTAAAATTTTTCGTTGATGTAAGCAATCTTCTTAATCATAAAGATTTCTCCGGTGTGTGTTTTTACGATTCTCATGATTATGACTATTATATGTATTCATTACATTTTCCGGAAGAGACTGCTGAAAAATTGGGGAAATCAGGGTCTCCATATCCTAATATTCCCGGTGATGATAGACCTGGAGATTATCGTAAATCAGGAGTTGAATATCAGCCCATTGAATGGACTCCAAATATTGAGGATATTACTTCTCCGCTTTCAGGTGTAATATATTATGATACTGTCACAGAAAAATATATGGAATATTTCAACTCTGAATGGGTTCAGGTTAGTAGCAAAAGGATGGATAAGATACTTGATACAAAAGCATATATAGATATGCCCAATCAATCATACTATACTTTTCTTACACCAAGAGATATCTTCTTTGGAATTACAGTATCATTTGATTTAAGGTAAAAAATTAAGAGGAATAATTATGGAAAGAGAATCACTATTTAAAAAAATTAGTTGTATAGTTCTTGTTTTATGTATCTTTACAAGTCTAACTCTTGGGGATGAAACGAAGTGGATAAGTATCGGATCACTGCACAGCTGGTTTTCAAGTGCCGGCTGTGAAATCGAAGTTGGACGTACAAGTCAGATACCAGATCAGCAGGATGGTTTAAGATGGCCGGCTTTATATAAATGGCAGGATTGTGAAGCATCAAAAGCATTATGGATAGGTACAACAAATTATGATGACCCTTTAGTAAATACAAACTATAGTTATAAAGTTGCTCACTGTGGTCCTAGAGGTCTGGATGAAGTGAGTGAATTCATGCCTGTAGAATTTAAGCTGATAAGTAAATTCAATCATCCTACGGTAGTTGCGGATGGTATTCTTGCTTCGCATACGGTTTATATGGATGAAGTAAATGAAGTTGATGAAACACTTAAATCTGATAGATTGCTATATAATGTTGTAAATACTTCTATTGGTATTACTATGACGCGAAAGATATATGCTTTCAGTCAGCGGTATCACGATAATTATTTCATTTATGATTATGTTTTTAAAAATACTGGTGAATACAAATACGATAAAGAGAAAGAAGAGTGGTTACAGCGCGATATAACTCTTAACGATGTAATTTTCTTTTTTCAGTATAGATATGCTATTTGTAGGGAAACTGGTCCATACGGTTTATACTATCTGCCACAGTCAACATCATGGGGACATAACACAATGAATCATGTTCTATACGGTGATCCCTATAGATGTATATATGCATGGCAGGGTATTCACTCAAAGTGTACTTTTGATAACATCGGTGGACCGTATATAACCGGTGATGGTCACCTTGGAGCACCACAGTTTCCGGGAGTAATTACATTATGGGCTGATAAAGCACCTGATGATCCATCTAATGATCCTGATCAACCTAAACAAACACCATATCTCGGATCAGATGTGCCCATTACTCAACCTAATGATCAATTTAATTCGGTGATGATGGCAGAGGAATATAGGGTAATGAGTTCTGGACATCCTGTAAAGACACATTCTGAGGCAGTAGAAGCTTCCGAACAGGCTCCTGACTTATGGGGTGGAACTCCTGGCGGATATTCACAATGTATTGGATTCGGTCCGTATGAACTTGCGCCTGGTGACAGTATTCATATTGTTTTAGCGGAAGGTGTAAATGGACTCAGCCGTGTAAAATGTTACGATATCGGGAAGCAATGGTTTGATGCATATAATAATCCAAATGTGTCATATGATTTCAAACTGCCTGATAATTCAACAATTACAGGAACTTATGATGACGGAACAGCCGATGAGTTTAAAAATACCTGGGTTTTTACTGGAAAAGACTCTATACTTAAAACGTTAGGCAGGGCTAAGGAAAATTGGGAGAACAATTTGAACTACGATCCAGCACCACCACCTCCGGATATGCTCACTATAAATTCTGGTGGAGACAGAATAACCCTTGAATGGTCAAACAGCGCTGAATTTTATGAGCATTTTGCCGGATATAGAGTGTATCGTGTAATTCATAAACCTGATACTACTTTTGACTTAATTTACGAGTGTGGACAGGGAACAGAAAATACTTTAGTTAATAGATATGAGGATAGAGCGGCAAAGAGGGGATTTGATTATTACTATTATGTTACTTCTTTTGATGATGGAACGGTAAATACTATTGAGCCGGGATTTCCTTTAGAGAGCAGCTTATTCTGGGCAAGAACTATTGAGCCGGCATATTTACGTCGTCCTCCCGGTGATAAACTATCAGAAATAAGGGTAGTTCCTAATCCTTACAATATTAAAGCAAAAGAACTTCAGTATGGAGAAAGTGCACCCGATAGAATAATGTTTTATAATATACCTCCGAAATGTTTAATAAAAATTTTTACAGAACGGGGAGATTTGATAGAAACTATAAATCATAATGATGGAAGTGGGGATGAGTCATGGAATTCGATTACGTCTTCACGTCAGGTCGTTGTCAGTGGAATTTATATCGCCTATTTTGAAGTAACAGAAGATTACAACGACCCATTTTCAGGAGACATCTTATTCAGAAAAGGGGACATGGCAGTACGTAAAATTATAATTATCAGATAAAAAGAGTGAATATTAACATTTTGTAAGTAAGGAGAGATAAAATGGGTAAAAATGTTTTAAAGAGATTAGCAACTTTCTTGCTATTGATATTGACCTTATTTCTTATTAATTGTGATGATTTTGAGAAAGAGACATACAAAATGGAAGCTTCTGATGAAATGGCTGCGGAAATATTCGGGGACACCCTATTAATAAATATTTCAAGCGTTATTTCAAATCGTTGGATAGAGGTTTTCAATAGCACAATTAGTATTATTGATACGATGACCAATGTAACGGATACAATAGTAATTTATGATACGACATTTACAGTATTGGATACTATAATATGTAGTTTAGCCGATGGTCGTGACACCACACTTTACTATGATACCACTATTGTTATTTTAGATACTTTAAATGCTCCAACTGATACTGTCATTTACAATAGAATGATTGAATTAGAGAAGAAATATACATTGAATTATTTTGTATTAGATTTTGGTAATGAAGAGGTAGATACAGTTTCCTCAGAAAATTACACTGAAATTTTAGATTCTTTAGATGCAAAGAATGTTGTCGTTTCTATTAATGATACTACATTTAAACTATCAACTTCTTCAAATTATGATACTACTTACTTGAGATTCAACAACGAGCTAAGCAAAGAAGTAGTATTTTATTTTACCGATTATGTTAAGATGAATATAATTAGTAAAGAGGGTAATATTCTTGAGATTTTAGATGATTCAATGCCCCCTGAAATTATAGCCGGTTGTATCGAACATATAAAAGAGAAGCCTTATCCGAAAGTCAAATCCCGTTATGTGTATGATTTTGAAATGGGTGGATATCTTTTGCAATTGATTACTACAGATCAAACAGAAAAAAGCACATTTTATGCAGTAATTCTATATGAACAGTAATCGATTCTGTTCAGTGATTGGAGGATTAAAAAATATGAAACGGAATATTATCAGTTTTATATTAGTAATATTAACAATTAGTTCGGCATCTTCATTAGTCTATTCTTCCCAGAAGAAATTAGCCCAGACAGGGTTTCAATTTTTAAGTGTGGGATCAGATGCCAGGGGCGGAGCATTAGGAGATGCGATGACGACATTAGAGATGGGGTCTGGGTCATTATTTTTCAATCCGGCAGGGATGGCGAGGATGAGCGGATTTTTTAATGCCGCAGTGAGTCAGAACAGTTGGA
>JADHYC010000093.1 GCA_016782645.1 Fidelibacterota bacterium | reverse complement strand
TGTCATGTCAATCCTGTAAAGTCGGATAAAGTCTTTTTAGTTTAATTCGAGCATCTTTTGCTGTAAACTGCCAGTTTATCTTTGCATTCTTATTATTTCGGTGCTCTTGCCATGCAGCACATTCTCTTCTTATGGTTGAAATTTTATCAATCCTTCTATTTAAGCATTGTCCAATTAGAACATTCAACTCTATTTCTGCCATATTCAACCAACTTCCATGCTTCGGCGTATACACAAGACTGAATTTATCCCATATATATTTTGCCTTTTCCGGCGGAAATACCTCATAAAGGGAACCGGGTTTGTGCGTATTCAAATTATCCATGACTAAAATAATTTTCTTCGCATTTTTATATTTTTTTGATATATCCTCAATGAAATATGCCCAATCCAGTTTCGTTCTTCTTCTCGTAATTTTCACTATTCGTCTGCCTGCCAACGGTTCACTTGCGAGAAATATATTACAAACTCCGCAACGCTCATATTCATAATCATATTTTACCAAACTTCCCGGATATGCATTTAATGGCTGCCGGGTTTCTTTGATCAATTGCTTGGGAGATTCATCCATGCATATAACCGGAAAATTTTGGTCGTAGGGTTTTTTGTAAACATCCAGAACCATTTCCATATGAGCAACAAAATCACTGTTTTGATCCGGTGGAATTACCCAGCCCTTCTTCCGCCAAGGTTTAATTTCGTTTTTTTTAGTACGCGACGTATCGTCTCATGAGAAATGTTGTCAACGTAATGTAATTCGACAACCTTATCCGCAAGTAATCTTAACGACCATCTGGCGAAACCTTCCGGCGGTGCGCTACAACTCAAAGCAACCAGGTGGGCTTCGAAATCACCATCAGCTTTCTTTTCATAGACCCTTTGCCCCTTAGTACCATTTAAAGCAATCTCTAATCCTTGCTCTACAAAGCACTTTTTTACCCGATCAATTTTCCTCATACTAATTTGTAAAACACTAGAGATCTCTTTATTCTTTAACCGATTTTGTTGATGCTTACCTTCATCACAATTTACAAGAATAAGGGCGTTTAATACTTTTTGGGACCTGTGCTTTCCTTTTTGGATTATGGAAGTTAATTCTTGCCTCTCCTCTTTTGTCAATGTCACTTTGTACTTCTTCATAGTCACTCCATCTTTGGTTAGATGAAGTAATTTACTATATTCTATACGTCATTACAAGTGTGACTTGACACTAGTGCTCTTTATCCTTTGGCGGACAAGGATCATTTCCCGGCGGGATTGTATCTTTGCTTCTGATTTTTCCATTAAGTCCTTTCACAATAAGTTCCCCTCCTCTAGAATTGATTAACATCCGCCTTGCTGCGTCTATCGCATCTTGTTGAGTATTATGCAGACTTGATGCTTTCTCTGAATCAATACGTTTGTTTACCCACGTTCCCTTGGGGTGACGATAAACGATACGATCTTGACCTTTGCTCATCTCTACCTCCTTTAATTTTTTCCATTGTTCCATTATCTTTTCAGAAATGTTATTTTTTTAATTAAAATCTGAGGAGCCAGATTTCATCTTCAACTATTATTTACATTCACCATCTTTTTCTTTTGATTTGCATTGATTGCATAATTCGCCAGAAGTTGGTTTTGTATATCGAACATCATAATCTGAAGTTGGCCAGTTTGAACAATTCTTACACCAGTGCCATGTATCGCTCCACTTTTTCTTTCTGTATTCCATTTTATCACCTCTTTTCTATATTGTTCATAATTAATCTGACTCCTCTTTTTTTATTTCTCCTTTAAGCCGTTTAAACCTGTCAGGTTTCCTTCAGCAGAAGTCCTGCGGACAAAACCTGACAGGTTTGATAAATTGGATTTTTTGCCATGATTGCCTCCATTATTTTAAAGTTGTTCATCTGAGCCTGTTCGCTGCCGCCCGGTCTGAGTATTTAACGGAACAAAAATATGCTCTTCCCACTGTACCGGCTGCAGATTCTCAATATTGTCTGTACCGCCATTTGCCAGGGACACGATATGGTCAATTAGCCAGCCAAATACGGAATCGATATTGCCGTAATCGGCATAAAAGATCATGTTTCCGCAACGGTCGGTTCGCCATACCCATGGATTCTCATCTGGAATTAAGCTCCCTTTTTGCCATACGGCGTCGATCAGTTGCCTGTTTTCTTCCATTACCGGATCTGTAAATGCCATAAATCACCATGTAGCGTTGTTTCAGACAGGACGTTTCCTGTTTCAAATAGGAAATTTGTTGTTTCAAACAGCATCGTTCCTGTTTCAAATAGGAAGTTTGTTGTTTTAAACAGCATCGTTCCTGTTTCAGATAGGAAGTTTCCTGTTTCAAACAGCATCGTTCCTGTTTCAGATAGGAAGTTTGTTGTTCCGGGCATCAATGACGTCATTTTAAATACCAAATTTCCGGAATGACTGATAATGGACCGGCTGACGGATCGGCGCTTATGTTTGCATCTATCAACCGGTCCTTTTCTGTTTGGTTACGGATTTTTCTTTTCTTTTGATTTCTCAAAGCGCTGTTTCAGATCATTGGAAATGACTTCCGCACCGTGCGCTCCCGCTTTTGCGGCGTTCTTGACCGCCTTATAGAAATTCAAAGCGGATTTGTACGCCTCGCTGCCGGACAGCAGGATCGTATCATCCAGCGTGTCATACAGTTGTTCAACCCTGCGATATAGCTCAGTTAATGTTCCCACAGCATTGAAATCGGTGCGCATTTCCGGCACATTTAAGTATGCCGGAACCAATTGACTATTCGTTTCGGCATATTCCAGGGCTTTCTCCACAAAGGGAACCGTTTTATCGCGCATTTTCGGTAATCCTTTGCGATCTTCTTTGGTCAAATCAACCAAATGAGGCAGTAGTTTTTCCTCAATGGTTGTCAGGGCAGTCTTGACGGCATCCAGGTCTTCCTGCGAAATCTGAATTGATACGAGATTGTCACCAGCCATGTTTACCTCCATTAGTTAGGGTTAATCGTTTCTACTTTCTTTCACACCTCAATAACTCCTTCATAGAACCCCGACCCAATTAGAACATTGACTTATTAATGCAATCCATAAATCATTACAAAAAAAACTGCCAAATAAGAAATAGTGAGCGATGTTACACACATACCAACAATAGGAGCGAGATTAGGTGAAGAAGTATTGTCATTATTCACCCAAAGTTGTTGGATTATGCCAAAGCTTGCTAAAGCGACGAGAAAATAAAATATGACATAACCACTGACAAAGAAAAATACACCAATAGTAATAGTTGAAAAACCTTGGTTCAACTTGGAAAACAAGACTGATCTAATTTGTTCACCAAGTTGAAATACTTCTGTCAACTTAAGAACGCTAATACCTAAGAGAATGCTAATGATTAGTAACAGTTTGTCATTCCTTTGTTCCATTTTTCAGCTCCTCTTGAGAAGAATTCACAGGAAAAGCAACAGAGACTGCTTTATATATGGTAAATCCACCAATAGCCCCTACTGTAGCCTGAATTAAGTTAAAAGGCAGCTCACTTATCGCAGCAGACCATCCCATACCGGGGATAAAAATTTCAGATAAAAAGTAAACAGCTACCATAGAAAAAACAGCAAATATTAAAAAAACTGGTTTTTTCCGACCAAGAGTACCTGCAATTAATCCTTCAAGTCCTTTGGCAATAAATGTAATCGGGATAAATATAAAAAACCCACCGATTAAATCAGCTGTTGCACTACCGATACCTGCAGCAAGTGCCCCCCACCATCCGCCAATCCATAGTCCGCAAAATACTACCGCCATATCACCTAAATTAAGATACCCACCAGTACCGGGTATTGGAATACGAACTACAATTGTCAATGCAGTTATCACACCCGCCATGACAATGATAAAAGCAATTTTCATGTTTTTACTCCTTTCAGTTTATTATGTAATTTGGTAAAGAATATCCAAGCCCATGGAAACCACTGAATTATATTTCTAAATGTAACCGCCACTAATGCAGGAGCGTATTTAATGGTCAACCATGCATTTTTAGGCTGAATAATTCTTCCATTATCGTCAGGCCATTTGTTTTGCATTAATAACGCAATTCTAACTTCATTGAACTTCTCTGTTGAGTATTGAGTCGCTCTTAAAAGTAGTGCGAAATATAATCCCGGTTTTCCCCAATTTAGAAATTCTATTGGTGAAGTTACTTTTATAAATATCAGACCGACTGCAAATGTACCGAGTAACCTTATAGAATGAGCAACAACGTAAAGCCAACGTTCAAAAATATGATTGTATTCCTGGTATGGAGAAAGTGAAGACATATTGTAAATGCGTATTGTACTAATCAACAAATAAATAGCGGCTCCTATAAACCATAACCAAAATATTGATTTGAAAAGTTTTTTTCCAATAATGATCCGACAAAACGATGCAAATAAAACGACAATAAATAATAGAATGAAAAAATATGGTTTCATTAAGGATTCTGTCACAAATAATGGTGATATATAAAACAAGGATGCAACAATTATTAGAAAACCTATTTTGATAAATAAGGGCATATTTCTAAGTGACATTATAATCTTTGTTTTAATTATCATGGATTATCTCCAGTTATTAGGAATATCAAATTTGGATACGATTTTATCTTCTTTACAAAAATCATTAATATTATCATAAATGGTTAGTATGCCTTCATGAAGCCAAAATACTTTTGGACATAGCGGTTTCATAAAACAAAAATCATGTGTAATTATTAATAACGTGAACCGTATAGTTTTTGATATATCAACTAAGATATTCAACAATTCAATTTGATTGTTTGTATCCAGACCCCAGGATGGTTCATCAAGTATTATCAATTTGGTCGCTTCCGATATAAAAGAAATTAAGTTTAATACTTTCATCTGAAAGTATGTTAATGATCCGATAGGAACACTATCAGGTAAATCTAAGTACTTTTTAAATAGCATTAATGATAATGAGTTATTCCTGCTCAAAGACTGTTTTCTATATTCACCTATTGTACTTAATACTATTTGATGTTCAGGAAATTGTGTTACATAACAGATTTTTTCGACTAGTTCTTCTCTTTTATATTTTGTAATAGGTTTATTACAAAAAGAAACTATTCCGGAGTCGGGAGTGAAAACACGGAATGCAATCTGGGCAAGAGTTGATTTACCGGTACCATTATCACCAATTAAAAAATATATTTCGTTATCTTTAAAATTAAAAGTGATGTTATTCAACAGGACATTTTCTGAATTCCAATCGTTAAGAGGGTGCTTTTTTAAAACTACATTTTTAAACTGAAGGATATTTTGAGAATCGGTTAAACTTCGAATACAATTTGATAATGTAATTGCTGATTCTACTAATTGTGAATTTAACTCATTGAACGATGTTTTTTTAAATATATTCGACTCTTTAATAGTAATACCATCGAATTCATATACTCCATCTACAAAATTTTCTAATGAATGAACTTCATGCTCAAAAAATATTACACAGGCTCCTTTGTTTCTTAAATTTTGAACATGGGATTTTAATAAATCTCTACCATTTTTATCTAACCATGGAATTACTCCATGTAAAATATAGCAGTCGACATTAGTAGAAAAAGCAATAGCCAGTACAACTTTCATTTTTTCACCGCCACTGAGGCTTGATATTTCTCTTACTAAAAAAGATTCCTCCAAACCAACCGTGGCAAGAATATTTGAAGCTTCTTCAAGAGATATTTGTTGTGAAATAAGTTCTTCTTTAACTGTTGAAAATAGTAAATGTCTGTCCGGATCAACACCTACATATGTTGCTGATTGTGGCAATTCTCCATGTTCAACTAATAATTCACCGGTATAAGTTTGCATTATTGACTGAAGAACTGCTATTCCTTTTGTTGCTTTAACTGGAAATAGTTTTGCTATTAGCCCACCAACAAGCCCAAAACTCTGATTTTCAACACCAGTAACTAAATTAATCTGGAATGGTTTATATGGGATAAATGCCGTCTGGATAATGCTATTGTTATTAATTTTATATGAAATATTCACAGAATAATCTTTCTACCTTTATAATTAGTTAGATTCACTTTTCTTCTGATTGATAATTTCTTGAATTAGTTCTTTATATTTTTCATTTTTGAATAGTCGTTTTTGCCTAATACTCTTTATTTTATGTCCCGTAATTGATGAATGTTCAAAAATCATTTCTTCTCCAATTTTATTTACAAAATGTCCTTCATATGAGCTATAGTTATTTTGATCAAATTTTAAGATAGTATGCCCAACATTTACATCACTTTCGTTATTTTTATAATCTGCATCAAAAAGATACCTTAATTGATTTGGTTTAAAATACTTAATTACTGTGGATTCCCATTTTCCATCATATTTATACTGATTATTGTTAATGATCCAATCTTTTCCATAAACATAATACTCATTAATAAAATGTAAATATTTTATTCTCAGGAGTGTGATATGATTTTGTTGTTTTTCTTTATGATCGTATTGATCATACCAAACACCAAGTATTTTTCGATTAATTTGGAATTTCTTGAATTTTAGAATTAAAAATAATAAAACTAATAGGAGAAAAAATATACCTATGAGAGCAACAAAAACACAAGTCAGAATTTGTTGTTTAGGCTGTAGTTCCTGAAATTTTTCAACAAGAAGAAGAATCTTTTCAATAAGTGATTGTAAATACTTTAGTATTTTTATTATATCATTCAATGTCAATAATCCATTCAGGTTTGACAAACAGAATAATGATGGGTAATATAAGGGAAAAAATTAGTGACGATAGACATACGATGACGTTATTGTCAATATATCTACTGACAATACCATATAATGAATTTGCGCCAATAGTTAAAGAAGACATTATGATAAATAGTAGCAGTACTTTTCTATTTATATTTGTTTTTCTTGCTTTAATAAATATTTGGTGCTTTTTATTTACAAATTTCAAAACTCGATGATATAATATTTCCCCTAAAAATAATCCATAGAGTTTAAAATCAGCCTTTTCTCCTAATATGATATATCGATCATCTGTTTTTTCTTGCTGAAGATCGAATAATCTATAATTTGCATATTTATAAATTTCACTGTTTGTTAGAATAACTTCGATATTTTCTTTATCAACTTTATTCCCTATAATATTTTTTAAATCTTGTTTTATTGTTTCAGGTTTTACATACCACTCGGAAGTAGCTTCAGGCTCGTCATAAGTATATAGAATAGCTCCATCTAATTTTTTTATTTTATTGAAATTGACCTTTTTTAGAATTTCATTAATCTTGATACTTTTTTCACTTTTGCTAATGTAAAGTTTGTCTTTATTTAGCTTTGAATTTGAAATATTTTCAGGATCATATATTGTAATGAAACCTCTATCAAGTAGAAGGTAATGAATTGAATTTTTAATGAGATACTCTTCTATCTGGACAGCCCCTTCAATTAAATCTATTTTTAAATAATATGGCACAATATTGATATTTGTCATTTCGCAGAATAATTGATTAGTCGTTAAAAATTTCTCAGTCAAACATTCAACAACCAGTTCATTATCGTCAAGTATTAGCACATTAATTGTTTTATTCATATTCTATCCTTGTTTAATATTCCCATCTTCAACACGCATTAGAAACTTGGCCGTCCTGCGATCCGCAAACCACCAACAG
>JADHYC010000092.1 GCA_016782645.1 Fidelibacterota bacterium | reverse complement strand
TATTTTTCCAGAAGATGGGCACCGGGTGGCTATGTGTGGGTTTTTCCAAAGGGAGATCGAACTGCTAACATCGGACTTGGTGTTAATGGCAAATATGCAACTAATCGTCCGGCTATAGATTACCTTGAAATATTTATTAAGGAAATATTTCCTGACGTATCGCTATTAACTACAGTTGCAGGTGGTGTGCCTGTTGATAGGACAATTTCCAAAATCTATGCAGATAATTTCATGGTTGTTGGCGATGCAGCTCATCAGGTTAATCCAATGACCGGTGGAGGAATTTTACCAGGTATGTTGGCAGGCAAAATAGCAGGTACTATTGCTGCAAAAGCCATTCAAAAAGGTGATAAATCTTCAAAATTTCTCAAAGAATATCAGAATGAGTGGAATAAAAAAACTGGGAAAAGTCACGAACGTTATTTTCGTTTGAAAGAATGGATAAACGATATGACTGATGAGGATTTAAACCAATTAGCAGAAATGCTTCAAGGCGTAGATTCAAAAGATATTACACTTACGAAAATATTTAAATTGGCGGTAAGAAAAAAACCGGCATTATTAATAGATGTAGCTAAAGTATTTGCAGGATTTTAAGTTGTTTATCTTGACAAAATTTGGGTGTAACATCAGTTAAACGTGAAAGTTTGAATATTTGAAAAGTGAATATTAGTTGTTAATGGTCATAACTTCGAGGAATAAAAAATTGCCAGAGAATCAGGGCTAGTTAAATATATGGAAAACAAGGGAGATTTATCTCAAGGAGATCCCATTTGATTACAAGTAGTAGCAGGATCGAACTGGGGGAAATTAAGTGGACAGAATCTTCAACCATAATTAAAATAAACGCACCAAAGGTTCGTTAATAATTATGTTATCTGCAATTGCTGTTGAGGTGTGAAAAATGAAAAAAGTAGTTATTGGATGGGGCTCTTTGATATGGTGTCCTAAAAATCTAAGAATTAAAGATAAAAATTGGAGAGAAGATGGTCCTAAATTACCGATAGAATTTGCAGGAATTTCGAACGATGGGAGACTAACATTAGTGATATATGACGAATACTTAGACCAAAAAGACAGGTGGGTGCAAACGTTGTGGACTGAAATGGATGTAGATTTAATAGAAGAAGCTATTGAAAACTTAAGGAGAAGAGAAAAAACCAGCGAAGAACTAATAGGGTACATATATAGAGTAAAGAAAGAATTTACTATGAGAGATGGTTTAAAAATAATAACATACGAAGAAAAGAACCGCGGTAGGCTTGTGGAAGTTTTAAATGAGATACGGGATTGGATGATAAAAAAGAAATTCGATGTCGTAATTTGGACAGATTTACCCTCTAACTTTGAAGAGAAAACCAAAAATGAAGTTACTGAAAACAGCGTGATAAGATATCTAGAAAAGGAAACCAAAGATTGTGAAAGAGAAAAAGCAGAAGAATATGTTAGGAATACTCCACCTCAAGTTCAAACAAGGATTCGTAAAGTAATTGAGGAAAAATTAGAGTGGACTTACGAAGGCAACTACAGATAACACGGTATATGCTGCTCGCTACACTCGACAACTTCGCATACACCGATTCCGTTAAACGAGATGCATGTTTATCGTATACTAAAGTCATATAGATATAAGGGGGTACGAGATGAGAAAGATTGAAGCTTGGCCCGATGACTACTCATGCATAGAATTGCCATATGTCATAGAACGTGGTCGAAGATGCTGTTTTATTGGAATGGCAACTATTGCGAAGGTACTCATCATGGTTGTACTTGCTTGTTCGGTTAGTACTTCTGCCGAATTCGACAGTAATATCTATCAGGTTCAAAAGAAGCTTAAGCAATTAGGGTACAACGTAAGGATAGTAGATGGACTTATGGGACCTAAGACAACGCAGGAAATTGATTCATACCGAAAAGCAAATGACCTTCCTGGTAAATCGGTCGTAGATACCGTACTCTTTAAATCCCTAGGGGTTACTCCGCTGTCACCGGATCAAGAAGGAGTACAACGAGCGGTGAATAATTTTTGGAAGTATGTGAAATACAGCGACCGCAAGGGCATACTATCGCTCTATTCCTCAAAAGTAAAGGAAGCTGGGTATCAAAACGCGCTAACCAACTTGCGGCCGATTATAAAATTCCCCGCTAGTGAAATTCGTTCCTCCATTAACTCAACATCTGATCCCGACATCATCCAAACGGGCGAATGGGCACTCCTCTATAAAGGTGGAAATATGGAAACTTTGCGATACAAAGTAAATATGGCATTGGCAGATGAGGCGCTCTCCAGATTCACTGGCAGGCAGGTAACCTTCTATGTCATCGAAGAGATTTCAATTGAGCGAGGAATAAGGAGTTGCACGAGTCCTATTCAGGGCCAAATCTAAAGTGGGGAAAGAGCGATTTGAAGATCGGATTAGTCAGAGGTTTGAGTCCAGAGTAGGTAAGGATTGGTTCTTTAAGTAGGACTTTTGAGATTAGGAGAACAGCCAGCTAACAGCGTATTTACGGTTCGCTTCACTCACCCAAATACCTTTAGCACTTCACAAAAACGCAAAACGCTATCTGAAATTTTGACGATTAGTTTGAATTGGACATTATTATTTGAAATAGTAAATAAATATAGGAGGATGCAATGACTGTTTTTAAGGATCGTATTATTCGTGCTGCTAAGCTGGATATTAACCTGTATGAAGAGGTTGAGGCTGACAGGGGGGCACTGGGTCAGGCCATGGGGGTTGTTGTTCTCTCCAGTATAGCAGCTGGAGTAGGAAGCATTACAAGAGTAGGGTTTAGTGGGATTTTTATAGGGACAATCACAGCCCTTATCGGGTGGTATGTCTGGGCTTATCTCACTTACTTTATTGGCACGAAATTCCTTCCGGAACCACAGACTGAAGCAGATATCGGTGAATTATTGCGCACCATAGGATTTTCGAGCTCTCCCGGTTTACTTCGAGTGTTTGGTATCATCCCGGGGCTAGGAGCGATAGTTTTTTTTGCCGCCTCAATCTGGATGCTGGTGGCAATGGTGATTGCGGTCAGGCAAGCCCTTGATTATAAGAGTACATTACGAGCTGTAGGAGTATGTGCGATCGGCTGGATCGTTCAAATGTTGATTCTTGCGATATTGTTTTCTATTTTGGGTGGTTCCGCAAAGCCAGTCTAATGCTTTTTCATGTTGCCGTCCAAACAACAGCTATCGTAAATTAAATTTTTGAGCATACTTATGATACTTATGGATACACATATAAGAAGCGTTGTAAAAGCAATTAGTTTTAGAATTATTGCATCATTAATTACAGTAATTCTTGTATTAATTTTTACAGGTAATTTAGCTTTAGCTGGTGCGATAGGCATTCTTGATTTAATTTTAAAACTAATAATCTATTACCTTCATGAACGTGTATGGGATAAAATTGTTTGGGGCAGAAAAGTGCCTAAAAATTGACTTCCGATAACAGCATGTTTGTGGTTCGCCGTTCTGTGGGCTTACCCAAATACCCCCGGCAATTCGGAAACATGCGGAACGTTAGGCAAAATTGCTCGGGCGCTAAAATAGTTATTTAAGTTTGAAATATTTTTTTATGATGAAACATTCAATAAAAACGGGATTTAGTTTTGGTTTGACCTCCGGAATAATCACAACACTTGGATTAATGGTAGGTTTACATTCCGGTACCCGTTCAAGGCTTGTGGTTATTGGGGGTATATTGATAATAGCAATAGCTGATGCATTTTCAGATGCATTGGGGATCCATATCTCTGAAGAATCTGAGAATAAGCATACTACAAAAGAGATATGGGAATCGACAATCTCCACTTTTTTATCAAAATTTGTCATCGCCTTGACATTTATTATTCCCCTTTTGCTATTTCAACTTCCAAAAGCAATTATTGTGAGTATGGTATGGGGCTTATCTTTGTTAGGCATTTTTAGCTTCTATATTGCTAAAGAGCAAAAAATAAAACCATGGAAAGTGATTGTAGAACACATACTCATCGCAATAATAGTTATAATTATAACACACCATATTGGAGATTGGATTGGATCAACATTTGGTTAAGCGTCCTTGTAACTCTCATTCGATTTCGTTTACTCGGTGGATGCTATCACACTTGCACAACAGCAGAAAAAATAGGTGAATACAAATGTTAATAGGTTTATTAAAAAAACTCGGTTTATGGAACAAACTGTTCATATATTTATTATTCTTTGTAATTTATTCAGGGAAAATAACTTCGAGTATATCTTAGTAGCAAAAATTTATTAGAATGAACATAATTCCTTATGAAATCTATTCTACGAGAACTTAATCTATCAAAATATATAGCCTTCGATCTTGAAACTACCGGATTAGATCCCAAAGACGATTCAGTCATAGAATTTTCAGCAGTTCTATTTGAGGACGGGGAAGTAAAAGAAACACTATCTTTTCTTTGTGATCCTGAGATTGATATTCCCCCGGAGATCGAGCTTATTACCGGTATAACACAGGATATGGTAAAAGGGAAACCAAATTTCAAAGAAAGGTTAACTGAGGTAATTGACTTCCTGGATAAAATCCCGTTAGTGGGTCATAATATTGGCTTTGATATATCTTTCTTAAAGGAATACTTTAAACGAAATAAAGAGCTTAGGAAGAAAAGAATCACTAATAGACTATACGATACGTTTTTACTTTCACAGGCTTTTTATTTTTACCTCAATGACCATAAACTGACAACTGTTTCTGAATATTGCGGGGTTTCTTCAAAAGGGGCTCATAGGGCAGAAGTTGATGCTATAAACGCCGGTAGAATATTTACGAAATTAATTCAGAGAGCAACTTTATATGATCTTGAAACACTTCAAATAGTAAATATGATTTTGCAGGATACTAATGATCCTAATAAATGGCTATATAGAAATCTTTCAGAGCGCCTTATTTTAAAAAAATCCATGGGAATGGGTAAAGAGCCTGAAATTGACTGGTATGCTAAGAGCAATATAATTGGTGAATGTATTAAAATAGACAAAGAAAGTGATTCATCACCAGATGTTACTGAAAAAGATATAGATAAGTGTTTTGATGAAGGAGGATTAATATCAAAGAATCTTCCTGGATTTGAACCAAGACCGCAGCAGAATGAAATGGCAAAAACGGTTTTAGCCTGTTTAAATGATAATAGATCGGCAATGATCGAAGCTGGAACGGGAGTAGGGAAGTCCCTGGCATATTTAATTCCTTCGATTTTATGGCTGAATAATAATGCTGAAGAAAAACAGCGTCTTGCAATTGCAAGTAATACAAAAAATCTTCAAGAGCAGGTATTCTACAAAGAAATACCTTTTGCTTCAGAGAAATTACAACTGCCTTTTAAAGCAGTTTTGTTGAAAGGAAGGTCTAATTATTTATGCTTTACAAAATGGTACCGCTATCTTGCTGATTTACCAAATAAATTAAATATTGCAAGCAGGTCATCTATTATCCCGATTGTAATATGGCTGAAACATACACAGACAGGTGATATTTCAGAATGTGGTGGCTTTAAGTTATCATGGAATAGATATATATGGAATGAAATATGTTCCGAACCCGGTTATTGTACTTCAAATTTATGTCAGAAGCATCACGGTTGTTTTTTGGGTAAAGTCAGATACCAGGCGTCTTCGTCTGATGTTATAATTATAAATCATTCCTTACTTCTCGCTGATTCTGTTGCCGATAAAAGAGTATTGCCTGAATATACAACTCTAGTTGTTGACGAAGCTCATAACTTGGAAAAGAACTCGTATAATTATTTTGCTTCAAAAATAAACCTTCCAATAATTAACTATTTGTTAAAAAGTATCTATAGTTCTACTAAGCCAGAAAGAGGAATATTAGTAGATATACAACAGCTCAGTCAGCAATTAAAAAAGCGTCATGAAATCGAAATGTATATTGAAAAGATTAAAGAAAATATTGATGATCTGGGCATTACAGCAACTGCATTTTTTAAAAGGATTGCTGCTCAAAAAACGCCAAACGAAAATGAAAAAAAGTACGGCATAAAAAAGAGATATAAAGTATTTAAAGATGAATTTGTGAATTTCGATGCCGATTCCAATACCTTTATATTTGAACTGAAAAATCTGAGAGAAAATTTAAAAGAGATTTTGACTAAAATTGAAGAATTGGTTGTTGATTTCCCAAAAGTATTTGACGAATTAAGAGTAAAATTAAAGAATTTATCTTCCCAATTAGAAAGCTATCAAAATATTTTAGAAACATCTATTAAAGCAGAAAATGAAGAAATAGTTTTTTGGTATGAAATAGGGCCAAAGGGAAAAGAAACAACGGTAGAGCTGGTATTCACCCCTTTAGATGTCTCAAAATGTCTCTATGATAAAATATATAAGAATTTGCACAGCACAATTTTGACTTCTGCTACACTTCAAATTACTGACTCATTTGATTATCTGGAAAACAGGACAGGAATGTCGCATTTTAGTGATGAAAAGAGGATTACATCTTCAGTAGGTTCTCCTTTTAAATATTCTGAACAGGCAATGTTTTGTACATATCATGCTAATAAATATAAGAACAATGACTATCAATCTATTGCTTCACTCATAGTTAGATTGTCTGATGAATTTAAAAGAGGAATAATGGTGCTTTTTACTTCTTATTCTTCGTTAAAACAAATTTACAAAATAACGAGTCCTTCTTTTAAAAAATTAGGAACTACGTTAATGGCACAGGGATATGGAGGATCAAGAACCAATCTTTTGGAACAATTCCGTAAGGAAAAGAATTCTGTCCTTTTTGGCACAAACAGTTTCTGGGAAGGTATTGATATTATTGGAGACTCTCTTGAAATACTTATAATGCATAAATTACCATTTCCGGTCCCATCAGAACCTATCATTGAAGCAAATGTCGAAAAAGTACAGAAAGAGGAAAAAAATCCCTTTTTCGATTATTATATTCCAGAGTCAGTTCTAAAATTCAGACAGGGTTTCGGCAGGTTAATACGTTCTACAACAGATACCGGAGTTGTAATTAATCTGGATGATAGACTTGATAAAAAGATGTACGGAAATGTATTTAAAAAGTCACTTCCTTTAGAAGCATTAAGTATTGTCGGAGAAGATAAATTAATTGAATTAGTTCGTAAATTTTTTAAGTAAATTGACTACCACCTGTATGAATTTTAGGAAATTATATTTCGGAAGAATAATAAAATTTCAAGTCATTGCCTGGATAGGTACCGTTGTTAATCTCGGTTCATTATGGTTATTACATGGAAATTTCCATATACCTCTCGCCATTGCGGGGGCATGTGCAATAGAAATTGCTATAATTCATAATTTTATTTGGCATTACTATTTAACTTGGCGAGGTCGTGTACACCATACAAAAAAAGACTTCTTTCAGCGCTTTCTAAAATATAATTTGGTAACCGCTTCGATAGATGCTCTTGTTAATCTAGGAATTTTATGGTCACTTGCTCACTTTCTAAACGTTCATTATCTTTTTGCGGATATCCTGGGAATGCTGCCAGGACCTATTTTTAAATTTCTTTCAAACGAATTTATTATTTTCCGTAAATCTAAAGCACCTAAAAAATAAAGGAATTATAATGGGAAACAACAAAAAAGCAGAAAGAATAATTAATACCTGGACAGGTTCGTGGGAAAAAAGAAATTTACCAAAAATGGCAAAAGCGCTTCCTAAGTGGGTATCACCTGACCATCTGACTATATTGGGTGTAATCGCAGGATTA
>JADHYC010000091.1 GCA_016782645.1 Fidelibacterota bacterium | reverse complement strand
AGAAGCACATAAACTAGGGTGTGTATTAGAAAATCCGTTTATGACGTTGTCATTTTTGGCTTTACCGGTTATTCCTGAACTTAAAATTACGGATAAAGGTCTGGTGGATGTTAATAAGTTCGACTTTGTTTCTCTTTTTGTGTAAAAGCCTGGTTCCGCTATAGCCAAACGGGTTTTAACTCCTTAGAAAACAGTTTAACCTTTCGGGGTGAAACGGATTTTGTATTTCTTAAAATATAGTTCAATGATTTAAGATAATATAGAAAAGGCTCAAGCGTGATTGTTTGATTTATTAGCCTAACAGAATACAATTCAATCCGAATGGATAAAAACAGTATTTATAAGGGGATGCGAAGCAGAACTTCGCGGTACACTAATAGAATTCTATTAGCTACGAATTGATAAAGGGTTCTATTTCTGCTTTGTTAACCATTCCAATAGATATTCTGCTAACGCATCTGTGTTCGTCTGGCCAATTAAAGCATCCATAATCGATTCATTCAAATAATCTTCCTTATTCTTCTAAACAATAATTTAATATCCCCCATTAGTAATGTACTCCTGACGGAAATTGGAATGCTATCCATCTTACAGGAAATTTTTGCCTTAAGCTTATAAAACAATTTATTAAATGTGCTTATATTTATACATTTGGGTTAGTTAATCCTGATAGAAAGTGAAAAATTGATGTTTTCTTAGGTTCGAATAAATGAATGTAATAGTATATCTGATTCGCTGGACAATTGGATTTTTCTATTTTTGTCTTATTGCCGCTCTTGGTTTTATCGGTTTGATTTTTTTCAAGCCGCAACATATTATTATATTGGCAAGACCCTTATGTAAAGCAAAAAAAGATAGATGCAAATTAGCCCGAAAGTATTTGCTTTATATAAAACAATATAACGGTTTGCTAGTCATCTCCTTTTTTTTGATCTCGGAACAAGGATTAACGAATAACGATTTTAGATTTATTGTTGATTTTGCCAGAGACATGCCTTCGGTAAAGATTTTATTTCTCTTAATTCTTTTCCCGTAAGGGATTCTCCAAAGGAGTCCTTCGTGACATTCGGAACAGCACAACTTTATTTTAATCGTTTTCACAATTCAAATTTATTTATAAGTATTTAACTTCCCACCTGAGGTGGATTTATAACTTAAATCGAAAATCGTTGATCCCTGCCCTGTCGACAGACAGGCTTGTTCTTAAATCAATTTATTTTTTCATTGACTTGGATAAAACAATTTGAATGGATTCAAAATGCCTGTCAATTGATTTTCTCGAGCAAAAAAATCATTTGTGCGTGAAAGAACGGTATGACTTGCAGGGATTCTACAATTTTAAATCCTTCATTTGTTACCTCTTCCCGCCAGACATCTAAATCTATCATAGTCATTTTTCTTTTACGGGAAGATATTTTCTGTGTAATAATATGCAGGTTGGATTTAATATAGACGGAAACGATAGCCCATTTTTTTGTAGTGAGGTGCAATTCTTTTAGAAATGTGCATCTTTCTTTGTTCGTTTTAAAATGCTGGAGAAGCCGGAAATTGAAAACCACATCAAACTGATTGTTTTTGAAGGGAATATCAAGCACGTTTGCAACTACGGAATTTGCAGTTCCCAAATACTGTTCTCTTTGATAAAGAAGTGCATATAGATTTAAATCTGCGTTTGTAATATTAAAGTCGTTTTCCAGGAAAAGCTGTGTAAAACGCCCGTAGCCGGTGGGAATGTCCAGTAGCGTACTGTCAGGTAATTTAATTTTGTTCAGTATTTTGTTGACAATTTTCCGTTCGCACCAGGATACAAAGCGCTGGTCTAAGCTATGGTACCTTGTCTTAGAATATTTACGAACGCTTTCTATACTTTTCCAGGTTCTTGAATAAGACTTGTTTTTGTTGGAAGGGGGATCGTCGCTCAAATTTTTCTATCTAATTTTTTCATTTTGAAAATCAATCGGCTGGAATTTTACATTGTTTCTTATTGAATGTCAAATGATTTAAAATTCACAATCCAAATGTCTCTAAAAATAATCTCTCTCTTCTCTATGTGAATTAGATATCAGGGATGTTTTCCTCACTTTTAATTACAAAAAATATATAAAGGATTATTAAATATTATTAAAATGCTTGATTAAAGTATTTTTATTCTTTAAGATGTATGTACAAATGTAGGGGCGGTGATCGGTGCAATGCCGATACTGCTTTTTGAAAGAGAAATAAAATGCCTACTGGTTTCAAAAAACCGGGTGGTATTTTTATATATTGAGTTATATATAACGAGAGAAAACAACAATAACAAAAAAGGAGGTAAGAATGAACCAAAAAAACAAATGAAAACCCCGCACTTGAGTAGCAGCTCCGGTGCGGGGTGGCGTCTGGAACCTGTCAGGTTTCACAAACCTGACAGGTTTAATCGACAGTTGAAATTACAGCCAAAAGACTGTAGTTTCAATTGAAAAGAGAAAATAAAAAGGAAATGCGATGTCCTCAAAAAAACTAACAATAAGCCTGATGATACTCACCATCATCTCTCTGCTGCTTTACCAGTGCCCGGAAGAACCACCTGAGCCGGATTATGACATCTTCCTATCCGCTGAAGAGGTCTTCTGTAGCTGGGTAACACTAAAAGTCACCATCTCCGATTCCGGCAATATCAACAACTTCATGATTAAAAGAGATGGCGAAGAAATAATCAACACAACACTTGTAAATAATGACACTCTGGTAACAGACAGCTTCCTTGAATCGGATACCGACTATACCTACCATGCCTACTTCCTGCAAGGCAACACAGTGAAAGACTCCAGCGATGAACTCATAATTCACACCACGTCACCCTCAAGTCATGAAATGACATGGATATTGGATACTCTAGGAAGCGGATATGATGGTACTTTTCTTACCGATGTAGCGGTCATTAATAAAAATGACGCCTGGGTTGTTGGCGAGATTTATACTAAAGATACTTACACTTATGATTCACTTGGTGTATGGCATAAACCATACAATGCTGCTCATTGGGACGGAGAAGAATGGGAATTAGTTCGAATTGAGGCAGAGTTTCGTGGAGGTATAATATCACCACCGGTTAGAAGTATATTCGCATTTTCTGAGGATGATATATGGGCAAACTATGGGTATCCTCTACATGGAAATGGTAAAAAATGGACTTTTTATCATTTGGATGATATGGGAATTGGTGGTGGTCCTATATGTGGATGTTGGGGAACATCTTCTTCAAATATGTTTTTTGTTGGCGAGTTTGGCACAATAGTGCACTACGACGGCTCCGAATTCGAGTTGATGGACAGCGGTACTGATAATTATCTGAAGTCAGTAGCAGGAACAAAAGGAATAGTATGGGCTTGTGGTACTGATTCTTGGACTGGGTCAAAGGAAATGGTTGAGTACCGTGATGGAAAATGGAAAAGGAAAGAATTCTCACCCGGCATATCAGTTGGAGATGTTGAAGAAGTGGGTGCCTTTGGTGATTATCTGTATTTAGCAGGTAATTCTGAATTATATATTGAATCGGCTCTTACAGGAAATTATAATACAATAATCTGGTCATGGATAAATCCTGATCACCGAGATGGAGAATACTATTCATATACCGGTATGGTGATTAACGATCACAATGATATATTTCTTTCATGTGGATTTGGAAGGATATATCATTACAATGGAGAAACACTTCACCGCTATCCTGTGCAGTTAGAACTCAGTATGAGCGACATTGGCGGAAAAGATGATTTTATCGTTGCTGTAGGAGCAACAAGCAGCAGCGGGAATATCAGAGGAATTGTTGCAAGAGGGTATCGTTAAGTAATGACAAGAAATTATTAATTTCAAAAAAGGAGAAAGAAAGTGTTAAAGAAAATTATCTTAATCGTGTGTTTATTTGTAACACTACAACAAACGTTATTTGCTGTATATGACCCGCCATGTTATTCAAGAGATGATCCTATTAATCAAGCAGGGATGAATTATTCACCTTATATTCCATCAGAAGTACGTAGAATAACCGTTAGAGGAATTGAGTATTATCATTCGGATCAGGGTTATAATATTAGTAATACAGAATGGTCAAATCTTAAAACGAATTTAAGAAGTATTTTTATACCATTTAAGATAGACTTTGAATTTGATGATATAGAACAGGCAACCAGTTCGACTATTGATAGTTATATTGAGGGCATGCCATCTGATGGTAAATTAGAATGCAATAGTAGTTTTGTACAATGGCTTTCGTATAGAGTAAATGGTTCTTCTGATAAAAAAAAGTTAAGGATACTATTTATTCCTGCAACATTTCAGAACAGGTCTGAAGATGATTATTTATCCGAAAGGGGATCAATATTTGGAGAATTTGATTCAAGGGTTTTATTTTTTAGTGCTGACGATGTAAGTGATTTACCATTGGCAATGGCATATTATATCTGTGCTGCCTTAGGGCTTTATGATGTACAGGCAAATATTAGTGGAAATGGTGATTATGTAGGTGATACAGGGACAGACCCATATCCAACAGATAACTTGATGTATTTTATTTCAACTTCTACAAATTTGACCACAGGTCAAAAAGGTCGCCTTCACTGGGCTTTAACAAATCATGATAATCTCAAACCATTGATAAGAGAGAGTGTACTTTTCAGAAATCTTGTTGATAGTCAGGATGAAGGTTATCTTTACCTGGATCATAATTCAAGCAGTTTAATCGCATCGGGCTCTACGAGAAATTTATTGGATAGGGATGCTCATAATATAACAACTCTTGAAAGGCAAATTACAAAAGGAACAATATTACATCAACTGAGCCATTGGAAAGATAAGGATTATGTTATTCGTACAGGGAAGTTTCGTCAGAGTGAAGATTTTGATTTTAATAAATATAATCCTGATTGGATCGCAGAATTTAAATCTACTACAAATGTAGTATTAACTTCAAACATAGATATTAATCCTGAATTAAATGACCCGTGGTATGACGAAAATAACTATTTTGTGCCGAATGCTGATTATCCTATATTGTTAAATGAGAATGAAGCATTACTACCAGCAGAACCAATCTACACCCTACGTGCACCCCATTATGGTATTGTTGATAATAATATTTATGAGTTTGACCATTGGTATTCTCCGAATGGAAAGGCAAGTTTTGATCAGAATAACGTAAACAATCATGAATCATGCGGAGTTGTTTTCAATCAATCCGGAGCAGAAGTCGAAGCCAAATATGATATGAGTGATCCAATAAACTTACATCCTGATGAGACTATTACCATTTCAGCATGGGATAAGTTAGTCATTCCAGCCGGAGCAAATATCCAATTTACCGAGGGGTTTACGATTGATGTTGAAGGTAAGATTAAGATCTTAGGCACAGCCGATAATCCCATCCAGTTAACCGGTTCCGGAAAAGCAGCCGATTATGATTGGTTACAGTTTAATCCCGCTGATACTTTGGTAATTGTTAAAACAGATAATGCTGAGATTGATTTTAAACATGTAACTATCAAGAATGTCAAGTGTGGAGTATATATTGACGGTGAAGATATATCGACAGTACTGAATAATACAAAATTTAAGAATAGCAATGTAGGTGTTTTTATTGACCGAATAGTTGATAATTCCATTGAAATTGACAGCGCTGTTTTTGAAGACTGTGATGTTGGTGTTTCATTTTCTGACGGGCTGGCGGAAGCCAATCAAACTTCTACTATTAAAATTACCAATTCTGTTTTCACCGGGGATTGTGATTACAGTATTTGGGGCTTCCCGCAGGACGATTTATCGAGTTATAACTCCAATGTTGATTTAATAATATGTAATTGTGTGTTTTATGATGATAATGACATTTACCTCCATCTTGTTGGAGGGGATGACTATGGCGATATAGATGTTGTATCGTACAATAATATCTTCTATTCTTCCTATTGTGCCTTGGTGGCCGCAAGTAGCGTTGACGCCGGTTTCAACGTGGCATATAATACGTCGACTTTATATATGGGAAATGATGTAATAACTTCTGATCCATTGTTGTTCGATCCGGAGAATGGAAATTTTAATCTCACTATAAATAGTCCTTGTATCGATGCCGGAGGAGATGAGTTTGAATGCCAATATTTACCTGAATTTGATCCCGATGGTACTACACCGGACATTGGCGCCTATTACTATGATCACATTCCCGGTGCACCATATTTGCAGTCGATCACCTGGGTAAATAGTCATCCGAAATTGACCTGGACGCCGCCCAGCGATGCTGACATTCAGAAATATCTGGTATCTAAAACATACACTAATCCTTCCGGGTCAAACACCTGGATTATAGATGTCGGACTGGTTACTTCCTGGATTGATAATGGTATCACATTTAGTAAATTCGGAAAAACCATCGCTACCTATAAAGTCAAGGCTGTCGATAATGTAGATCAGGAGTCAGCCTATTCTAATTCACGCAGTGTTAGAGGTCTTGGTCCAATTTGGAAACCAGTTGTTGAAGAATTGCCTGAAGAGTTTGCACTTCACGATGCATACCCCAATCCTTTCAATCCTACTACTACTATTCAATTTGATATTCCTTCTGAGACAAAAGTTCTGATCGAACTTTATGATCTTTTAGGACAAAAGGTATGTACCCTTGTTCAAACAAATTACCAACCTGGTTTTCATTCCGTATTATGGGATGGAAAAAATGACAACGGTAGTCCTATGAGTGCCGGTACATATTTCATTAAAATGGTCACTAAAGAATATCAAAAACTGGTCAAATGTACATTGATTAAATAATCGAGAGGGAGTATTATTAAAAGGCCGGTGACGTGTAAATGTTTACCGGCTTTTTATATTCCAGAAAGTGATACTCAGCAGTAATTGTGTATTAACGGACAACGTTAAACGCTTACCTTTTTTCCAGAATGGCCGGAGGCTAATAGCGAAGCCCCGGGATTACTTTCCAAAGGATTAATATGGATAGGCAGTGGGCTGATGAATTAAAGTGGTATCGAACCGTTTGGTTCGATTTGAAAACTATACAGTTTGCATCTACATAGCAGAGCCTCAAGCCCCATTGGAAATATTTCATATCCAATTAGTTCTCCCTCTTGATTTCAAGAGTGGGTGAATACTCGGATTATTGGCTTTTTCATGGATTAATAGAAATAGGGGACAAGTTTTATTCTCAAATGTAAAGTCAATAAATATATAATTTGCAATAAAATTAGTCTAACACAGTAACTTAGCCATTACGCAAAAGGATTATTTGCTCTACTACCTTATAATTGTAAATTATAGAAGGATGAAAAGAGCATTTACATTATTTGGATTCTCTCATTTTATTGCTCTTTCTATTATCACAGCATTGATGGTTTTTATTCTCGTCAAACTCCAGACTGTTGATCCTGAAAAACTCAAGAAACGTTTAAATCCCTTACTGGCTGTACAAATTCTTACTCAAGTTACAATGTGGAGAATAATTTTTCTGTTCCAAAACGATTTTTCTTTAACAAATGACTTGCCATTTCATCTGTGTGGTATCAGCCAGATTTTACTAATCGTATATCTCATCAAACCAAACAAAAAACTGTTCAATGTTTTGTACTATTGGATAATGTCCGGCTCAACTTTGGGTGTTATTATCCCTGATTTAAAACTGGATTTTCCTTCTGCTCGATATTTTTCAATGTTCTTGCCTCACAGTCTTCTTGTATTCATAATGTTATATCTTCTATTAGTTCAGAAAAACAAGCCTGCAAAAGGTAGT